>JBMOKV010000213.1:0-2450 GCA_049325495.1 Candidatus Rifleibacteriota bacterium | reverse complement strand
CTTACGGATAAAGGGGGCAGCAATGCTCTTTCCGAAAGAGATTTCGAACTGGCACAACTGATCTGCAGTCAGCTTGGCATCGCCCTGAAGAATGCCAATCTTTACAAACGCGGTATTACCGATGGCCTGACCCGGTTGTACACCAATCATTATTTCAAAATGCGCCTTTCCCAGGAAGTTTCGAGATTGCGCCGGGTAAAATCTCCGCTCTCCATCATCATGGTCGGTATCGACAATATCGATAAGCTCATGGACAGCTACGGAGCCAATTTCAAAGACAATATTCTGGTAAAAATCGGAGCCACCATCAAGCGGGTGATCAGGTTCAACGATCTGCCCTGCCGTTTTGAAGGCGACAAATTTACCATCATTCTTCCCGACACCACCGCTGATGGTGCAAAGACCGCTGCCGAAAAGATTCTTGAGAATGTAAGACAGCTGGTTGTCAAAAACCGTGATGAAGAGCAGAAGGTTTCGGTAAGCATGTCGATTACCCAGTTCAAGATCAACATGAATCTTGGTCAGTTTATCGAAGAGGCTGAAATTCTGCTGGGCGAAGCCCAAAAGCAGGGTGGCAACCGCATTCTGTTCTCCGAAAAATAAGCAAAGCCTGGCAAAAAGGCACAAAAGTCAAAAGCTTTTGTGCCTTTTTTTATCGTAAAATTCAAGCCAGATTGAGTTTTGCACCCCTTGTTTCAGGATCACAGTTGAAAAATTGGTAGGGGCCGACCAATGTGTCGGCCCGTTTCAGATTGCGGTGACAGTTTTTTTTAATGGGAGAGGTCTAATAATTTACGATTGGGTAATTGGGCCAGAAGCTGTTGTGGAATTTTGATCGAAAAAAAACCGGTCACTGAGCCCTGCGTATCTTCAGGGTCGAAGTGACCGGTTTTTGATTTAACTTCGGTGAGTTAAACAAAATTTTAAAATCAGTGGGCTTCTTCTTCCTCGGGTGGATAAAGAATGTGAGTGACAGCGGCGGCAGGTTCCGGCAGACCGAAACCAGTTTCATTGTCAGCGCCTGCAGCACCGATATCGGTAGTTTTGGTAAGAAGCGCCGAAACAATTGTTTCCGGATCAGTTTCGGGAGGAACGACCTGTTTTACCTGCAGGTAGATTCCTGCGAAATGGGCGGCGGCCTGAAGTGTGCCGCTGCCGAACTTGTATTCAATGGTATCGGTGGGGCCAAGAACATTTGAACCCGGTTCGACACAATCGGGTTTCATTATATTCGGCCCTTGAAAAACGACGGGGCCTGCTCCTGAAAAGAGCGACCGTTGTTTCCACTGGTCGATTGCGCCAACGGTTATGCAGCAGGGTAACGCTGCCATGCCGCTGATGCTGTTGGGATTGTTTCCTGCCGGTAAAATTGGAATGATGCCGGCATTTCGGCATGCGAAAAGGGCCCGCTGAATTGCCAGGGGAGCAGCTGTGCCGAAATCGGTGCAGAAAAGAATAGCATCGGGCGGGGTTTCGAGGGTAAGCAGCCACTCAATCGCTTCAAGAAGAGTGGTGGTTTTGACCGCTTTCTGGGAAATCTGGGCCAGAATAACGTTGCATTTCGGGGCAATGCCTTCATACATCGTTTCTTCCTGGGCGGCGATAATTCCAAGTGGATGAACAAGATACAGGTCTTTGAGACCACGGGTAACTACCGGCTGACCAAAAAGTTTGTAATTTTTTACTTTGCCTTGAAGAGAAGTGTGCCCGTAGGGGTAATCTAGTGAAATCACGGCGAGCGTCCGATTTTCGCCGCTGGCGCTGTAAAACTGTTTCATCAGGTTTACGCCGCTGAGGTTGAAGTTCCAGAGCTGGTTGCGCTGGGTGGTCGATTCGTTGATCGTGCTCAATGCTTCCAGTTCGGCTTCGTGATAATCGCTGCTTTCGATTGCCGGATCAATTTTACGAAGAGCATCAAACTGCTCGTCGCTCAGATCGGCGAATACACCACCGGCAGCCACAGCCGGAACGCTGTTGGGAAGGTAGCTCAAAAGTTTGTTGACTCGAAGCTGCCCTTCAGAAAGAATTGCCTTTACGCCTCTTCTGTTGCCGACGGTATCGGCTAGATCCTCGGAAATGCTGCTATAGTCTGTTTTTTCGTTTAAATAGATAAACCGGGGGCGACATGCCCCCGGTTCGGCTATAGCTATCAGAGTGAGAACCAGAAGGATTGTAAACAGACCCGGTTTCAAATTTACCAGGACACCGCGTTTACACATTCAATGACCTCCAGAATTTCAAGCCCCTTCGATTCCAGTCACAACGGCTTCACCAGTCGGTTCCTGCAGGATTTCATAGGTTTTGCCAGTGACTTCCCAGGCGCCTTCTGACCAGACAGAAGATTTAGCTCTTAAAAGTTCGAACCATACTTTATTTATTTCGAACTTTCTATTGGTTTTCGTTACAATTGATTTTATTCTTTGAAAAGAAACGTTGCAGACGATCATCGG
>JBMOKV010000212.1:0-2450 GCA_049325495.1 Candidatus Rifleibacteriota bacterium | reverse complement strand
TAAGAAAGACAATAAAGAGGAAAAGGTTCCCTGGGAACTCAATGGCAAAAATCTTCGCAAAGAATTGCCGGGAATGTCATGCATCTTCTTCGATCAGGACTGGTCTAATAAGTGAAACTGATTTTTTTGAGCCGACAAAGGTTCTTTTGCCTTGTTTCATTGGCTGGCATTTGCCTTTTTTTGCTCGCCTGCGGGGGCGGCTCAGGTGGATCCGGCGGAACAGGGGTTGCCGTAACTGGAGGCGGCGGCATTTTCTCCGGTCGGGTAACGGCTCCAGCTGATCTGCGCATTGGTCTGCGGGCCCAGGCCGGTTCGGCCACCGTAGTTCCACGTGCTCTGGTATGGCTCGAAAATTCGCCTGATAATACCAGTCTTACAGACGAAAATGGTTTTTTCACTCTGACGAATGTTCCCTTTTCAGTAGCTCAGAGAGTAGTCTGCCGCTATGACATAGCCGCAGGTCAGGAACTTTATCTTTACCGGTCTGAGCCGATTGTCATCAATCCTGGAGAACCGGCCAGGCAGCTGAATGATCTTCAGCTTTCCAAAGGTATCTATTCGATTTCCGGTGTATTGCAAAACCAGGCTGGTCAGCCAGTGCAAAATGCCAGAATTCGATTATGGGGCATCGAGTTTTCAACTGATTCAAATGGATATTTTACCTCCCCTCCCCTTCCCGAGTCTGCAGACAAAGAAAAACTTCTGATTATGGCTCCGGGGTTCCGTGATTACGAAATAGAACTCCCGGTTATCAAATCTGAAAACAACCAGATCAAACTTGAAATTACGTTGTCAGATAACAGTGAACCCAATTTTGCACCGGTCCCCTATTTTTCACAGGTTCCATCTCAAACCTCACCGGCAGAAAGAATTCTGCTGCGTCTGCAGGTAATCGATCCCGATGAGTTGAAATCCGATCAGTTCAAACCAATCTGGTCGAAAACTGCAGGCACCATTGAAGAAACTTCGAATCCACTTGAAATTTACTGGACCGCCCCGAACACAGCTGGTTTAGCCACCATTTCCGCCAGCGTAACTGATTCCAGAGGTGCCACCGGCCAGGTTGAACTTGGAATTGCGGTTGGCGGGTTAAAAACTCAGGTTCTTCGTATCGATTCAGTCACTCCCGCTGCCGCCACCCATGAAACACGAATTACCATCAAAGGCTCTGGCTTTGGCACTGACAAAAGTAAAATTCAGATCAGCTTCAATGGCATCTCTGGTGTTATTCACAGTTGCACTGACCAGGAAATAATCACCGAAGTACCAGCAGGAGCAGCAACCGGAATTCTTCTGCTCAATACTCCCAATGGGGAAAAATCAGCCGGGATTTTCAATGTAATCGACAGCTCAATGAGTATTTCGCCGACCTTCGGCCCCCCGGGGACTGTTATTAATATTTCAGGAAATGGCTTTGGCAACTCTGCCCCGAACGGCGCACGCGTGGTTATCAATGGCGTTAACGCCACTATACAATCATGGGCTGACGAACTGGTGGTCGCCAGTATCCCGGAAAATGCAACCGCTGGTATCGTAAGTATTATTACCGGCGACAAAACAAGATCAGTGGGCTTTTTCAAGGTTACCAGACTTTTCAGCATTTCTGAAAGCGCAACCCGGCATGGCGCCCAGTTGACGATCACCGGAGAAGGTTTTGGCGATCAACAGGGGAATTCTGTGATTAAATTCGCAGGTCCGGCAAATGCTCCGGTCAATTCCTGGTCTGATGGCAAGATTATCGTTCAGGTACCTGCCGATGCAGTAACCGGTGAGCTGACCGCCACAGTTCAGCAGCTTACCATAACCCTGGGAAGTCTCGATGTTGTGGGAATTACGCAAATGACCCCCACCCTTGCGATTGCCGGCAATGAAGTAACGGTTTCAGGCACCGGCTTCGGATCTGAGCAGGGGAGTTCCGTTCTCAAAGTTGGTGAAGCGAGCGCTGAAATTCTAAGCTGGTCCAATCAGCAGATTAAATTTAAAATCCCGCCATCTGCAAAGCCGGCAGACGTAAAGGTGGTTAAAACAGGCAATTACAGCAATTCAACCCTGCTTACCGTTCTTGGTCTGACTTCCATTTCTCATTCAAGACGACCCGCCGGTTCGACTTTAACTATCAAAGGCCATGGTTTTGGCACCAATACCGGTTTTGTTCTTCTTGACGAAACCGCTTTAACCAGCTTTTCAAAATGGACTGATGAAGAAATCAATCTGATACTTCCCACTTCCATAAGCGGCGATTTTCAGCTGAAAGTAAGCGTTCAGGGAGTTCGAAGCCCTGCCCTGAATTTTTCGGTAGCAAAAGTTTCAGGCATTGACAATTCAGATGGATGGCCTGGAAGAGAAGTCATAATTTCCGGGCAGAAACTGGGAACCGGGCAAAATGGCGACCAGGTTCTCTTTCAAAATTTGCCGGCACCGGTAATTTCATGGCAGGATGCCGAAATCAG
>JBMOKV010000211.1:0-2468 GCA_049325495.1 Candidatus Rifleibacteriota bacterium | reverse complement strand
ACCTGCACACAAGCTTGTCGAAATTTTCAACGAGCTTGACAACACCGTTCTGGCCAACTGGAAAGCGCCGATTATCAACGATTTCATGGCCATGATTTTTTACGGCGTCCTCGATATGCTGATGAAAAAATGGAACCTCAATGAAGACCCGGCGCTGAAGAACGATCTGCTGGCAGGGCAGGGCAATGTTGAAAGCACGCTGCCTCTTCGCAATATTCAGAAAATGGCACGCTTCATATCAGCTGATGCTGAGCTCAAAGAGATGTTCAGCAAGAAGTCGGCATCAGAACTCAAACAAATATTTATTCCGGTTCCAGATAACAGCAAGCCCGCCGGCTGGGTTGACCTTGGCCGCCAGGTTGCTGATTACCTTGAGAAATACGGCTACCGAGCCATGTGCGAACTCAAACTCGAAGAACCTTCGATGAACGAGCGCCCTGAATTTCTGTTCGACATGCTGAAAAACTACTCTGCCGCGACCTTACCCGAAGAAGATAATGTGGGTGATAAAGAGCGACTGGTGCGCGAAGAAGCAGAACGCAAGGTTCGTTCTATGCTGGGCGAAGATACGATTCTGTGGTATATCAAGAAAATCGATGTGTTGATGTTCGTGGCCAACTGGGCCAAGAAGGCAATGGCGGTGCGCGAATACCAGCGCTTTGCCAGAACCAAGATGTATGGTATCGTCAGCCGGATTTACAAGGCTTTTGGGCGCCGTTTCGTCGAACGTGGCCTGCTCGACCAGGTTGATGACATTTTCTACCTGACCATGCAGGAAACCCTTGAATACATAGTCGGTACGGCTCGCAGCCAGAAACTGCGCGAGCTTGCCGCTTTGCGCCGGGCTGAATTCGAAGAATACAAAAAAATGGATGAATTGCCTGACCGCATTGAAACCACCGGCATCACTTATTGCAACGACCTTACAAGAGGCATGCTGGCTGCGATTGAAGATGATGATCCCAATATCATTCGGGGTATCGGGGGCTGCTCAGGCAAAGTAACCGGCAAGGTGAAAGTAATTCTCAACCCCAGTGACGATATGTCGTTGAATGGCGAAATTCTGGTGGCGGCCCGCACTGATCCAGGCTGGGTTCCGTTGTTTGCTACCGCTTCAGCCCTGCTGATCGAACGCGGCTCGATGCTGTCTCATTCGGTTATTGTGGCACGCGAGCTTGGTTTGCCTGCGGTTGTGGGTGCGACCGGAGTAACCAAAAAAGTAAAAACCGGAGATGTGGTTGAACTAGACGGCACCACTGGCGTAGTAAAAATAATATCGAGGGCCTGATAAAACTATGAGCGGTACCAGATTCGCTGATTCGTGGTTCCGGGCGTTTGCAACTCTGCTGGTTACCCGGCGCAAGCTGTTGTTTGCGCTGATGACTATTGTCGTGGTCGGTGGTCTGTACTTCGCTCAGACCATTCGCATAGACAACAGTCTTGAGCTGTGGTTTCTCGAAGGTGATCCGGCTCTGACTGCCTATCGTGAATTCAAGGAAAAATACGGCAACGATGAAATAATTCTTGCGATGGTTGATTGTCAGCGAGATGGCATGTTTTCGCCGGCCATGCTGAATGCGGTTTATCATGCATCAAAAGCCATAGAAGACGACAAACACAATTTCAAACGGGTTGTCAGTGTCGGTCTGGCTCCATATATCGGTCTTGAGCCCGATGGTGAAACGATGATCATTGAAGACCTGATGCAGGGCCCGGTAAAAGACGAAGCCGATGCGGAAAAAATCAAAACCCGTTTCATGGATGACCCGTTCAAACGGCGCTTGCTGCAAAATGCAAGTTCGACCTGGGCAATAATAATTGCAGAACCGGTCAACACTCCCGATATGGATGTCCGGCGTCCGGCCATTATTGAAGCCATGAAGAGCAAGCTTGTCGGGTTTAACTATCGTCTCGCGGGAATGGGCGTGATGTATGATGAGCTCAACCAGCTGAGTATCAGAGATGGTGCCATTTTTAATGCGGTTGCCTATGCGGTTATCGCTACCCTGGTTTTTGTTCTTTATCGTTCATGGATCTTTCTGATGATGGTTCTCGGGGCCATGTTCTTCAGCGGCATGGCTTTTCTTGGCGCTTATGGTGCTGCCGGGCAGAATTTCAACATGGTAACCGTGGTTCTGCCGACCTTGATGATGATTCTGTCTGTTTCAGACGTGGCCTATGTTTACAACAATTTCTGTTTTAATTCGGCCAGGGTGCGTGAAGATCATGAACATGGCCTGATTTATGTGTTCAATGAGGTTTTGTCGCCCTGTCTGTTCACCTCTTTGACCAACACCTGTGGCTTTTTCGCTCTTACCGCCAGTTCTCTTGCTGTTCTGCGGGTATTCGGGGTATTCGCCGGATTCGCCTGCATGGTCGAATATGTGCTGTCAATGATCGTGGCGGTTTTCATCCTTGGCTTTTTCAAGCCCGAAAAAGAGCTGGTGGTTCGAAGGCCGATGGAAGCA
>JBMOKV010000210.1:0-2482 GCA_049325495.1 Candidatus Rifleibacteriota bacterium | reverse complement strand
ATGCTTGTTGACCGAAAGGGGAACAGTGAAGTTTTCGGTGGGCCGGACCGGAGGAGAAAAAATTATCACAGGCCTCATTCTTTCTTCCGGGTCGATTGGGAAAATCATGCCATCGGCCATTACTTCGCCGGCGGTAAAAAACAAACATGAAAAAACAAGCAGAAACATCAACAGACATTTATTCATAAAATTCCTCCCATGGTATTTGCATTCTAAACGAAAACAAAAAGAAGTGGATTCAAAAAAAAACAAACCAGAAAAAATCTGGTTTGTTTTTTAACCGGTTCTTTTTTACAAAAGTGGTCTTAAAAGGCTTAAGAGCAGGGTTTGAAATCGAACTGTAAGATATCTGAGAATGCCGTCAAGATGAAGTGTTTCAAGCAGACTCTTTGCGTTGGCCGGGACAATGAAGTTGCCAAGAATGATTACCCCGCACATGAAGGTTACGAAACCTAAGGCATAAATGCATCCCCAGTCGAAAGTCGTGAGTCGAATATTCTGCTGTTTGGCATTTCCCCAGATGAAGGAAAGCCATGCCAGAGCAATGCCGCCGACAGTCAGCAGCGTAAGAATCTCTGCCCATTCCGGGTCAGCAATCAACGCGTAGAGAGAATTCATCAGATACCTCGATCTTTATCTTAACTTCACTCCCAGGTCTTTATCAAGTTTGTTGACAATCTTGTCAATGATAGGCTGAATCTGCTCATCGGTCAGGGTTTTCTGGGGATCTCTGAAAGTCAGAGAATATGCCATTGATCTGCAGCCCTCTGCAATACCTTTTCCCTGGTAGATGTCGAACAGATAATGTTCTTCGAGCAGGGTTTTTGCTTCATCGGTGATGATTTTGCTGATATCCCGGTGATTTGCGGTGGCAGGAACCATGAGAGCAAGATCTCTTCTAATGGCCGGCAGTTCTGGAATAGGCGTCATTCTGTTGATGGCGACGGTTTTCTGGGCCAACAGTCCAAGGTCAAGTTCAGCAATGAAAATGTTTTTCGGCATTTTCCGGTTATCGAGGAAATTGGGATGTAACTGGCCAAACTGGCCAATTATGGTTTTTTCACAGCTGACTTCCATTTGCAGGGCGGGATGCAGAACGCTGCAACTGCCGGGTGCAAATTTGAAGCGATAGCCAAACAGCTCGCCGATATTTTGAATAATGCCCTTAACCGTGAAAAGATCGAACGGTTCAGCGCTGCGACGCCAGTCGAAATTGTTGAAAGAGCCGGAAAATCCAAGACAAAGCCGTGAATGCTCTTCGCTTATTTCGCCTGCGGTCGGATGAAATACCCTGCCCATTTCAAAAAACTTCAAATTAAATTCATCGTTTAAAATGTTTCGGCGAAGTGCATCATACATGCCCCATTTGAGGCTGGTTCGCATTGCCGATTGATCTTCGGACAGTGGGTTTTTCAGAAGCAGAGGTTTCTTCTCACGGAAAGCCTGATCGATGCTTGATGGAATAAAGCTGTAGCTGATGATCTGGTTGAAACCCAGTGATACCATGTGCTGTTTGACTCGGTTTTCCAGCTTCTGAAGTGGGGTTGGCAGCTTGAGGACTGAAGTGATTGCCGGCAGGGTTTCGGGAATATTGTTGTAGCCGTACATTCTGGCCACTTCTTCGATCAGGTCGGCTTCAATCTCGATGTCGTGTCGGTAAGGGGGAACGCTGACGATAAGGTCTTCGCCTTCTCGTCGAGCTTCGAGTTTGAGGCGCAGAAGATAAGTTTCAATCTGTGACGGAGTGAGATTGATACCGATAAGTTTGTTTACTCTTCGGGTTCTTACCCTGATCTGCTTAAGAATTTCCTGCTTCGGGTAAGCATCGAAGATGCCTTTAACCGGGGTGCCGCCGGCTATTTCTTTCAGCAGTCTGGCGGCTTCATTAAGGGCTATGGGAATATTGTCGATGTTGGTGCCGCGCTCGAAGCGATATGAGGATTCAGACATCATTGCCAGTCTTTTGGCGGTTTTTCTTATGGAAACGGGTTGAAAGCTGGCGGCTTCAAGAAGAATGTCGGTTGTTGTTTCGCTGACTGAAGATTCTGCACCACCCATTACGCCTGCCAGGGCGACGGGGCGCTGTGCATCAGCAATAACCAGCATCGAAGAGTCAAGCGAGCGCACCTGGTCATCGAGGGTTTTCAGCTTCTCATCGCTGTGGGCGGGCCGAACAATGATTTTTTTGCCGTTAATCAGGTTCAGATCGAAGGCATGCATGGGATGCCCGATATCAAGCATGATGTAGTTGGTTATGTCGACAACGTTGTTGATCGATCTGATGCCGGCTTTTTCCAGTCGGTCTTTAAGCCATTCGGGTGAAGGCCCGACTTTTACGCCTTTTACGACCCTGGCGCCATAGCGTGGGCACAGGGCTTCGTTGGCGATTTCCACTTTGATTTCATCAGAAATTCTGCCGTTTCCATCGTCATCGCCCAAGGGTTCGCGATGCAGCGGCAGATTGAAGATGGCTGAAAGTTCA
>JBMOKV010000209.1:3162-18701 GCA_049325495.1 Candidatus Rifleibacteriota bacterium | reverse complement strand
ATGCATTTCAGGGGCATGTTAAAAGTATTTTGAAGGTCGACAGGAATTTTAAATGTTTCTATCTGATCGGCCGCAATGGTTTTTCAAGGGGTTCTTTCTGCTTCAGTTGTGAGCCTGGTGAAAAAAACTTCGCTGTCGGTGAAGATGCCGAATTTCACGGAATCTCCAGAGAATTTCTGGGTTATCTTTTCGAACATAGAATTTCTTTCGTCCAGGGACCATTCAATAATTTCTGCGGCAGGGTATTCAGCGTTAACTCTCCGATAATCGAGCCTTCCACCGGCAGAGTAATCGGGGCAATGGGAATCCTGGTTGATGCTTCAAACTGGATCTGGCAAATGTTCTGGGCAATCTGGCCCTCGGTTATTCTAACTACTCTTGTTGCCATTTTAACCGCCATGGCAGTCTGTCGCCGCGAACAACTGCAAAGGCTGATCGAACAACAGACTGCCCGCCTGAATGAGAGTGAACAGCGTCTCGCGTCAGTTCTTCAGACCCAACATGAAATGATTTGTCGCTTTCTCCCGGATACCACCCTGACTTTCGTTAATCAGCCTTACTGTCGCATGCTCGGCAAAGCTGATAAAGAACTGCTAGGCATAAAATTCATCGAATTCATTCCGCCAACATCCAGACAAGCGGTTTTGGAAAAAATTGCCGGCCTGAGTACAGAAAACATAAGCAATTCATACGAACATGAAGTGATAAGTGAAAATGGCGAGATTCGCTGGCAGGAGTGGACTGACACAGCAATTGTTGCCGATGGTAAGGTGGTCGAAATTCAATCAACCGGCCGCGATGTGACCGAAAAAAAGCTTTCTGATATCGCGCTCAAAAAAAGCGAATCGCGCCTTGTCAGCATTCTTAATAATCTGAAAGACGTTGTCTGGTCTGCAACCTGGCCCGATTATCAGTTGCTTTTTTTGAGCCCATCAGCTGAAAAGCTTTATGGAAGACCGGTTGAGGATTTCTTTGCCGATATTATGGTCTGGCAGCAGATGATTCATCCAGATGACCGCAAGCTGGTCGAGAATAATTTTGAGCGTTTGCATCGCGACGGAAAGTCTTTTAATGAATACCGGATCATCAGGCCCGACAAAACGATTGCCTGGGTTCATGATTTTTGTCGTCTGATTTTTGATGAGAGCGGTCGGGCTACAAGAATTGACGGAATGGTTTCAGACATTACCAGATTGAAGTCGGTCGAACTTGAGTTAAGAAAAACTACAGAAGAGCTGGAGCGCTATTTCGCCCACAGTCTTGACATGCTTTGTATAGCCAGCATGGATGGTTATTTTCTTCGCCTTAACCCACAATGGAAACATTGTCTGGGCTATCAGATTGCTGAACTTGAAAATCATCAGTTTCTTGAATTTGTTCACCCGGAAGATCGAAAAGAAACGCTTCTGGCGATTGAAGCTCTGGCTGATGGCAAGTCCATAGCAAGTTTTATCAATCGTTATCGCTGCAAAGATGGCAGTTATAAGTGGATAGAATGGCGTTCCAGGGCCATGGATAATTTAATTTATGCCGTTGCCCGCGATGTTTCCAAATCCCGTAAGCTCGAAGAAAAATTGAGTCGGCATGATGCCATTGAAACTCTGATGGCGGGTTTGTCTACAATGTTTATTAATTTGAAACCAGAAGAAACCGATGACAAAATCAATTATGCCCTTGAAAAAGTCGGCTTAATGCTTGGGGTGGATCGGGTTTACGTTTTTAAATATTCAGAGAACCTTGAATTCTGCTCAAATACCTACGAATGGTGTGCAGAGGGTGTTGAGCCACAGATAGAAAATCTTCAGGACGTTCCCTCAAGTTTGCTTCCGTGGTGGACTGAACAGATGCGGCAGCTTAAACCAATTATGCTTAACAGTCTCAGTGAATTGCCCCCAGATGCCATAGGAGAACGGGAAATTCTTGAACCGCAGGGCATTCAGTCGATTCTGGTTGTTCCTCTGTTTTACCAGGGGGAAGTCGACGGTTTTATCGGCTTTGATTCGGTAAAAACGAAAAAACGCTGGGACCACGAAGAAGTTTCTCCGCTTGAACTTCTTTCTACCGTTCTGGTTAATGCCAGTCGTCGAAAAATAGATGAATTGAAACTGAGAGAACTCAATGCCACCCTTGAAAATAGGGTTGAACAAAGAACTAAGGAGCTGCAGAAAGTTCAGGCCCAGCTCTTCATTCAGGACAAAATGGTTTCAATCGGCCAGCTTGCTGCAGGCCTGGCCCATGAAATTAACAACCCGGTAAGTTTTGTTGCAACCAATTTTGTTACCCTCGAAGAAAATCTTGAATTGCTTGTTGAGATTTTCAATGAATATAGAAATTGTGCTTCAAGGCAGCTCGAAATCAATCCCCAGCTTCATTCAGTTCTTGAAGGAATTAGAGAAAAAGAGCAGAAAATGAGTCTTGATTTTGTTTTGCAGGACCTGCCAAAGCTTTTTGAAGAATCAAAAGATGGTTTTAAACGAATTACTGAAATTGTTAACAGTATGCGTAATTTTGCCCGACAGGATGTGGCTGAAAGCTTTGCCAGATATAACCTCAATGAAGGTATAAAGCAAACACTTGTTATTGCACGCAATGCATATAAACACAAAGCAGAATTAAAACTTGAGCTGGGAGATGTGCCAATGATAAATGCCAATCCTGGCCAGATAAATCAGGTGTTGCTTAATTTGATTATTAATGCATCTCAAGCTCTTGAAGATTTTTTCGGTGATAGTGGTCGTGGGATTATTTCCATAAAAACCTGGGTTGACCACAAATCGGTCTTTTGTGAGATTGCCGACAATGGCTCAGGCATTCCCGCTGAAATAATTAATCGAATTTTCGATCCTTTTTTCACAACCAAGGAACCGGGAAAAGGAACGGGACTTGGTTTGAGTATTTCTTATGACATTGTGGTAAATAAACATGGCGGAAATTTAAAAGTTCAAAATTCTGACAATGGTGGCGCAATTTTCTGCTTTTCGCTGCCATTGTTGCAGTCTGGTCTGGAGGGGATATGATGACTGCTACGGTTCTGTTTGTCGATGATGAAAAGAACGTTCTCTCTTCATTGGAGCGTTATCTGCTTCGAGAAGATTTCAATAAGATTTTCTGTAACAGCGCTTCTGAAGCCCTGGAAATATTGGAGCATACCCCGGTTCAGGTTATTGTCTCTGATATTCGAATGCCTGAAATGAATGGTCTTGAGCTGCTTAGGAAAGTGCGGGAAAAATACCCTGAAACCGTAAGAATGGTTCTCAGCGGAACATCTGAAAGCAATCTGGTGATTGAGGCGATTAATAATGGCGAAGTATTCAGGTATTTAACCAAACCTTTGGTTGAAGTCAAAGAGCTGAAGGCGATTCTTCGCCAGGCTTTAGAATTCTATGAATTGCGTGCCAGAAAAGCCGAACTGTTAAAAGAGCTTGCTGAGAAGAATGCGGAATTGAGCGCATGGAAAGAAAGAATGGCCAGTGAACTGAAAGTGGCTGAAAAGTTACAGAAAAAGCTGCTCGATGCGGTACCGCAAAATACCGAAGGCTTTCGTACCAGGTTTGCATATCAGCCCTGCTGGAGTATAGGCGGGGATTTCTATGATTCAATCATTTTGCCGGATAATCGCCTGTGCGTATATCTGGGCGATGTTTCAGGCCACGGAGTGGGCTCGGCACTCATATCAACTCTCCTTAAAATGACTGCCACTGACCTGGTTCAGGCTTTTTACCACGAAGGCCCGGCCGCTATCTGTAGAAAATTAAATGAATATATGAACTCTCATGTTCTGCAAACCGACTGCTTTGCTACAATGTTCGTGGCGATTTATGATCCTTCCAATCAATTGTGGTTGGCTTGCAATTGTGGACATCCGGTTCCAGCGCTTTTTTCAAGAAAAGGGAAGTCTAAAGCCGATGCTTTAAGCACTCATGGAACACTGCCACTGGGTTTTTTCAACGATCCGCAACGCTATACTGAAAAAGCTCAGATCAGCTGGAAAAGCGAACCGGGAGATACCTTGTTCCTTTACACTGATGGCCTGTTTGAAGCACGCGATAACAATAATGAACAGTTTGGCATTGAAAACCTGATCGAAGTCGTGTCCCAAAAAATCAGTCGGGCTGAAACAATGCCGCCTCCACAGGAAATAATCGATGAAGTTTCCAGCCGTGGGTTTGACTGCACCGGTGATGACTGTTGCGCAATTTTCGTGCAGACATGAAGAAAATTAAACAGGCATTTAATTGTAGCCTCGACATTCTGCCCTCTTTTCGCGACTTTTTTGAAGGATTTCTGAACGAATCAGGCCTGGAAGAAGAGCTTTGTCAGAAAATCATTATCGGGCTCAACGAGCTGGTCAGCAACATAATTATTCATGCCAATCATTCAGATTCTCAGCGGTCTTTTTCCATTTCAGCTGAAATAGATAATTCTTGTGTTTTAATGATTGAATTGCTGCATAATGGCGATTCATTTAAACCTCAACCCGCTTCTTTGCCAGCAATAGAGGATTTACCAGAGGGCGGTTTCGGACTTTTTATTATTGAAGCCATCTTTGATCGGGTAGAATACTTACAGATGGCTCCAGGAGATAATTTGATAAGACTTACAAAAAAAATCTGATTTTTTTCATTCTTTTGACTTAAGTCAAGGAATCGATTGGCCATTTTGCACATAATAATAGTGTAAGAACGAAAACAAAAAGGAGCGAAGCAAATGGCCAGAAGAAAAATCATCACTATCAACGAAGATCTCTGTAACGGCTGCGGCAACTGTGTTATCGGTTGCGCCGAAGGCGCGCTGCAGATTGTAGACGGCAAAGCAAAGCTGGTTAAGGAAAACTTCTGCGACGGCTTCGGTGACTGCATTGGTACCTGCCCGACCGGTGCCCTGAAAATCGAAGAGCGCGAGTCGGAAGAATTCGATTTCGATGCCACGATCAAGCATGTTGAAGGCATTCGCGGTGAAGATGGCGTCAAAAAAATGCGCGAAGCCCATGCCGAGCATGAGCAGAAAGTAACTACTCATAAGCATTCCGGCGGCGGATGCCCGGGAAGCAGGGTCAGAATGGCCGCAGCTCAACGCCCGGCCGCACCGGTTGCCGATGGTGCCATGCCAGTGATAATGAAATCTGAAATTTCCCAATGGCCGCTGCAATTGCACCTGGTTCCGCCGAAAGCCCCGTTTTTTGAAGGACGTGAGCTGGTAATTCTCAGCACCTGTTCTCCGGTTACCAGCCCCGATGTTCACTGGCGCTATATCCGTGGCCGCTCAGTAGTGATTGCCTGCCCGAAACTTGATCGAACTGAAGGCTACGTTGAAAAGCTGGCAGGAATTTTTACCCAGAACTCGATTCCGAAAGTGATAGTTCTGCGCATGGAAGTTCCATGCTGCGGTGGGTTGACCGCAATTGTCGGCGAGGCTTTAAAGAAATCACAGCCCAAAGGGTTGGCAGTGGATGAAGTTGTTATGAGTCTTGAAGGTGAAATCACCGGCAGCAGAAGAATTTACGGCTGAAGAAAAGGAGATAAGCATGGCTAATCAAGTATGGCAGACTGAACAGGTTATTAATTTCGCAAATTTCGTCAGCTTCGCCGATGGCTCGATTGTCAGTAAAACACTGACTGACAAGCCCGCAGGCAGTTTGACTCTGTTTGCAATCGCCCAGGGACAGGGCATCAGCGAGCATAAGTCTCCCTATGATGCTACGGTAAACGTAATCGAAGGTGAAGCCCGTTTCCAGGTTGGTGAAAATGTGCATCTGGTAAAAGCCGGTGAAGGACTGGTAATGCCGGCAAATGTGCCCCATGCCGTGCTTCCGGGCACTGCTTTCAAAATGTTGCTGATCATGATAAGATCGTGAATAAACATATAATTCAATGATCTATTTGAGACCACAAACCACACTTACGAAAAATTAATTCAGGAGGAATTTCTATGTCTATGTTTTGCTATCAGTGTCAGGAAACCGCGGCCTGCAAAGGTTGCTCAGTAAAAGGTGTTTGCGGTAAACAGCCAGATACCGCTAATCTTCAGGACCTTCTTGTATTCATTCTCAAGGGAATCGGCGAACTGGGTGAAATCGCTGCCCAAAAAGGCCTGCTTACCGATCAACTTGGCGAATTCATCTGCTCTGCTCTTTTCACTACCATTACCAATGCCAATTTCGACGATGCAAGATTCTACGCAATGGTTGACCGAGCAATCGAAGTCAGAGACGAACTTAAAAAGAAGCTGGTTGCTGCCGGGGCAAAAGTTGATGGCCTCTCTGAAGCCACCACCTGGAAACCGGCCAGCAAAGCCGACTATCTTGCCAAAGCTCTGAAGGTGGGCGTTCTTTCTACTGAAAACGAAGATGTGCGCTCTCTCCGCGAACTGCTGATTTACGGCCTGAAGGGTGTTGCAGCTTATGCCGATCACGCTTATGTGCTTGGCCACAAAAATCCGGAAATTTTCAAGTTCATGGTCAAAGCCCTGGCCTCTACAACCAGAAATCTTTCGGTAGATGAAATGGTCGGTCTGGTAATGGCTTGCGGCGAACAGGCAGTTAACACCATGGCTCTTCTTGATAAAGCCAACACCTCAACCTATGGGAATCCCGAAATCACCGAAGTAAACATTGGTGTCGGCACCCGCCCTGGCATTCTGGTTTCCGGTCATGATCTCAAAGATTTCAAAGAATTGCTTGAACAGACCAAAGATGCCGGCATCGACATCTACACCCACAGCGAAATGCTGCCGGCAAACTATTACCCTGAATTCAAAAAATACAAACACTTCCATGGAAACTACGGAAACGCCTGGTGGAAACAGGCTGAAGAATTCGCTTCTTTCAATGGCCCGATTCTCATGACCACCAACTGCATCACTCCGGTCAAAGATGCCTACAAAGACAGAATCTATACCACCGGCAATGCTGGTTACCCCGGAGTTAAGCACATCGCCGACCGCAAAGAAGGCGGCCAGAAAGATTTCAGCGAAATTATCGCTCAGGCAAAAAAGTGTCAGCCACCTACGGAAATCGAAAAAGGCAAAATCGTCGGCGGATTCGCCCACAATCAGGTTCTTGCCCTCGCCGACAAAGTCATTGCTGCTGTTAAGAGCGGCGCAATCAAAAGATTCGTCGTAATGGCCGGCTGTGATGGTCGTCATGCAAATCGATCATATTTCACCGATGTGGCAAAAGGCCTGCCCGAAGGAACTGTGATTCTCACCGCCGGCTGTGCCAAATACCGCTATAACAAGCTGCAGCTCGGCGATATCGGCGGCATTCCCCGCGTTCTCGATGCCGGTCAGTGCAACGACAGCTATTCTCTGGCAGTTATCGCACTTAAGCTGAAAGAAGTATTCGGCCTCAAAGATATCAATGAACTGCCCCTTTCTTTCGATATCGGCTGGTATGAACAGAAAGCCGTAGCCGTTCTTCTTGCCCTCCTGTTCCTGGGCGTGAAGAGCATTCGCCTTGGCCCAACCCTTCCCGCCTTCCTGTCGCCCAATGTCGCCAAAGTGCTGGTTGAAAAATTCAACATCATGCCCACCGGCGATGTAAAAGCCGACGTCGAAGCAATGATGGCCGGAAAATAAGCATGCAATCAGTGCGTTGAAGCACACTCCCAATTTCTTCTGGCTTATATTAAGCCATCGGGCCGCCTTAACCGGCGGCCCTTTTCTATGTCGAAAACATTGCAAAATTTTTCATAAATATTTATCTTTGAGTCAGTTAGAAAGTGGGAGAAGATTTAAATGCTTTTTCTTCTGATGGTAAAGGTAAGCTCTTTGCCCATCATGGAATAATGGGATATGATCTGAGTCGTTAGCCTAGTGATTTATTCAAAAAAAAATTTGAAATTAACCAAAATTTGGGAACGGTAAGATGCGATCGCCAAGGCATAAAAAGTTGCCAGGGTGATGGAAGCTTTGAAAAAAATGGGTGAAATAATTATGAAAAAAATGGTCGGGTTTCTGCTGTTACTGCTTGTTTTTTCTTTCACGTTGCCGTCTAATGCCCAGAATCAGGGAGACTGCTGGGTGATTTCCGCGCCATCGGGGGCAAGTTTGCGTGACCAGCCTTCGCTTACCGGTAAAAAACTGGGCACCATTCCATTCAAAGCTGAAGTTCAGCTGCTGATGTGGGCTGACGAAGAAAATCAGAGTTCGGTCGAAGGAATCACCGGCGGCTGGCTGAAAGTTATCTGGCAGGGCAGGGAAGGCTATGTCTTTGCCGGGCTTGTCTGTTCAGACCGCCAAGAACAAAAATTCATCGAAATGTCTGATGGAAAAGTCAAAAGGGAAATGAACCGTCTTACCCTGACTGCCGACAACGGAAAAGTTCTAACTCTTGAAGATTTTCCAGTCATGGGCGAACAGTCACAGACCAATCGCTTTATGGGCCAGGTCGCCGGCCAGCCTTTCTGGCTGATCGCCCAGGTCGGCTGGGAATGGCATAAATTCTGTGTTGTCAGCACCATAGACGGTGATCTTACCGAAATCGACGAGGTGCCAGTTTTCAGCCCCGACTCAACCAGATTCGTCACCATGAATTGCGATATTCATGCCGGTTTTACCCCAAATCGCATTCAGATTTACCGGGTAAACTCAGAAGGCAGAGTTTCTTACGAATGGTCAGTTGAACCTGATGCCTGGGGTGCCGAAGACCCGGTCTGGCATTCTTCAGTTTTAATTGGCTTTACCCGTCGTTCAGATACAGACGCTCTCGCCAGCGCAACCCTGAAATTTGAACAAACCATCAGCTCCTGGATACTGTCTGACCAGTGAGAGCCGGGATTGCGCCTTTCATCTATTGACTCGTCGTGGCGGCTGAAGTATAATCAGCCGCCGGTCAAACTCTGACCAGGCAATTTCTAACGGTCGAGGTCGTAATCGATGAGTCATTCAATCATTAAAATTCTCACCATGAGTCCTTCTGAGGATGTGGTTGCGGTAAGAGGCTGGGTCAGAACCCGAAGAACCAGCAAGAACGTTTCTTTCGTCGCACTCAATGACGGCTCGACTATCAAAAATCTCCAGCTGGTAATCGACCTGGATAAAGGTTTCGGGCTAACTGAAGAACTGATTGCCAAAGTAACCACAGGAGCATCGATCAGTGCTGAAGGCAAACTGGTCGCCTCGCAGGGCAGCGGTCAGGCCGTCGAACTTCTTGTCGAAAAGCTTGAAGTCCATGGAATTGCTCATCCAGATGAGTACCCGCTGCAGCCCAAAAAACATTCGTTTGAATTCCTTCGTGAAATCGGGCATCTGCGATTCAGAACCAACCTTTTTGGCGCGATTCTCAGAGTCAGGCATTCCATGACTTTTGCCATTCACAAATTTTTCCATGATCGCGGATTTTTCAACATTCACACACCGATTATCACCGGGTCAGACTGTGAAGGGGCCGGTGAAATGTTTCGCGTTACCACTCTGCCGCCACAGAACCCGCCGGTTCTTGAAGACGGCAACATCGATTACAGCAAAGATTTCTTTGGCAAAGCAACCAACCTGACCGTTTCAGGTCAGCTCGAAGGCGAGCTGGCAGCCATGGCTTTGAGCAAAATCTATACCTTCGGCCCCACTTTCCGTGCAGAAAATTCAAATACTTCGCGGCATCTTGCCGAATTCTGGATGATCGAGCCGGAGATGGCCTTTTATGACCTGAAAGACAACATGGATCTGGCTGAAGAATTTTTAAAATATCTGATTAAATTTGCCCTTGAAAACTGTGCCGATGACATGGAATTCCTCAGCAGCCGCCATGCCGAAGAAAACAAAACCCGGCCGCAGAACGAACGTGACGAAATGACTCTGCTGCAGAAACTGCAATTCGTTTTGAATAACAGTTTCGAACGGGTTACCTATACCGAAGCAGTCGAAATTCTCATGAACTGCAATATGAACAAGAAGAAGAAATTCCAGTACCCGGTTGATCGCTGGGGCATTGATCTGCAGTCTGAACATGAGCGCTATCTCGTCGAAAAGCATTTTAACCGGCCGGTTATCGTTACCGGTTATCCGAGAGCCAACAAGGCATTTTACATGCGGGCCAACGAAGACGGAAAAACCGTGGCCGCCATGGATATTCTGGTACCGGGAGTTGGTGAAATCATCGGCGGATCACAGCGTGAAGAGCGCTTCGAAGTGCTTAAGCAGCGCGCCGCAGAATTTCATATTCCAGAAGAAAGCATCTGGTGGTATCTCGATATCAGACGTTTTGGCAGCGTAGTCCACAGTGGATTCGGCCTCGGCTTCGAGCGCCTGTTGATGTTTGTTACCGGAATGGGCAACGTCAGGGATGTGATTCCGTTCCCGCGTACACCAAAATCTGCTGAATTCTAAACGAGACTTAAACCTAAGTTTCAAAAAAAAATCGCCTGACAAACAGTCAGGCGATTTTTAAAATTCAATTAAAACAATGGTTTGAGCCAGCCCATTTTCGAAAGCAATTTAATCAGCCACATTTTCTGCGGGTTTTCTACATCGCCAGGCCCGAATTCGGCTTTGTCGGCGGTCGCCAGATGATATTCAACTGCTTTTTTAATGTCGAAAACGATTTCTTTGCGCAGTTCACCGGCAAATCCTGAAGATTTTACCGCAGCCACAACCTCTGAATTCACTTTTTCACTGAGAAAATCGAAGTTATAGGTGCCCACAACTCCGATTCGGCTGTCAAAAACGAAATTCTTGCCGTGCAGCTGACCTTCTTTTACCCTTGCGAAAATACGCATGGTCGGCATGTCGCGAAGAATGCTGCGCCAATCGCGGTAAAGCATCGCTTCAGTGGGAAAGCTGTCTGAAGTCTCAGGGCTGTTGGTATGAACGTAGATCGGCACGCGTCGGCGGGCAGCGCGTTTTAATGCCGCTTCGGCTCTTGGCGTTAGAACTACGTAGGGGTTTTGAATGATTATTTCCCGGCGGGCGCCGTCGATGTATTTTACGATATTGGCGGTGATGTCGTTGCGCGGGCCGGTCAGCGAATGACTGTCGAGAATGTGAACCGGCGCCTGATGGGTGTTTTCATCGAGAACGAAATCACGATAGCCGGTCATGGTTTTATATTTTGCCAGCTGTTCATTCAGTTCCTTCACTATCACTGCCTGTTTGCTGAAGGTTTTGTTTACAGCCAGCGGGCCCTTCTGATAAAGAGCCGATTGCATCGCTTCATAGCCAATCTGCATCTGAAGGCGGCGATAGTCGGTCATGCCAATGATTGATCTCTTGATTTCAAATGATTTAATAATTTCGAATTCTTCTTCGAAAGCCTTTTGCAGCTGAGCTGAGACCTTTTCGCTGTTAATTAGAACGTCGGTGTCACGCCATGCTTTCGGGTCGTCGATGGCATCGACAAGATATTCGTCGGCAATGTTGCGGCCGCCAACCATGGCATATTTGCCATCGGCAATCAATATTTTATCGTGGTTACTTGAAACTACCCGGCGCAGGTCGGTAATTGCACCGATAAGATTCGATTGAATCGGATTGTAGGTTTTAACGGTAATGTTTTTGTGTTTTGCCAGTTCTTCAAGATAACCCTTGGCGAAAATCTTCATGCTGAGCTTGTTCGAACCACGGGTATCGACCATCAGTCTGACTTTAACACCCTCATCAGCCTTCTTCAGCAGCAAGCCCAGCAAACCAAGACCGAAAGCATCGTTCTCGATAATAAAATACTGGACGTCGAGGGTTGAACGGGCTTCGCTAATGATTCGCCAGCGGGCATACCAGGATTGATAATTGTTATAAATCAGTCTTATTGAAGCAGAATCGTCGCTGTTTTCGCCGGTCTGCTTATTCTGGTATTCATTGAAAACCGCGATGACGTTGGTTACAAAAGGTGCCTGTGCCGATTCATACCAGAGCAGAAAATCTTCATGCTTGTTCTGGGTATTTATGTAAGAAGCTGATTTGCCCAGATATTTGATGCCTCTGACCGCCTTGACCGGGAAGGCGAGCCAGCTTGAGCTTTGATAGCTTTTGAAACTATTGGTCATTTCGGCAAACTTGATGTTTAAATGGTTCTGCCACTGAACCTTGTATTGTTTGCCGGTAATGTAATTAAGATTGAGGCGCGCCCACTGAGCCAGCTTCATATCTTTGCTTTTGCCCAGCCTGGTAAAAATTTCTTTTGCTTTTTTGTGGTCTAGATCAAAATTTTCAAGGGCCGAGGCCAGTTCATATTGAAGAATGCCCATATAACTTGCATTCGGGGAAGCGGCGATCATCTGCTCGAGCTGCTTCGTCAGCTTTTTAGCTTCGGCGGCGCTTTTTGCTTTCTGCAGGGCTTCAACCAGTGCCATGGCATCTGCCGGAAGTTTCTTGTAATGCCCGGCCAGACTTCTTTGCGCATCTGATTTTCCCGTCGAGACGGCAGCTTCGGTTTGAGCATCGCTGGTTAGTGCCCTGGTATCTGACTTTTCGTCAGTTGCTGGTTCCGGGTCAGGAACGCCACCATTTATTTCGGCTTCATAGGCAGCCTTGGCCTGGCGATAGGCAGCAATAGCCTTGTCAATCTCAGCTTTGGGCCGGTTTTCGGTTACCGCATCTTTGTATGCCTGATACGCGTCCGAGTAGCTCTTGAATAGAGCTTCTGAATTTGCCGCCCAGCCAGATGAACCAGCCAGCAGAAAGGTTATGAAAACAATCAATAATATTTTAAAGCGAACTGTTTTATCCACTTTGTGTACCCTTTGTCAGAGAATTTTCTAAATTTTACTAATTTTTTCCCAAACCCGCCAGATGTTAGAAAAGCGGCCGCTCTTGCTCCGGTATTGAAGAATTGATGTGAATCTACTCGAGCAGTTTAAAAAAGAATTTTTGAACATTTTCAGGAAAAAGCTTGCCCTCGGTTTGAATCAGCAATGATTGCAGAAAATCCCGGGCTTCGCTTTTCTGTCCGGCCAGAATCAGGGCAATGATACGAAACCCGGCTATTCTTGCCATTAGAGAACGTTCAATCCTCGTGGTCTGCTCAGGAAACTTTATCAAACTGACTGCCTTGGCATAGTCTCTTTTCGCCAGCGCTTCAGCACCAAGATAAAGAGGAAGCACAGGGTGGGCGTTGGGATTTATCTGATACTCATTTACAAGTTGCATGAACTCCGGGTCGATTCCCATGACATAGAGCGGCAGAATTTCAAGATCGGTCAGGATCAGAGAATTGTAGAGTACGTCAAAAGCCATTTCCCAGTCAGCCTTCGATAAAGCCAGAAAGTGAATCTTCTGGAACGGGTACCAGTTGCAGGCTGCATTTATTACCATTGAAGGTAAAACTTTTCTGACAAATCCACTGTTTAAAAAACGGTTCATCGCAACATTGGGCTGCATAATGGTCCCGATCTCGGGGGATCGATCAGGACTTGAAAATGGAGAAAGACGAAAGGGAAAATCGTCGGTTAATGGCTCATAATCGCCGACGAGACGACCCATGTCTTCTGCACCCATCAAAAAACAAGCGGCCAGCTGCGGTGGTTTTTCCAGAAATATGTCTTTTAAGATGGGCTTATATTCAGGGTTTAACCATGGCTGATCAAATCTGGCCTGACTGACTGGTCTTGCCGGTGCTTTGTAGCCGAGTAGAACCAAGTCTGGGCCGGCACCCGACCATAGGCTTGCGTCAGGAAAAACTATGAGAAAAGCCTTGAGAATCGCTTTGGTATCGTCGAGAGAAATTTGATTTACCGGCAACCAGAGAGAAAAATATCCTCCACTGTTCAGACAATTAAAT
This sequence comes from Candidatus Rifleibacteriota bacterium, assembly GCA_049325495.1. GTDB lineage: Bacteria > Muiribacteriota > Ozemobacteria > Ozemobacterales > Ozemobacteraceae > DYKG01. The sequence continues at coordinate 4,993 of JBMOKV010000209.1, read as the reverse complement.
ACCTGTTTAAAATAATCAAGTGAATACAGCGAGCCAACGCCATCGTGTTTGGGTGGTGGTGGCTCGGCAGTAATCAGATCATACTTTTCATCAGTTGTTTGGAGGTAGAATCTGCCATCGTCTATCAGCAGATCGACCCGTGGGTCGTTCAGGGGATTATTTTTCCCTGAGGTTATCAGGCGTTTGCTTATCTCGACAATATCTGGCGAAATATCCACAATCTTGATTTTTTTCAGTTCTGCCCAACTGGTAAGAGCGCGGGCGGTGACTCCTGCACCATAGCAGATCAGAAGGGCTTTTTCGCATGCCGGGTGCAGAACCAGAGGAAGAATAGCGAACATGCTCATGTAGCGCCTTGAATAATGATTGGTTCCAGACATGCTGAACCCATTGGTAAAAATCTTCTGATTTAGCGGCAGGCCGAAAAGTTTCTCTTCTACGAGCACGATGGTTTCTCCAAGGCCTTCTTTAACCTCTATAATTTCGTGAGATTGCCTTGTTTCCGGGCTAAGAGATGAAAGAGCATAGTCCGATTTCATTTTGCCGAATGGAAAAACTGCCAGAGCAAAAATTGCTGCCGCAATAAAAAACAATCTGAGGTGGTAAAGCATTCTGGAAGAGGCCGGGGGCCGATTTCCCGTAATGAAAGATGAGGCGAGAAGAATCGCAGAAATTAAAAAAAAGCTTTTTTCTACGCCAAGCCAGGGTATGAGAATCAGCCCGGTGAATACTGGCCCAATTGTCGAGCCGATCATTCCTGCCGAAGACAGAATTTCTGCTGAGACCAGGCTGCTTTGAAACCTGCTTTTGATCAATTGTGCCGCCAGCGGAAAAAGAATTCCCGTAGAAATGGCCACAGGCATTGACAGGAACAGAACCGCGGGTGCCAGATCCGGTATGCTGATAAGCTTTCTGGTAGATAGAGCTGGAAAGAACCGGTCAAAAAAAAGATAGCTGCAGGTCACCCAGAGGCTTGAAATTGCCACAAGAAATGAAGCGCTATGCTCGGGGTCTGCTTTCCCGATTATCAACAGCGAATAAATTGCCGAGCCAATAATCAGACCCATAAGAATTGCCGCGAGAATAATGGCAAATGTCGGGCTGGCCGGGAAAATAAACAGGCTGAGAAAGCGCAGCCACAAAATCTCCAGGGACATGAAGCAGAACCATATAATAGCAGTAACAGCAACAAATCTCATGGCGCTGGTTTGATCAAATGCATTTTCTGTTTGATTTGCTTCAGTTTCATTCTGCTCATTTGAAGACAAAGAATCTGATCTGGAAAGGTGAAGCAAAACTATGCCGACTGCTTCTACTGCTAGGCAGGCGGTAATTGCCGAGCCGCTCAGACCAAGGGTTTCAAATAAAATGAATTCTCCCAGAAGGGCTCCGGCAACTCCACCGGCAGTGTTTACCGAATATAGTAGTCCCAGTTTCCTTGCGAATTCTTCATCTGAAAAAGTTTTTTTCGATTCGCAGCATTTTATGACCAGGGGGAGAGTCGCTCCCATACAGGCCGTCGGAATCAGCAACAGGACAAACGCTGCAGTCAGTCGTACAAAATTCAGAAAGAAAACAGATCCTAGGCTTATTTTAAATACTGGCGAAAGAATTCCGACCAGTTGCGGCAGAATCAGGGTTAACAGGATTCCTGCCATGCCCGTTGAAAGCAGTCCCAGGCCCAGCCACTTTTTCTCTCTGGTCATTCTTTTCTGCAGCAGTATTGTGATTAAGCTGCCAACTGAATTGCCGCCCATGAATGCCGCAAGAACCAGAGAGGTTGAAATGATACTGCTGCCGAATAAAACTCGGGCCTGTCTGAGCCAGACCG
>JBMOKV010000209.1:0-3152 GCA_049325495.1 Candidatus Rifleibacteriota bacterium | reverse complement strand
CGTTTGTAGAAGCAAAGAGGTGCAGCCGGTCAGAAACAGCAGAATAAAATAGTAGCCCGATGAAAAGCCTTTTTCTGTCTCTTTATCGCTCAGATTTCTTTCCGGTGCAGCCCGACGGTTTCTGCTCAAGTTAAAACCTGCCTGTCATTTCATGTGAAAATGGTTGATCAAGGTAATCAGTCTATCATTGCCTGTTACGGCCCGCAGTGAAATTTTCGAAATAAATATTGAAAAATTCATAATTAATTGGTATATACCATTAGAAAAGGTATATACCAATTAATTATGCTTAACTTGATTGTCGATTCAACCAGCAAAAAGCCTGCGTATCTCCAGATCAGTGATTACGCCGAAGATCTGATCAAGAACGGTGGTTTGCACCCCGGGCAGCAGTTGCCGCCTGAACGTGAACTGGCCATGTTTCTTGGCCTGGCGCGAGGTACGGTTAAAAAGGCCTATGAAATTCTTGCCCGCAAAAAGCTGATTGTCGCTACCCGCGGTCGCGGCTCGATTGTTTCCGGTTCGGTTTCCGAAATTCCGGGAAGCAGGCTGGAAACCGCACACCAGAAAATCCGCTCCCTTTTGCTCGAACTTGAAGATCTGCATTTTTCAGCCCGCGAGATTCACGAATTGTTCAGTCTTTGTGTTTCTCAGCGCGAAGAGGAACTGGCGAGATTTTCGATTGCCGCAGTAGACTGTAACCCTGAGGCCCTTGCGATTTACCGGCAGCAGATTGCGGTACTGACCAGAATGTCTCTCGCACTTTTCGACCTCGAAGAGCTGCGCCGGGAAAAGAGTCCGGAAACGGTGCTTCAATCTTTTGCCATTATTCTTACAACTTCGACCCATATTGATGAGTTGCGAAAGCTGGTTCCATCTCTTGAAGAAAAGTGTGTGCCGGTTATGGTCGCTCCGTCACCGGCCACTTTGATGACAATCGCGAGAATAGCATCCGATCAAAAAGTCGGTGTTCTTTATAAAAGCCCCCGCTTTTTTGAAATCATTGGCGACTGGCTGAAAAAATCCGGTTTCTCAGGCGATTTGCAAGGATTTCCGGCTTCTGATCTCAAAGATGAGATCTTCGAAAAAAATCTCGAAAAAACCGACGTTCTCATTGTTCCCCCTGGATTTGCTGCCCAATTCTCGCTCGGTTGTCTGAAAGAGATCAGCCGGTTTCGCCAGAATGGCGGTACCATGATCGATTTCGCCTATGAAATTGAGCGGGGTTCGCTTCTGCATCTTGAAGGTTTAATCAAAAGTTTATTTAATCAAACGAGGAATCAGCTATGATCAATCTTGTTCTTGGAGTAATCGGCTTTGACTGCCATTCAGTCGGTAACAAAATTCTCGAAGCTTTTTTTACTGAAGCAGGTTTCAAAGTTACCAATCTCGGAGTCATGGTCAGCCAGGAAGAATTCATCGATGCTGCCATCGAAACTGATGCGGTCGCTATTCTCGTTTCTTCTTTATATGGACACGGTGAAATTGATTGCGCCGGTCTTCGTGAAAAATGTGTCGAAAAAGGCCTTGACGATATTCTGCTCTATGTCGGCGGCAATCTTGTTGTTGGAAAAACCCCGCCCGCAGAAGTAGAGGCCAAGTTTCTGAAAATGGGATACGACCGGGTTTTTGGTCCGGACTGCGATCTGGGCAAAGTGGTGGAAATGCTTAAAATAGACCTTGAAACAAGGAAAAAGGAATGATTGAACACTTTGTCAGTGTTGACATCGGGTCAACCTGGACCAAAGCCGCCCGGTTTGCTCTGCACGAAGACCGCTTTTTTGTTGAAAAGCGGTCTGTCGTGCCAACAACCATCGATCATCTTCCCGACGGCTTTTACTCTGCGCTGAATCTTCTCGATCGGCAGATTGACTGGGCCATTGCCGATTCCGCTCCGATGCCCGTGGTTTTTTCTTCGTCGGCAAGAGGTGGGTTGAAAGTTGCAGTGGTCGGCCTGGTGCCGGAAATGTCCCTGCAGATTGCCAGGCTGGCGGCTTGTTCTGCCGGAGCGAAAGTGGTCGGTGCGTTTCCTTATAGACTTACCAGAAGCTGTGTTGCCGAACTTGAGCAGATGCGGCCCGATATCCTGCTGCTCTGCGGCGGCACCGATGGTGGTAATGAACGTTACGTCAGCGAAAATGCCACAGCCATATCCCGGTCCAGATTTGACGGCACCATCGTCTATGCCGGCAATAGTCAGGCTGCAGAGATCGTGTCTGATAACCTGAGCGGCCGCGATCTGCGCATCTGCGAAAACCTGATGCCCGATTTCGGCCGGTTGAATATCGAACCGGCCCGCAGTGCAATCCGCGACGTTTTTCTCGACCGCATTGTCGCAGGAAAAGGCCTGGAAAAACTGGTTTCACAGTTCGGAATCGCACCTTTGCCCACTCCGCTCGCGGTTTTCAATCTTGTTGATGCAATCGGCAGAAACCTTCCCGATTGGCAGAATTTTGCCCTTATCGACATGGGCGGTGCTACAACCGATATTTATTCTTTTACTGAAGCTTATCATCAGGCTCCTGCAACCGTGCTCAAGGGAATTACCGAACCACGTCTAAAACGAAGTGTCGAAGGAGACCTGGGAATGCGCGTCAGTGCATCATCTGTGGTTGCGGTTGCCGAAAAATTTCTGCGTGCCGAGCTGGATCAAAAAAATATTTGTTTTGAACGATTGATTGGATATGTTGAAAAGCTCGAATTGAACCACAGCTTTTTGCCCGACGAAAAAGACTTCGAAGAGTCACTTTTCGACGAACTGCTGGCCCGGGCTTGTATAAGTCAGGCCGTGTTTCGACATGCCGGAACCGTCGAAAGGGTTTTTACTGCCGGCGGTCCGATTCTGGCCCAGTATGGCAAAGATCTTCGGCATATTGACCGAATTGTTGGCAGTGGTGGCTATCTTGCCGCCGAAGATCAATTCAGCCCCGGAAATTTATTCTGCTCAGGATGTTTCAACGACTCTGAGAAAACTTCTCTGGTTCCGGAAAACTTCAGTTATTTTTGCGATCACGATTATCTCTGGCCTCTTCTGGGCAATCTCGCCTCCAGATTTCCCGCTCAGGCCGCAAATACCGCTGTTTTGAATTTGCGGTCGGCCGATGAAGGCGAGTCCGCTTTCTTTGCTGTCAGCAACCGGCATTCATCTTCAC
>JBMOKV010000208.1:0-2505 GCA_049325495.1 Candidatus Rifleibacteriota bacterium | reverse complement strand
TGAAATATTGAAAAAACAGTCGGGAAAATCTTTTAGCCGGGGCTTGCCATGTTCATTAAAGGCAAATTCAAGATTAACCGGGTTCAAGCCGAGATAACTGCCGATCAGCAGGCGCAGAACTCCGCGAGAGAAGATAAAACTGCGCCTGGCCGCCTCATTGCTGAAGCGGCCAAGTCTCTGCCTTTCATCGTGTGAGAGCAGTTCGGAAAGCTCGGTTTCCGAATCTGGCTGTGCAAGATTTACCGACCAGAGATCGCAATGCTGGTCTGGATATCTCGGGTCAGGCAATGGTCGAAGCATCTCAGATGCAGGGTTTAATTTCTTCTAAACTAATTGGTCTGAAATCACTGATTTCAGAAGACAGGTTGATTCCCTGCTGGCGCAATTGGGCAAACCTTGTTTCAAGTGCTGAACCATAGAGCAGATTCATGGCGACATCGTAAACCTTACGGTTCTGCCAGGTTTCAAGAAATGAACCTTTAACCCACTCATTGAAAGCGCCCATTGCCGGCCCGCACCAGATCTGGTAATCGACCTTGCGCTGCTCATCGCCTGAAACGGCCCAGCGTGGTGATTTGCCCAGATACCATCTGAAAACCAGGGCCATTTTATGATGGGGGTCGCGTTCTGCTCTTTCAACCTGCGAGGGGTCGCGCTGTCTGAAGAAGTTTGCAGTCTGCTGCCAGATTTCGTCAAGGCTCGCTTTGAAAACCGTTGTTTCAAGACTTTGCCGATCATTGGCCGGCAATTCTTCAATGCTGTTGTATTTCCGGTAAAGCTCGTAAAGCTTCTGGGCGCGCATGGCAAACATGGTTCCCCGCTTAAGAACCTGCACTGTGACGCCCATTTCGAACATGTCTCCGGCCGGGGCCATCGCCATGTCTGCCTGGCCGGCACCGGCCAGCATTATACGTGCTGCATCAGAAGTGCCAGACTCGATGCAGGCCTGGTTAACGGTGCCGGTGACGATATAGGCTGCTCCCATCGCGAATGCGGCAGCTACCGAAGCAGGGGTGCCGTTTCCGCCGCCAAAGCCGACTCGAAGGGGAACATCAAAATTATATTCTTTTTGCAGGCGGTTCTTAAGGGCAACCATGGTTGGATGCAGTGAAACCGCCGGGCGATTGTCGGTGTGCCCACCAGAATCAGCTTCTGATGTGAGATCCTGGGCAACGGGAATTCGGGCGGCAAGCCTTGCCTGGTCGGCGGTTATTGCGCCGATTTCAACAAGCTTCTGCAGCATTTTTTCCGGGGGTGGGGCGAAGAATTTACTGGCGACTTCGACCCGCGAAGCTTTGGCAATGATCTTGTTCGGTGTAACTATTTTGCCCGATGCATCCTGATGAATTCCGGTAACCCGGTAACGAATCAGGGGCAGCGTCATTGCCAGAAAAGCTGAGGCTTCGATGAGCCTGACTTCATGCTTGAGGTAGAGGTTCACGATTTCATCTTCCAGACCTGTTTCATTGGGGCTGTGAATAAGATTGAAGCCGAAAGGAACCGGTTCGGGAAGGCTTTTCATGCGCAGAATTGCTTTTTCGACCTGCTCGGGTGACTCACCGGCGGCACCGATAAAGCCAAGCATGCCGTTGCGCCCAAGCTCGATGGCAATCTCTGGTGAGCTGATGCCATGCGCCATTGAACCGCCGATATAAGCATACTTTAACTCGTGATCTGCACAAAATGATGGGTCGCCAAGATATTCAAGGTTGGTCGGCATTGAAACCGCCAGAAGAGGGAGGCTGTCTGCGGGGCGACTGTTCACATCGAAAACCAGCATTCCTTCGGTGCCAAATGAGATTGCGCCATTGTGAAGAACTGCAAAAACAGGTTTGCGCAGGTCTCTGAGCATTTTGCCCGCGCTGGCGGCATTGTTTGCAAGATTTGAGCGGTTTCCGGTCCACCACCCAAGGTGTGGTTGTTGATGAAAAGAGGGGCAGGCAAAGGGTGTTGCATTATTCATTACAGCGATAGCCTCCGGGTTTTGTTGGTCTGTTGTAAAATTTGGCGCAAGTCTATCGCAAAAGACGGCAAAAAACAACCCTGTGAAAAATGCCTACCGGGGCAATAATTTGGTTTCAATCAGTGAAGTGAGCTCTTCTTTGCCCTGTTCTGACATCGGTGAAGCAAAACTGAAGGCAAAACGGTTGGTTCTGGTCAGGCCAATGATTGTGGGAATGCGGTAATCAATTTTTAGACTGCGGCCAATCAGTGAGTGACGATCTATTACAGTTGGAACCGGTGGAGAAATTTTACTGAAAGCTTCGATCAGTCGCTGATTATGGTCGGCAAACTCTGTTGAGGCGGGGTTAAACAACCAGATTACATCGATATTCGGGTTATATTTAAGGCTGAGAAAATTGGCCCATTTTCTTACGTCATGGCGCAATTTCCAGCTCCCGGTTATGAAGAGCAGCGGGCGAAAAAGATATTGCCTGTTAGACCAGATATTTCCATCGAGGTCGGTAAAATCAAAGCTTACCAGCTGGTCGCCCGGAACTATCT
>JBMOKV010000207.1:0-2512 GCA_049325495.1 Candidatus Rifleibacteriota bacterium | reverse complement strand
TCCAGCTATAAAGACACGATGGTAGGCACTCTGCAGATCACCGATGAAGAAAAGCTTACCAAGGCATTGGCTGAAGATCCTGACAAGGTCGCAGACCTGTTCAGCAAGGACAACACAGAAACAGGCAAGATGGGTATTGCCAGAAGACTGAAAACCGTATTAAATGAATTCACCAAGTCTGATGGTATCATGACCAAGCGAGTCGGTCGTTCCGGGGTTGCCAATTCAAACAGCCAGCTCGACCAGCAGATCAGCACTTTGAATAATCAGATTGCCGATCAGGAAGACCGTCTCAAGACGAGGGAAGAAGCTTTGCTCAAGCAGTTTGCTGATCTGGAAAAGTCGCTTTCAGATTATCAGTCGCAGTCGTCGGCTTTTGCCAGTCAGCTGGCACAGCTTAGTGGAAGTAAATAAACTTTGAGTGCAGGAAGGTGAAAATTTGGAAATTCTGCTGAATGGCAAGCCTCTGCCGATAGAGGGGCTTGATGAAGATAGTCGAATGTCTGAACTGGTAAAAACTGTTGAAAAATCATTGATTGGCAGTGGAATGACAATTATTGATATTATGGCTGATGGTGAAAGTTTTTCGCCGGATGAGTCAGAAAAACTCGATGATTTAAAGATTGCGCAGTTTGACAAAATCGAGCTTGCCTGTGCAACTGCCCAGGAGATGGTAAGAATTGCGATTCAGGATGGTGCCGAAGGACTTGAGCACCTTGAAGAGCTTTCTGCCGAAATTGCGAATGATCTGCGGGTAGGTCGGGTCAAAGACGCAATGGACAGATACCTTCATTTAATTGACGGCATCGAATGGTTGGCAACGATGTTGAAAAATGCCGATCGCGCCTATGCTGCGGCCATGGCTGAATCTTCACTTGAATCTGAACGTCAGAGCCTGATTCAGCGTCTGGCCGAACAAACCGAAGCGGTGACCCATGCCCAGGAAAATCAGGACTGGGTAGGTCTTGCGGATATTCTTGAGTATGAGTTTCCCGAGCTTTTTCAGGATGGTAAACGTTTATTTGAAAGGCTACTCGACATCTGATGGAAAATTCGTTTTTAACAGGTAATCTTGAACTGCTCAAGCGCCTTCCTGCCTTGAACAGTCTGATGCTGCACTGGCAGAAAAATCATCGCAGTGAGCTTTACCTGGTTGAAAACGCAAAAACCGGAGTTCCGGCTTTGACAGTCAGATTGTCAGACGAGCGTTCTTCAAGTTATCACAGTCGTTATGATCCGGTAAAAGAGGCTGTTCGTCAGGTTGAAACGGCCTATGAAGGTCAGACACACGTTTTGTTACTTGGGTTTGGACTGGGTTACATGACCGAGGAAATTCTCAACCGGTTGCCTCAGGGAGTGGCGGGGCCACAGGTTTTTGTGGTCGAGCCTGACCCGGGCGTATTTTACAGCGCCCTGCAGTCGCGTGATTTGAGCAATCTTCTCAAAAACCCGAGAATAGTCTGGTGTGTTGGCATGACACCAGACCAGATCGGCGATTTCTGGAACACCACCCTTGACTGGACGGTTATGGAAAAGCTGGCGATTATCGATCATCCACCGTCAATGGCAAGATTCAAACAAAATTTTGAGCGGGTTGTCGAAAAAATCAGGTATCTCTGTAACAAATCGAAAGGCAACCTTGTAACTTTGATGCATGCAGGGTTTGAGTTTCACTCGAACTATTTCGCCAATCTGGCGCAGAGTTTTACCATGCCAGGGGTTGGCCGGCTTTTTGACAAGTTCAAGGGTGTTCCGGTGATAATCGTGGCGGCCGGCCCATCGCTTGACAAGAACATGCATCTGCTCAGGCAGATCAAAGGCAAGTTTCCAATTATTGCAGTAGATACGGCGTTCAGGCAACTGATTGCCAACCAGATCAAGCCCGACATTGTCTGTGCGGCTGATCCGTCGTATGAAAATTCCCTTGATTTTGTCGGGGTTGAAGACGTTTCTGACGTGGTGCTGGCGCTTGAGCCGATGACGCATCCCGATATTTTTGCCAGTTTCAAGGGTCCACGCATGGTAATGACCTTTGGTGGCGGTCTTTACCCGATCATGAAAGATTACCGTGAATCGGTCGGTACACTGGTGTGCTGGGGTTCAATCGCAACCACAGTCTTCGATCTGGCGGTGAGAACCGGTGCTGATCCTCTGGTTTTCGTGGGGCTCGATCTGTCATTTGCCGACGGGCGATTGCACGCGAGAGGTTCCTATTCTGACGATCTGTTATATGAGAAGGTTCATGCCTATAATTCAATCGAGCATGAAACCGCCGATTATATTGCGACCCGAGGTGCCTATAAGCTGGTTAAGCCCGATGGCACGGTTTTATACACCGACCGGAATATGAAGCTGTATAAAGACTGGTTTGAAGACCAATTCAGGCAGACGGGTCGGAAAATCATCAATGCTACCGAGGGTGGGGCAGTTGACCGTTTTGTGGAGCTGATGAGCCTTGAAAGCGTCATGCAGCGGTATACGGAAAAAAGTGTTGATGTTGCCGGGATTTTGC
>JBMOKV010000206.1:0-2515 GCA_049325495.1 Candidatus Rifleibacteriota bacterium | reverse complement strand
CTGATTGAAAAGCTTTTATCGAAGGGTTTACTCGTTTTTTTTTCTGGTTGCCCTCTTGGTTACAGGCTCGTCTTATGCGGCTGAACTGAAGGCAGATTTCTGCCGGGGCAGGGTTTATTACAAGCAAAGCGGCGGTCAGCCCTTTGAGTTGAATCAGGGGAAAATAGGTCTCGATAAGGATATTTCCATTCTAACTTTCGTTGATGGACAATGCTTCATCAGCAATGGTGATGCCTGTGAATTCAGACTCAAGGAAGATTCACTGTTGTTCTTTCAGGACCCGGGGCACAGTGAAGTGAGAAAAGGCCTGGTTGGAATCAGGGCTGATGGCGGAAGCTCGATTCAGATACGCACCCCCCATTCCTTTTTTCAGCTTGAAAAGGGCACTGTGGTTATCAAGGTTTTTTCGGTAATGACGAGAATTTGCGTGGTTCAGGGCGCGATTCTTCTCAAGAACCCTGATTGCGACCAGCAGGCTGAGATTTCGGCCGGTCAGGAAATCGCAGCAGGAAACGGCATGTATTCAAAAAGATACCAGTACACTGACGAACTCAGATACACCTGGTACTGGGTCGAGGCGATCAAGGAACCCGGTTTGAAGCTTGAATGACGGTGGTAAAGTTGTGTTTGGCGGTCGATACCACCAGGCCGTTTTCGAGAACTTCAGCATTGAGAACGACCCGGTAATCGCCGGGAAACGATATGGTTTCAGTGATCATGAACCCATTGGTCGGCTGGGTTTCGCGATAGAGCGAGCCGGTTACCGCTGAGTAAATACGCAGAAAATACCGCACATTCGACCCGCTTACCGGATTGTAAGTGACGGTTAGCAGGCGATTGGCAGCGTTCCAGTTCAATGGGTCGGGGGCGGTCTGAAACTGGGCTGCGGTTGTCCATTGCAGGTTTTCCCGTTTATAAGTTAGCGCTTCGCCGTTAACGAAGTATTTTAAAACGTAAGTTCCGGCGGTAAATCCCCCTTCACCTCTCTGCATCAGAACTTCATAGCGGCTGGTGGTGTTTTCCATCGCCAGGTCAGAGCCGGCTATCTTGTTGCCGTTGATATCCTCGATCCAGCCCCCTGAAACCCCTGATCCGCCCACCGAAGCAAAAAGAATGTCCTGATTCCCGGCCCCGTCGGTAGAGAGTTTTCCCGTTGCCAGTGTGGCGACAAGGGTTGCGGGGTCAACTGCATCTGATCCGCCACCGCCGCCGCAACCGGCAGATGAAAGGGCAATCAGGGCAATGATGATCAGCAGTTTGATTCGATGCATAAATTTTTCAGACATTTTGTTGCTCCCAGTGGTAGTTTTCAGATAGTATCATTCAGAATTTACCGGGTCAATAAGCACACCCTAATTATCAGGATATAGAAATGAGAATCATTCACGCTCTCGAAGGTTCAGGATGGAGCGGAGGCCAGCAGCAGGCCCTGTTTCTGGCACAACAGCAGCATTTACAGGGGCATGAAGTTCTTCTGGTTTGCCAGAAAGGCAGCGTGCTCGAAGGCAAGGCGGTCGAGGCGGGCCTGAAAGTTCGGCCCAACAATTATCGCAAAGAGCTGCACCCCCTTTCTTTATACAATCTTTTGAAAATTTACGATGAATTCAAACCCGACGTGGTCAATGTCCATCGTGCCTGGGCCCATACCCAATGGCTGCTCATTTCACTGTTGCGCCGTTTCAAAGGCCTGATCGTCACGCGCCGGGTTCTGTTCAAACCCGATTTTAACCCGGTCAGCCGGGCCAAATACTGCACTTCTGCGATTCGAGGCTATATTGCGGTAAGCCAGGCGGTTGCCGAACGCTTGAAAGAAACGGGAGTCAACCAGGATAAAATCAGGGTAGTTTATTCGGCCACAGATACCGACAGGTTTTCACCAGTGGTCGAGCATCAGCTCAACGGCCCGTGGCCGGTTGGCACTGAAGCAAAGGTCGCTCTGCTGGTTGGCAATTTTCACCCGAACAAGGGGCATCTTCTTTTGCTCAAGGCTTTCAATCTGGCGGCCGAAAAATGGCCAGACCTGCATCTGGTGGTGGCCGGCCAGAACACGGCCTGTGACGAGCTGAAGAAGCTTGCCGCCGAAAAGGGTTTTGCCGGGCGTATTCATCTTCTTGGTTTTCGTGATGATGTTCCGGCGCTGATGTCACGCAGCCTTTTCACCATCAACGCGTCGTATCAGGAGGGTTTTTCGGGCACGGTCAGAGAATCTCTGGCTCTCGGTGTTCCGGTTCTTGCTTCAGATATACCCGCAAACGTTGAAATGAACAGCCTGGTGCCGCTGCGGCTTTTCAACTGCGGCGATGAAAAATCGCTGTCGGAGGGTCTTCTTTCGTTCAGCCAGCGCCCGGTTGCCGAGTCTGAAAGGCAATCCCTGCGCCGACTGGCCGTCGAACGCTTCTCGGTCCCCGCCATGGTTAAGGCCACCCTCGACGCCTACAAAGAATTGTTGTAATGTGAATTTCAAATTACAGGGTAACGAGCATTAATTTATGATCAACGATTCAATACCGGTTCT
>JBMOKV010000205.1:0-2533 GCA_049325495.1 Candidatus Rifleibacteriota bacterium | reverse complement strand
CATATTGGTTTCCCCGAATCCATTCGCATGATTTCCGATGCTATAGGCCTCAATGTCGATAAAATCGAAGAAACCCGCGAACCCATCATTTCCAACACCGATCGCGAAACTCCGGTTGTGAAAGTTAAACCGGGAATGGTTGCCGGTTGCCGCCATATCGGTATTGGCTACGCAAAAGGCGTTGAAGTTATCAAGCTGATTCATCCCCAGCAGATTCACCCCGGCATTGAAAACGTCGATACCGGCGATTACATCAAAATTGAAGGCGATCCCAACATCAATATGAGCATCAAGCCTGAAATTCCCGGCGGAAAAGGCACCATGGCCGCTGCCGTAAATATGATTCCGATAGTGGTTAAAGCATCTGCCGGCCTCAAACGCATGTCAGATCTGCCAATTCCCGCTTGTCTGATGGGTAAAACCGCATACGAAAGAGGTTTCTGAGATGAGCGAAGAAGTTAAAGCCGGAACCTGGGTTGAGATTGAAAAAGTCCTGTTGACCCCGCAGCAGCGGGCGCCGCAGGTGCCAGACGATACCAGGGCGACCCCTTATGTTATGAGAGTCGCCGGCTTTTTAACTTCTGATGCTCGTGTCGGTGAAGAAGTGACCGTCAGAACCCTGATTGACCGCCAGGTCAGCGGGGTTCTGAAGGTCGTTCGACCCCATTATCAGCACAGCTTCGGCGAGACGGTAGAAGAACTTCTGACCATCGGTCTGGGAGGCAGAATATGACCCGCGATAATTCATACCAGGCGGTAATGGCCAGAAAAAACGAGATTATGAAATCTTCGATGGGCATCGACTATGATGTCTATCGTCAGGGTGAGCTTGCCTTTGACTATGAGCGGATGATGAGCGATTGTGGCTTTTCGCTCGATGATATCATCAAAATTCAGGCCGAAACCAAGGTCGGTAACACTCCCATTTTTGAATTGCGTAACCTGACTGAAGCAGTAAGAAGGATCAGCGCTCCCGGCAAGGGTGCCAGAATTTTCCTCAAAGATGAAGCAGCCAATGCTTCGGGCAGTTTCAAGGCGCGTCGTGCCTCGATTTCTGCTTATGTTGCCGCCCAAAAGGGCTATAAGGGCGTTATTGCCGCAACTTCGGGCAATTATGGCGCTGCGGTGGCATCACAGGCGGCTCAACGCGGACTAAAGTGCATCATTGTCCAGGAAGTATTCGATTCTCACGGAATCGGGCAGCCTGAGATCGTTGAAAAGGGGCGCAAATGCGAAGCTTTCGGCGCTGAAGTTATCAAACTTTCAGTTGGCCCCGAACTTTTTTACTATCTGCTGCTGACTCTTGAAGAAACTGGATTTTTCAATGCCTCGCTCTATACTCCCTTTGGCATAAAAGGCGTTGAAAGCCTGGGCAACGAAATTGCGCACCAGATCAAAGCAATCGCCGGCCGCTTTCCAGATGCGGTAGTGGTAACCCATGCCGGCGGCGGCAACCTCACTGGCACCGCCCGCGGCCTGATTGGCGCTGGCTGTGAAGCAAAAATAGTCGCCTGTTCCGTTGATCTCAATGGCCTGCATATGGCCTCAGACCGTGATTTTAACCGGAAATCCTTCACTACCGGCCACACCGGGTTCGGAGTGCCTTTCGCAACCTGGCCCGACCGTGTCGATGTGCCACGCAATGCGGCCCGCAGCATGCGTTATATGGATGAATACGTGCTGGTCAATCAGGGCGAAGTATTTTACATTACCGAATTGCTGGCAAAAATGGAAGGCATCGAGCGCGGCCCGGCAGGCAACACCAGCGTAACCGGCGCAGTTGCTCTCGCAAAAGAAATGGATCGCGACCAGATCATCGTGGTGCAGGAAACTGAATATACCGGTGCCGGCAAGCATCATAATTCTCAGCTTGCCTTCGCCCGCAGCATGGGAATCGAAGTGCGGCGCGGCGACCCGACCCAGGGAGTAAACGGCAAGAGCATTGTGATACCCGAAACTCTGAGTCAGGTTCAGGGTCGCAAGCAGGATATGGAAAAACTGCGGCTGTCTTATCTGAAAAATGCCATCAAACAGTGCCCGGTCGAAAAATGGTCAAATGTTGATTTTAATTTTGTCGCCGCCGATCTTAAAAAAGACCTGAGCTGGCTGCGTCAAAATCTTGAAAGCAAAAGCCTGCAGGCTGAATAACTGTTTAAAAATTTTATTTGTCGTGGTATAAAATTCCAAGGCAGCCCTGACGCATAATGAAAGAATACTCCCGTTCGAGCTCAAGCTTTGAGTATTCATCCCGCGAGATTCTTCGGCGAACCAGACGTCCGAGTTCCTGTGAATAAATAGCAACCACTGGTTTGTTATGTTTGCCAATCGTATAAAGGCCTTTGATTTTGCCTGAAACCATAATTTTTGGTTGTTCTCCAAAACTGGCGTTTATCTGTTCAACATACCCAATCGATCCAAGAATCAGAAAAAAATAAAATGCAGCAAAAATGACCACGCTCGCCAGCCAGTTTAACCGGACCTTTTCTTCCATAAGTTCGCTTGAAAACATTTTTAGAAGAATGTAAGAAACAAC
>JBMOKV010000204.1:18525-19050 GCA_049325495.1 Candidatus Rifleibacteriota bacterium | reverse complement strand
CAAACGCGGAAAAGAGATTTTTGTAAATCAATGACGAATCAACGAAAAGGCTCAGGCTATCTGATTGTAATTGGCTTCACGATTATTCTGGTTATTCTGTTTTCGATTCTTGGCCGGGTAAAATCCGGGCAAAGCCAGTTGCAGTCTAAGGAAGTGCGGCGCTATCTTGCTACCAGCCTTGGCGAAGCTGCTTTGAACTGCATTATTGCCGAACTGAATGCCGATCGCGGTTTTGCGACCCATAGATATTATTCGGAACGCAAGGAAGAGCGCTGGGTCACCCCTAACAAGAAGCGTGATTCGGTTCTGGGCGAAATGGGTGGAATTTTTGTTAATGGCGTTTCTTCAGGAATATACAGCGGTGGCTGTGAATATGGCCAGTTCAAATGCAAGGTTGCGCCTTTCTACAGCACCAAAGAAAATCGTAAAACCAGAACTCTGCGTGAATCAGAGATGTTTACCAAGGCTGAGATCGTGGTTAAAGTCGGTGAGGGGTGGGGTATAAGTGAAAACACCTGCCGGAAA
>JBMOKV010000204.1:0-18515 GCA_049325495.1 Candidatus Rifleibacteriota bacterium | reverse complement strand
CCTTCTCTACGATGGCGAATTACTCGATCTTGGCGTGCTTGGCCCATACCTTGACCGCGAAAACAAAATCAGGGAAAGCAGAATCTACGGTTATAACTGGATAACTTTCAATACTGCCGGCGGCCCATGCAAGGGTTCGGAATTCATCGAAATGGAAAAGATTGAAACCCCAGGATTGATCAGGGCGTTGAAAGATACCCGCATTTCCTTTTCCGATGGCCAGAAAATGATGCTGACCGCTCAAAATGATTCAGTGCATATTAATAAATTTGAAACCCACGATGGGTTTCTTCTTGACGGGGCTCACGGCGGGCATCCGATCAAGT
Organism: Candidatus Rifleibacteriota bacterium; assembly: GCA_049325495.1. Lineage (GTDB taxonomy): Bacteria > Muiribacteriota > Ozemobacteria > Ozemobacterales > Ozemobacteraceae > DYKG01. The sequence continues at coordinate 18,189 of JBMOKV010000204.1, read as the reverse complement.
TCAACCGACTTCCCCGCGAACGTTTGAAATCCTGGGCTGAAAAGTATAAAAAAAGCTCGGGCATAACGATTGTTGAAGGTACTTTGCCCTATGGCAACTATCGTAACCCCTATGATACCTCCAGCAAATTCGTTGATATTGATTTTGCGGGGTTTCGCTGTATTCAAGCCAGTAAACCGGCCAGCACGACGAGCAGTACCGGTAATGACGATGATGATAATGACGGTGAGAACAACAGTGGGCCACAATTAGACTATAAATCAACTTCTGACGATCCGGAGATTTTTCGTGAACGCAATGGCAAAAAACTGGTGGTTTATGCAGAAGTACCTCTCAGGATCTGGGGATGCCCCGATCGTTCGATTACCATTTACAGCACAAAAGACATCGTTATTGCCGGTGATTTCAATCAAAGTCCGGTAGTTCCGCAGATCTATGCAGATGATGATTATCTTGAATACAAATTCAAGGTTGAAAACGGCAAGGAAGGCAGTAAAGTTGGCGCTCTGGTCATGTCTGAAGGCCGGATTCTTATCGATATGTCGCGTCCGACCCTTTTTGCGGCCAATGAAGTAAAGCCGTTTTTTCTCTATCGCCTTGCTTATGCTTTGCATCCCTCAACTACTGAGGTCGAGGCCGAAATAAAAGATCACGTCTGTCCGGTCGATCAGCGCCAGCGAAAATCTCTGGTCGGTCTTGGCGAAATTGGCCCGAATGGCGATTTTATGGCACGGTATGGCACAATCAAATGGTTATATGACAATAAAGATAACAATGGTGAAGGTGCATATTCGGTCAACATGGAGGACGTTATCAACTTTTTTACCCCTGGGGCCGGCGACAAACCGCGTTTTGGCATCAAAGACGATAAGGTCAGAAACGATATTATCGATGCCCTGAAGCTTGCGGTGCGCGATGTCGGCGACCTTACGGTAAGCGAACAGGATCATATCTTCAATCTGGCCTGGACACAGGCGATCAAAGAAGAAGCTGAAGCTCCGGTACCGACTGCAGGTGCCATGGGTCTGATGCAGCATCTCTTTAATGAGGCGGTAAAAGATCCAAATGATGGTTTATATATTCCTGAAATAACCATAAATGCTAATCTTGTAAGTTCTGCCTGGCGCAGCGCCAAATGGAAAATTGGCAACAGCCCCGATAAGGTAGATGACGAGATCGGCAATGCGGGCTTTCTTGAGTATATGAAAAAACCAGGCTTTATTATTCAGCGCGTTTATGGCGGAGTAGTCAGGCTTGGTACTAAAAAGCCCGATTATTTTCTTAACGGTGCTCACACTGGTCAGAACATTCTGCGTCGGCGCATCTGGGATAACACCAACCTGGCCAACCCCTTCAAAGTTGGCGAAGTGCCAGCAGTTCACAATCTGCTGACCTTCTCTGATGAAAGTATCTCGGAAAAAGAATTCGACAAGTTCTAGTAAGAACTTCTGGTTTTTCCGCCGCTCACTGTGAACAGCCAGCCATGCTGCCCGGTAATTCCGGTTTTTTTATCGCGAAGATACACGTCGAAAAAATGATTGCCTGGTTTTGCTCCGCCAATTATTGTGCCAGAAAGTATGCGGGTTTCTTTATCGAAGCTGAAGGTTGTTTTGTGTCCGGTCAATTTAGCATTTAAAACAAATTTTTCAGGAGAGTAATCTGCCAGCTCGGGAAGTCGACAGGAAAAAGTGGCCAGGTTGCTTGTAACAAGACCCGGGGCAGGGTAGTGGTCGTCAATTTTGATGGCCCGCATTCCAAGTCTGATCAGGAATTTATTCATATCATCACTGGCATAAACCACTTGACGCTTGATCTGAAAAGGCGAGTCGGTTTTACCTGTTGCGCCACCGTCAACGGTCCAGGCACCTATATAGCCGGCTTTTTTTGCCCCCTCAATCGTGCTGGTTGTATAGCAGCCATAGGGCCAGACCATGAATTTGACACGATTGCCGAGCTGAGTCTCGATTATCTGTTTCGGCGCAAAAATTTCCTTTTTGAAGAATTCTTCTTCAGCCAGGGGCTGGTCAGCTTTCCCTGCCAGATTGGCATGGGTCATCGAATGGGCTTCGACGCTCCATCCCAGCTCGAGCAGACGCTTGAGCTGCTGCCAGCTCATCGCTTTTCCTGAGCCAATGAATGAGGGGTAAATGCAGACAACCCCCTTGAAACCCAATTCCTGCATTATTGGCAGGGCATAATCGAAAACGGTTTTGTAACCATCGTCGAAGGTTATCAGAACCGCATTGGCAGGCATCGGGGAACCTTTTAAATAGATGTTTTCAAGGTCATCTGAATTCAGCGAGACAAAATTATGATTCTTCAGATACTGCAGCTGGGCCCTGAATTTGTCCATGGATAGGGAAAACTTGCCACTGGCTTTGGGTTCTACCTGATGATAACAGAGTCCAACCAGATCATCACGGCCGGCAGCAAATGAAAGCATTGGGTTGAGCAGCAGCAGAATGGCCAAAAAACATTTTTTCATAGAATTTCCTGGGATTGAGTTGAAAAGAATATACCATTTTCCGGGCAAAAAAAAAGGCCACATTCATGCAGCCTTGATCAAGGAAAGGAATGATTGAAGACAACTGACGAATAAGTCGTGCAGTGTTGCGCATATATATGCAATTGCTGTGCCAACTTTTTTGTTCAATTTTGTTGCGATTTTAGACAGTTTTTTCCCGGCAAATCCTTTTTTGGTAAATATTTATACAGATAGGAATGATTCTTGCTCAAAATTTGCGCAGCTTTGCGAGTGTTTAGAAGTGTTATCTGCCCTGTTTCAGGGCATCTGCAATTGGTGAAAATAAAAAAGAGCCGCTTAAAGCGGCTCTCCTTGATTAAGACTTCAGCCTTCGCCAGCGTAATTGTCGGGCAATTGAATGGTAGAAACCGCATGCTTGTAGATCAACTGTTTCTTTCCTTCAGATTCCAGCAAAATTACGAATGTGTCAAAATCGATGACGGTTCCTTGAATCTGAAAGCCCTTCATGAGAAAGATCTTAACCAATTCTTTCTCGTCTTTAAGATACTGAAGGATGTTGTCTTGAATGTTTATAGCAGGCATCTTTCTTACCTCCAATGGTTTCTTTATTTAATAGAACATTTGCGACTAAAATGCAAATTCAATTTTCATGCTCTGAACAATTAATTTTACCTTTTTCGTCAATCTTCCATGTTCCAGAAGCAGGACATCCCGGAACATTATACTCCTTCATGATGTCATTTAGCAAATTTTCGTTTTTTCCGGTCTGGTTGAGCTTTTCGGGGTCCTTTTGCAGAATGTCTTCAATCAGTTTTCGGCGAAAAGCGCAAACATCATTTTCGCTGAAGAAAACGGGAATAGCTGGTTGGTCTTTATGAAGGTTACATCTTACCAGACCAGAAGCGGGATCGATTTCGATTTTTCCGCCTGCAGGGCAGATGTTTTCGGCACCCGGGTAGAAAAACATGCGGTTGATAAAGCACAGGTGGCGGGATAGAACGGTTTGAGAAAGACGCAGAATTATTTGTCGAACCATTGGCGGTAATCTTTTTTCGAGAACCTGGTCGGCTCCATTCAGGTCGATCAGCAGATAGATCAGCTCATCATCGCCACGAACCTTGATTGTGGCATCGATGCCCATTTCCGCTGCCTGAATTTTAAAAGAAAACAGCCTGCGGGCGAATTTCTGCATGAAATTGTTATCTTCTTCTTTCCCGGTCGTCAGCAGCGAAAATTCGCTGAAGGTTCCATTGTTGTATGAATAGCGCGAAACCGACTTGATAAATGGTGACATTGGGTTTGAAACAAATGGCTTTAACAGTTCGGGAATCTGCTTTTTCAATTCGTTCCAGTCGTAAAACACCGAACCGAGCATGTCATCATAATGAGGACATATCTGGTCGAGCAGCCCAATCGTTTGTGGCTCCGGGAGCTCTTTGGGGAAAAGATAAATCGCATGTTTTTCAGCGACGATAAACAGCTGCTTCTTGCCAAGCATGATTTTGAGCTGGTCTGGAGTTTCTGTCTCAGCGATGGCTGCATTCATGCGCCCGAAAAAACCTGCTGCCATATCAAGCAGACTGCTGCCGCTCTGGTCTCCTGACTCGATGCGAAGAATAAGTTCGCGGCCCGGTTTGAGCAGATGCTTGATGAAGAAAGTGAAGCTCAGGCCTTCGAGTGATTCAAGGCCGGTTACCCACTTTTTGCCAATTCGGAAAGTGTCGGGGCCGATGTTGATAACCAGAGGGAAACCTGGGTTCGCAGGAATTTTTTCCAGCTCTTCGGTTTTTTCGGTGGCCCCCTCAGCTTCTTCTTCCTGAGTGTCGGCGGTTAGTTCTTCATCTGTTTCAAGGGTGGTTGTCGGCAGCTCGGGATCAACAGTGTTTTCGCTGCCTTTGGCGGCAACCTTCTCAGGAAGGCTGTAGAAACTGAAAAGAGGCTCTTTCAGAGAAATTTTTCCGTTTCTGACTTCGGCGCACATTTTTGTGTAATCAATCGCTTTGTCATACTGTTTTTCTTCCTGGTAGAGCCGTGAAATTCCAGAAAGAATGTAGCAGATCCGGTCGCGGTCAGCTTTTTCGCCGAACATGCTGTGATATTCTGACAAAGAGGTGTAATACCCCTTGAGTCTCAATGCCATATACATGGCTGATTCAATCTCTTTCAGGTTGGGGTCAGCCTTTTGAGCCTGGCGAAGATAATCGAGGGCGGTAGAAAACTGACCCTTGTCCAGGTAGACAATACCGATATGCATCAGGATTTCGCCCTGCCCAGGCGCTATTTGAGCTGACTTGAGAAGGGTGGCAAGTGCCTGGTCAATCTTTCCGGAACGATAATACAGCCATCCCAGGGTGTCGAGGTAAGAGGCATTGCCCGGTTCAAGCTTTACCGCCTTTTCAGCCATCGAAGTTGCTTCTTCGATTTTCTGGTTCTGCTCGGCCAGTAAATATGCCAGGTTGTTCAGGCTTTCAGCTGAATCGGGTTTGAATTTCAGGGCCAGGCGGTAGTATTCCTCTGCTTTTGCTAGTTCTTCGGTTGCATAATAGAGGGTGGCCAGATGGTAATGCGGGTCGTAGCCATTATTGCGCATGGCCAGAGATTTTTTCAATTCTTCTTCTGCTTTTCGGTAATCACGGTTTTTGAAAGCAGCCCAACCCAGACTGTCTCTAAAGCCCGGGTTGTCCGGGCTCAGATCAACTGCTTTCTGGCAGAGTTCCTGAGCGATGGCGGTATTGACTCCGTATTCAGCATAGAGGTAGCCAAGATTGTTCAGGGCAAAAGGATTGTTGGGCGACAAAGTCAGAATTTTTTTGTATACCGCCTCTTCAAGCCAGAATGGTTCTGCCTTGCCACGGGCCTGAAAGTCTTCATGCAGTCCCATGTAAATGCCCAGCAATGAGTTTTGTAATTTGGGATTTCGCGGGTCCAGAGAAGCGGATTTTTCGTAGGATGCAATGGCAAGAAAAAGTGAGGACTCGTCGTTGCCAAGCAGCCTGAAAGCCTGGGCCATTACGTAATAATAATGGGCGGTCTTGGGAATCATGGCCAGGGCGTTCTTCAGGTCTTCTTCTGGCTTCATGGGTGAAAAGTAACCGGATGAACGGTTGCGAAGATAATGGAAAACAATGCCTTTGATCAAAAAGTAATCGCCATTCTCACCCAGCAGTTTTTCGCTTGCCAGAAGCAATTCTTCGAAGGTTTCGTCCTTTTTTGCGTCTTCCTGTTTTTCATTGGCCAGCAGCAGCCCGTTAAAGAAAATTTCCCGCAGCCTTTCAGAGGGCGAAACATCTTTGACTTTAGCGGTAGAAAAATATTCGCTGCTGAGTTTTATCAATTCAGCCTTGCGTGGAGTGTCAGAAAGCTTGATCAGACTGAACCAGCGTGAAATCGCATGAAACTGATGTAATGTCGAATCCTGGTATTCATTCAAATATTTTTTTAACAGCTGAAAATTGAAATCAGGAGCCTTGGTTTTTTCGAATCTGACTTCCTCGTGTCCGAAAAGAGGAAGGCCAAAGTCGAACGCTGATTCAGCTCTGGCGGCAGCATTGAAAGACACTGCCAGAAAAAGAACAATGAAAAAGCACTTCAGGAGTTGGGATTTGCGCATAATGCCTCCACGGCTTTAATTACCGATTCAGGGCCAGTTTCTGACCCGGGTGAGTTTTTTCTGATTGTAATCAACGGTCAAGTCAGCCTGCGATGGGTGATTCATGTCGGAATCGGTGGAAAACTCAATGACCTGAACGTTGTTGATTATCTGTGCCAGCTTTTTGAACCATTCTGAAAGCTTGCTGCTGTCAGGAACATAGGAATAATAGCCATCGGTTTTTTCCGAAAGCTCTTTCAGTGCAGTCACGTCGAGCCAGCCAAATCCAAATGAAAAAACCGGTATATTATGTTGTCTGGCTCTTCTGATCACCTCTGAAAGACTACTGGTTGATGCGTTGTCATTCCCGTCGGTGGTCAGCACGATAAAACGAAAGTGTGGGCGGGCCTGAATTTTTTCGACACCCTTTTCGAGGCCGTCGAAGAGGGCGGTATTCAAAAGCGGAATAGGTTTTTTGATGGCTTCAAGAATGGCATTTTTGTCGGTGCTCAGGTCGAGCATTTCTTTTACCCGGTCATTGAATTTGATTACTGACGCTGCAAAAGACAGGGCCAGTTCACCGGTCAGGGTCGAGAAATTCTTTTCGATGGCTTCCACGTCTTCAGGAAACATGCTGCCCGAATAATCCATGACGTTCGAAAAACTCACCGGATCGATCCAGTCGCTGTACATGTGCAGAGGCCTGATTTTGTCGATGACCACGTTCAAATCTTTATTTAAATCGTCTTTTATGGCAAGTTTGACTTCAGATGGCTGCAGTACTTTAATCGGGGCAGCATCTTTGCCGGTTGCCGAAACAAACAGGTAATAACGCTTTGGCCCGGCTTTTTCAAAACCATGAATCCGCAAGGCTTCATCGAAATTGTCTTCAGGCTTGAGATTCGGGTGAAAGGCGCTGGCAAAGCTGAGGTATCGGCGAATTGTTTCAAGAAAAGAATTTCGGGCCCCGAAATTTGAGGCAAGCATGAAATACAATGCGGTCAAAAGAAGCAGGATAAGGATTATCAGAAATACAATATACTTCCAGACAGGTATGACCAGTCTTTCGCCTTTTCCTGCAACTTCAACCATGACTTTTTCCTTTAACTGACAGCGGCTTCGATGGTTCCGCCGGGGCGCTGACTGAGAATTCCATTGAACTGATCATCATAATCCTGAAGTATTCTGAGAATACCGCGTTTAATCGAAAGAAGCTCATCGCTTGTCGCGCTGACTTCATGATTCTTTTTAATTTCTTCTTCAATGGCGTCTTCGAGCTTTTTAACTTTTTCGGTCATCATTGGCAGATACTTCTTGATTATTTCATGCTGTTTCGGGAAGGGAAGGGCCTTCCAGAATTCGTTGAATACTGACCTGATAAGGTAAATGCCCATTGTGTTGTTTTTAAGATAATCGAAAAGCTGGGTAACGGTGCGGCCCATCGGCTGGGGTTTGTCCTGCTGATACCAGAGTTCATATTGTACCAGCTCATCGTTGTATTCAATCCCATGCTTGCTTTGTGCGGGATCGGCAAACAATTCATAGCGCAGCAGCAGGTAAACCATGTAATGCTCTTCCAGTTTTTTGGCAGGTATCAGGCCGTAACTTGACCAGAGAATCGGGTAGGCATCGTTGGTAAGAAGGGCGTGACAATTGATTTTTTCGTTGTTTTTGCGGTACAGACCATGCCACTGGGTAATGGAGCTGATGTTGAAGGGGGCAATGCCGTGCAGGGTCTGCAACAGGCTGATTTCATAGGGATTGCGGGTTGGTGCCACGGTTACCCCGATATCACCTTTTCGCAATGAATCTTTGATTTCTTCAGACAGCTTGCTGTTTTCATTGGCAATTCCGAGAGTGACGATGTTCATGCGCTGGGGTGCGTTGTTGCCCCGGTCATTCAGGGTGATAAGCGGAGTAGACTGGTTCATCATGCTTTCTACCAGACTCTTTTTAAAGCCCTTGCGCACTGAATCTTTCCAGTGAATGAATTCTTCGATGCCGCCGAACAGGCGTTTATCTATGATTGTCTGACAATAGCGCAGAATGTCTTTTTCGAGAGACGAGCTTTCAGGGTTGGTGTATTTATCCCAGTTTTCTTTGAGGTTAATTTTGACCAGGAAATCGCCTTCGATGTCATTATTGGAAAGGTCACCGAGCAGATATTTGTAAAATGGCTCGATGTCACGTTCTTCGAAAATGTAGGTTCTTATGAAGTTCTGAACCGTAGAATAGGGCTTGATTTTGTCGAGACAGCCTTCATACTTTCTTTCGATCATGCCATCTTTTGAGATTTTGTCGAGTTTGCTCGAGAATACTTCAACCTGCTTTCTGATCGAAGCAGCCTGAACATTCATGTATTTGAGGAAATCTTCGGCGCAGCTGAGGCAGAACATTTCATATTCCATGTCAACCGCTTCTTTGGCTTCTTTCAGTAGTTTGTCGCGTTCATCGTTGATATCGGTCATGCGCAGAACGGTGCCGAGCTCCATCAGTTTGCCGCCCAGACCTGCGAAACCTGAAAGTTTTTCTTTGAGCCTGGTACTGACTTCGCGGTATTCGCGCTGTTCTTTGTCGAGCTTCACTCTGATTTCCTGAACTTTGCGGCTCATGATTTCGCGTGGGTAGCGGCTTAGATATTTTTCGAATGAATTCAGAAAATCGATGGCGATCAGGGCACCCAGGTCGGGATTGTTGATAATTTCGATGACCTTTTCCCGCAGGTATTCGCCAGCCTGGCCTGCGGCCTGTTCAAATTCGACCCTGACTTTGGCGCGAATTTCGTCTTTTTTCACGCGATTCTGGTTCATTTCTTCGATCTGGCGCAGAATGAAAGCTGAAGCAGATTCACCCTGCTTCTGGGTAGATGCGGTTTTGATGCTGTGGAAAATCGGGTTGTCCCAGAATTTTTTGCGGTCAATGATGTTTTTCGACATCATCAGCAGGCCTTCCGGGGTCATATCCAGTTTGGTCGGGTTGTTTTCGCAGAATTCGGTGACCATGCCGTCGATGAGTATTCTGTCCATCGACAGTTTGAGCCAGTAGGTGAGATCCATTGAAAGTTTATAGGTATAAAGATCTCTGATTACATCGAGGGGGTAATAATAGCTTTTGAAACCGGCAGAGCTGAAGCATTTTAGCTGCTTGCCCTCGAGGTCAGAGCTCATTTGCCCAAGAATCTGGGATGCGTTGTCAAGCATGGAATTCTGTGCCTGGCGCAGCTGGGTGGCCAGTTTGGTGAAAATCAGTTCGGAAGCGATGCTGTAATAGGTTGGGATATCATCCTGGTTGCTGGTTCCGAGGAGATATATCTGGTCGAATGGCGGCTCATCAGAGACATGGCCGAAAGTGGTGCTGTCATGGCTTTTGCCGATGGGGCCATAGTTGACCATGAATTTGTTGCGGCGGTCCTGGTTGAGAATATCTTTGGCACTGCGGGTCGGCGGAAATTTTTCCTTCGACATGAAATAGAACATTTCGGCCAGTGAGGCGTAACCGTTGCCTTCGATGCGGCCGGTAGAATTGACATTAGGATCGATGGCGATCTGGGTAAAGGCCTCAGGAGTCAGCTGGATGCCGATGATCGTCGGCTGGCCCTTGCCGCCGGAAAGCTGATAATAAGCCATTTTCATCAGATAGGCGATGTCGAGAAACATTCCTGCCCCTGAGCCGCCGCAAAGTGAGCCAACGATGTAGAATTCCGGGGTAAGAATCTGGCCCTGCTTGTTGGTCAGGGGAACGATGATGTCATCCTGGTTTACGTTGCTTCGGGCCATGATTTTGCTCATCTTGGCCTTGATCTGCTGGTAGATCTTCTGAATATCCACGAAAACGCCAAAGCGGCCGGTAAATCTGAATTGATGGGCACCCTGGCTGATCTGGCCGATGTGGTGTTTCAGCTTCTGGGGGAACCATTCGTAAAGATAGTTATAGGTGTCAGAGTCGAGGTTACCGGTAATCTGCCCGGCATTCTGAATGTTTATCTGATGATATTCGCCTTCGGTAAGCTTGGTCTTAACACTTTTTTCTTCATCGGTCTGACTGGCATCAAAAATATCCGTATCGATGCAGAGCAGGTCGATGAAATCCGGGAGTGAAACTTCACGGTTGGGAGTCTGAGCATAGGCTTTTCTGATCTGGGGACTGCTGAGAAAGGTTTCTTTGAAGTTGATCAGTGATTTTTTTCCGGTACCACCGAGTCCAACGATCAATGCAGGATTAAGTGCTATTCGGTTTTCATAGTTAACGCTCATTAGATGCTCCCGGCTGAAAGTTTGTCTAACAGTATATTCTTGATTACAAAGTCATGTCAAGAAAATGATACGCCAAGAGATCTCAGAGCAGCAATTTACAGCTGTATGGAGGTATATAATTTTCAAAGACCTAATCGGGCAAAAAACAACCAAAATCCGGTAAACGTTTATTTGAATTGCGGTATTAAAGCTGCTGCATAATTTATGAAAGGAACCGCCTTAAATTTTCAAAAAAAATGTATTGACTGCAGGGGGAATTACAGGGGATGCTGATCAGCAGAAAGTTGCAGGAAATATGGCGAAGCAACATAAAGCAATCTGTGAAAAGATGGAGAATAAATCAATGGAATTTGTTAATCAGAATATAGATAAGCTTGAGTACAAATAAGAATCGTCAGAACCCATATCAGCAAATGCTTTCTGCAGCCATGGGTTTCTCAATGCTGATTTTAACGAATTTTAGCCACTAATAAGGGGTTACCTTGTCTTTTCAATACAGTATGTTTGCCTTTTTGCCAGCATTTGCAGGAATATTGCTGGGCCATGCTTTAGTAAGAAAAACGAACAAGGCATGGATTACAGCATACTTTCTGGCAATGGCGCTGATAATTTATATCGGCCTGGCTTTGAGAAGCCCTTGTTTTGAAGATCTTCCGTTATTAGAATTTTTGTTACGGGGAAGAACCGAATTTGTCCTGATCGGTTTTCTGGTATCGCTGATTATAACTATGCTTACAACAAAAGCAGAAAGCCGTGGACTTAAGCTTCTTCTTCCTGCTTTCGGTTTTCTGATTATCATTTTTTATTCATTCTTTCCTTTCTTTCTGCCTGAATGGTATGCAGAAGATTATAAAAAATTAAAAACAAATCGTGATTCTCATGGAATATGCCGGCAGAGCACTGATTATACATGCGGACCGGCAGCAGCTGTTACCGCCCTTGGAGAATTAAATATTTCTTCGGAAGAGGGAGAACTGGCGGTTCTTTCTTTTACAAACTGGGTAACCGGCACTCCGACAGATCAATTATGCAATGCCCTTAATTCCAGGCTCGCGCCTCACAAGCTGAAATGCAAAACTTTACAGATTACTGATATCAGCGGGATAAAACAATTTCCTGCAATTGCCACAATTGAGTATGGTTTTCTGGTAGACCACTACGTAACGATTCTCGGGTGGAAAGGAGACCGTCTAATAATCGCCGATCCAATCGGCGGGTTGAAGCTGATGAAGAAGGACGAATTTCAGGAAAAATGGCGGAAAACCGTAATAGTTTTTGAGAGAAAGCTTTAAAATCGCAGGAAAAAGATAAAAAACTGACCGAAAAATAACAGGATTAGCTCAGCCCGGAAAATTTTAAGGCCGGCTGACCGCTAAAACCGAGGCAGAAAAAAGCGATTTATTTTCATATACCCAGCATTGTAAAAAAAGCCCGGGCTGATTCAACAATCGGATAGATCGTGGCTACGCACGATCTATCCTTTTTCGTTATGCGGCTTTTTGGTTCCTTATTTTCTTTTCAGGTTTTTTATTTTTCTGTGAATAAAATTCTAGCAGCTCATTATCAGACATAGATTTGGTCTCAAGATATAGATTATCTCGTATTTTTCGAACCATATCCACGCATTGTACATTAGTCTTTTTCATTTCTTGCAACCTCCATCGGGGAGTAAATCTGAATCTGTCTGTAACCAAGCCCGATGTTCGCAGAGTTGTAAAGCAGAATCTTGTCAAATCTTACAATATGCTTAAAGTTCCAGCTGACCAGAACATCAGCATTTGCATAAGTAGCAATAGCAATATGAAGGAGGTCGTTCGCAATTTTGGCTTTAAAATAGCCTTCGTCAAATAGGCATTACGAATCTCAAGAATTTCTTGGTTGAGTTGAATGATCTCAGGTTCCAGTTTGAGGAAATCTTCACTTCTTCTGAACCTCGGCCGGCGCAAATTCAATTTCCTTTTCAACTACTACCGAAGTCAGCGGAACAAGAATTTTGTCTTCAAAATTTTTGAAGAGCGTATTTGACCACTTCTCAAATTCTGGATCGAAGCAGCCACCTATAACAGATGTATCAACATATACCCTGATCTTCTTCACATTTTACCCCTTGAAGCATCTCAATCACTATTATATCAGAAACCTTATTCGTTCGCATTTGGTCGCATAACGCTTGTCGTAACCGGAAATAAGAGACGGGCGCGGGTGTTGTTGAAAACACTTCGTAGCTCGAAGAGCGAAGAAGTGTTGCAAGACCCGTGATCCGGCCGATTCCTGATGTTTTGACGGTGCCGAAACCGAAAAAGTACTCAACGCGGTGCGGGAACTGCGTTATCGAATATTCCTGTTCACGCTTTACAGAATGGAATTAAGACTTAAAGGATGCAGATTCACATTCGAAATGGAAAAGGCCGCAAAGATCGGCTGGTTCCGTTGCCGGTGGCAACTCTGAAAGCTCTGCGTTTTTTCTGGAAAACCCACAGAAACCCGGAAATGCTTTTTCCCAACCAACGCGCAAGTGCTTCCACCATCAAAAAAAACAAGTTGGCACGCCAAAGCGGCCTGGTTTCAAGTGTCCGGACTGCAATGCGGAAATGTGCATTATTGGCTTTCGCAGACCAGAACTTTCACGCGCACCACCTGAAAAAACAAAAAATTAAATAATATTTTTAAAAACCCTTTGCAGTATTAAAAAAAAACTGCGGTTTTGTGTCGGTCAAATTTTTATTTAACCCTGAAAAAGCTTCGAGAAAGTATTAACAAAAAAGCCCGGGCTGATTCAACAACCTGATAGATCGTGGCTACGTAAGATCTAACCCTGTTAGTTCGCTTTCTAGACGGCGAAATACGCTGAATCGTTTTCCGCAAACAAACACTCAATCGGATAAGGAAGCTCAAGCTTTGGCAAATTACCCTTTGAGAACCATTTCAGGAACATTGTTTCATTGTCGATCGCAGCTTGCGAGACACTCTCTAATGCACATTTGAACATGATTACTGTGTACTCGACCTGATCTCCATTCGGGTAGGTGAACCCGAACCCCTTACCACCAAAAACACCGATTAGACGCTCTACTCTGACGACTAAACCTGTCTCCTCTCGAACCTCCCTGACCAATGCCTGCACTGGTGATTCTTGAGGTTCAATCATTCCAGCAGGAAGACTCCATGTATTGTCTGATTTTTGCTGAAGCAGCAACTCTTTGTTTTCATTTAAAATGACACCCGCAACACTGGGGATAAGTAGCGGCATCGTTCCAATCTTAGATCGAACTTCTTTGATATAGCAGCTTGCGCTCAATTTTCCTCCTCGAAAGCTGACGCTTTAGATTATTGCGGAGCAGAGCCGCCGGGGAAAATATTAACTGCGGTAATCGATTTGTCGCCCCATTATTCTATTCTTTTCGACCGTCGAGAATTTCGAGGACCTGGCGGCACATGGCTTCGGCCCGGTCTTTCAGGCGGGTGGCTTCGGCTGTCTTCTCGCTAACGAATTTCTCGTCTTTGATTTGTACAGTATTGATGATTACATTCTGATATGCGCCCCAGATGCCGACTTCGAGTGCGCGAGCACCGACCTGCACATCTGATTTCGATGCAATATTTCCGTGCCGGGCAACTTCGAGAACGTAATCCCAGGCCTGATCTGCGGTCTTCATAGTGGTGAGCGGAACTTCAATCGCTTTTTTGAGTCCATTCTGCATCGCTTCGAATCTGGTTTTCTTTTCAGCATCATTTCCCTGTGGCAGTCTGACTGCTTCAATGTAATCATTGAACGCATTGGTATCGGCATCGATCATGGGAATGAGCTGCAGGGTCGTGTTATGCATCGGCGGAATTATTTTGCGCATGGTTGCATCGAGGTGCTCAAATTTTCTGACGCCGTATGTCAGCTTGGCAACCATGGCCGCAAGTCCACTGCCGATAGCTGCTATTGCAGCTGCGGCGCTGCCGCCGCCGGGCGCGGTGGTGCGGGCGCAGATTGCTTCGATGAATTTGCGGGTGCTCATATTGGCAAGAGGCTCTTTGGGCTCTTCCCTGATTATGTATTCAATGATGCGTTCAGCGGGCTTGAACTGTGAAACTGAGTTGAGCCCGAGGCGATCGATTACCAGCTTGATTTTCTGATCTTCATCGAGAATGAACAGGTTTTCCTTTTCACAATAAAATTCTGCGGCTTTCAGCATGGCTTCAAGCGGAATCAGCCCGACCAGCTCAGAGCCGGCAACGCCAACACCGATCTTGGCCGCTTCCTCTTTTACTGCCTCAAAAACTTCATGGGGCGCGGTTACATTGAAATTGTTGAGGTTGAACGAGCACTGGGCCATGTTGTATTCATCAACAAACCAGCCAAGGCCTTTAAGTTCTTTGAACCGACCTGGCTCTTCGGGACTTCGACCGGCTTCGCGCAGATCAAGAGCGATTCGATGGGCCTGGTTGCTGGTTCCCAGAATGTTTACGTTGTAGGCAACCAGGAAAAACCGGGCTCCGGTCACGGTTGCACCCCATGAAGGCACGAACTTTGCCGGGCCGTAATCAGGTTTCCATTCCGGTTTGAGAATCTTTTCGGGTAAGCCTTCATATTCACCCTTGCGGATAGCCGGCAACTTTTTCCGGTATTCCTGAGACTGCGAATATTCGTAAAGATAAAACGGAACATTCAGTTCTTCAGCCGCCCGCTGGGCGAATTTTTTCGAGATTTCGACGCATTCTTCCATTGACACGTTGGCCACCGGAACGAACGGGCACACATCCATGGCACCCATGCGCGGATGCTCGCCACTGTGCTTCGTCATGTCGATAAGTTCTTTGGCCGTGCGGGCAGCGGCCAGTGCGCCCTCAATTACCGTTTCGGGGTCGCCGACAAAGGTATAAACGGTGCGGTTCGTTGATTTGCCCGGGTCAACATCGAGCAGCGTAACACCAGCAACCTGCCTTATTGCGGCCGAAATGGCGTCGATGATTTTCTGGTCGCGACCTTCTGAAAAATTGGGTACGCATTCAACGATTTTTTTCATATATATCTAAGTTCCTTTGCCTTGAATTGGAAAAATCTGTTTAACCCGAAACGGGTCTGATATGGCTTTTATAGCTAAATTACCAGAATTTGTAAAGCAAAACCGAATTGGTGCCTGATCGCATTTTAAAATAATTGCAACCGGTCTGATCAGGCAAAAAGAACGAGGCTGACAGCCATTACTGCCATGCCGAAAACCGTGCCGTAGATTGAAATATGGTGCTCGCCGTATTTCTCTGCTGCCGGCAGAAGTTCATCGAGTGATATGTAAACCATGATTCCAGCTACCCCTGCGAAAATGACGCCGAACATGGTTTCGTTAAAGAAGCTCATCAGAACGACATAGCCAATGATTGCGCCGATCGGCTCAGATACTCCCGACAGGAAAGAATACCAGAAAGCTTTTCGCCGACTGCCGGTGGCGTAATAAATCGGAATCGAGACCGAAATCCCTTCCGGTATATTGTGAATAGCTATCGCGACCGCGATCGACACACCGATTGTCGGGTCATTCAGCGCAGAAAGAAAAGTTGCCAGTCCTTCCGGAAAGTTGTGAATGCCGATTGCCAGCGCTGTAAAAATGCCCATTCGCATCAGTCTCGGGTCACCTTTGCCCGGTTCAAAGCTCATTTCTTCAATCTTGTGCATTTCATGAGGGTTTTCGACCTCTGGCACCAGTTTGTCGATGAGGCCGATCAGCAGGATGCCGCAGAAAAATGCGGCAACCGTATAGCCATAGCCGGTCTGTTCACCGTGGCATTTTATCAGCGATTCTTTGGCCTTAACGAAAATCTCGATGAAAGAAACATACAGCATAACTCCCGCCGAGAAGCCAAGTGAAAAAGAAAGGAACCGGGTGTTTGTTTTGCGGGTAAAAAGGGCTATTGCGCTGCCAATACCGGTTGATAACCCTGCAAACAGTGTGAGACCGAAAGCGATCAGAACATTTTCATGCATATTGTGTTTTTTACTCTAACCATTGAATTTTATCTATTTTAAAGCCATAACCGCCCACATATTTATCTGAAAGCAGCAGAATTTCAGCCTGGTTGCCCTCAATGACCTCAGACCAGCTGTCAGTAAACCGGCCGTTTATAATTTCAAGCGGTGATTCATTGCCGGGAAGCATTATCTGCAGCAGATCGCCATGATGATCCATCTCGATCTTTTCGAAATGAACCCGGAAGCATTTTGCATTGGGCACTTCTACTGAATAAAGCTCTTCTTTTTCGTTCCAGTAGGGGTGCTCGGATTCAATTTCAGTTTCATCGGATTTCCAGGTTGAAAAATCATATTCCGGTAACCTTTTGCCGGTCAACCCCTTGAGGGAATTGGCAACGTTCAGGCGCAGACCGTTTTTTACATAGCGACCCAGCCCATAAACCTGGTCAGCTCCCTGAAGAAGAGCATTTTTAACTTCTTTCCAGGTCCATGATGGGTTTTGGCACCATACCATGGCTGCAGCTGCTGCAACCTGGGGGCATGCCTGCGAGGTTCCGGAAAATGAGCGGTACTTATTTTTTGGCATCAGTGAAAAAATATTCAGCCCTGGAGCTGCAATCTCAACATTGGTGCCGTAATTGGCAAAAGTCGAGCGATCACAATTGTCGGTTGCACCGACCACCAGCTGATTTTCGACGCCGTAGCATGATGGGTAATCGTATTCTTCAGAGTTGTTCAGGTCTTTGCGGGAATTGCCGGAGGCACAGACGAAAAGAGCGCCCTTTTCATGGGCATATTTGATGCCTGCAAGCATGTCTTCCTGATATGAAGGGGTGCCGTAGCTGTTGGAAAGAACTTTTGCGCCGTTGTCTACGGCGTATTTAACAGCCTGAGCGATCTCTTTTCCATAGAGAGTGCCGCCCAGACCGAAAATCTTTACCACCATGATTTTGAGACGCGGATTCATGCCGGCAAGACCGGTGCCATTGTTGGTAGTGGCGCAGATGATAGAGCCACAATGGGTTCCGTGATATTGGTCGTCCTGGATATCGCCACAATTGCGAACGAAGTTGTAGCCATGCAGATCGTCGATATAGCCATTATTGTCGTCATCGATGCCGTTGGTTGCCTTGTTCTGGCCGTTGCTGTCGGTGCCGCTTTCGCCCGGGTTGGTCCAGAGGATTGCAGGGTCGATGTCTTCATGTTGCAGATCCAGGCCAGAATCGAGTATCGCCAGGATTATGTCCTGTTTGGGTTGCCAGCATTGCCAGGCTTCACGCACGCCGGCATCGCAGCCCGGAATGCCGATCTGTTCTTTGTCGTCCGGCTGGCCCCGGTTTTCCAGGTGCCACTGTTTGTCGAAGAAAGGATCGTCAGGGAATTGGCCGGTTCTGTCTGTTTGAATATCCTGCATTGAATACTCTCTGCCCGCATCGAACGGTTCAAACGGCTGGCAGGGAATCTCTTCAGCGACCAGAGGGCCGCTCAGCAACATCAAAGCAAGCAACAGGTAACGCATGGTTTTTCCCCTGATAAAATAATTTGCTACATTGTAACCCGGCGCCTGAAATTACGCAATGCTGAGACAATACCCTATGCTTTGATAGAATTTGTATTGTCTGTTATACTAACGACAGTTTTGCCAGGCAGTTGTGGTTAAAACAAAATTCTGACCGGAGAAACCTTAATGAAACCGCTTGAATTGAGCTGTATTACCGGAATCTGGAAATCCGCCCTGAGTATTCTGGGCGAATCACTCACCAGCATTGGGCAAGACCTCCAGCTCTGGTTTCCCTGGGGAATCACCTGGCGCGGGCACGACCTGCGCGGCCACCTGCCGCCCACCGACCTTCCCGCTGACCTTGTAACCGAAGGGGTCAGCCGCTTTGGCGGCCGCCTCTGGAAG
>JBMOKV010000203.1:0-2548 GCA_049325495.1 Candidatus Rifleibacteriota bacterium | reverse complement strand
CCGATTTGTGGGGCGGCCAGACCAACGCCATTGCTTGCATACATGGTTTCAAACATATCTTCGACCAGTCGGCGAATATCGTTGTCGATCTTTTCGACCGGCTGAGATTCATTTCTTAATGGCTCTTCGCCATAATGCAAAACTCGGTAAACCATTGTTTCCTCCGGAAAATTCAATGTTTAAATGATAATACATGCTGTTATTTTTGTAAACCAGGCAGCACTAGAGCATGAAAAAGGGGTTTATATCTACACCGATTCTGGTGTCGCCGGGCTTTTTAGTGGCTGTCAGCGCGGTTTTGACCACTTCGGTAAGCTGGTCGAGTCGAGGCATTTTTAGCATCAGCTGAAATCGATAGCGATCGTTCAAGCGCTCGATAGATGCAGGAGCTGGGCCAAAAAGCATGGTTTCGTCTATTAGATGGTGGGTTTTTATTGCCAGGGCGAGCCGTTGTGCCGTATCCATGGCCTTTTCCACATCGGTTGCTGATACGATGAATGAGGCCAGTTCGGTAAAAGGTGGAAAAACCGCCTCTTTTCGCATTGCTGACTCAATCTGGTAAAAACCGTGATAATCCTCGGTGAGGGCATACTGAATAGAATGGTGGTCGGGGTAATAGGTCTGCAGAATTACATTGCCCGGGTGTTCGCCCCTTCCTGCTCGCCCTGAAACCTGTGCCAGCAAAGAAAAATTGCGCTCAGAAGCACGAAAGTCGGGAATTCGCAGAAGACTGTCGGCAGCAAGAATGCCGACTACCGTAACATTTGGAAAATCGAGCCCCTTCGCCACCATCTGGGTGCCGATAAGAATGTCTATCTCACCATTGCCGAAGCGGTCGAGAAGCTGCTCCATGCTTCCTTTTGTCGATACCGTGTCCGAATCAAGACGGGCAACCCGCGCCCCGGGAAAATACCGGCAGGCCTCTGCTTCAACCCTTTGAGTTCCGGCTCCAAAGAATTTGATGGCCTGACTGCCGCATTTGGGACAGACTTTTGGAATACCCTGCATTTCACCGCAATAATGGCAGCGCAGAATTTGACTGCCCGCATGATAAACCAGAGATACCCGGCATTTTGAGCATTCCATCGCCTCTCCGCATTCGCGGCAGAAAACAAAACTGCTGTAACCGCGCCGGTTCAGATATAGAATGACCTGCTGACGGTTCTTTAAAGCCTGGTTGACAGCCGAGTGCAGCTCACCGGAAAAAATCGACCGGTTCTTGCGTGTAACCAGCTCATAGCGCATATCTACCACTTTTACTAGCGGTGGCTGACGGTTGCTGATGCGGGTATTCATTTCAACCAGCCTGAATGCACCGGTCTTGCAATGGTAAAAAGAATCGATGGTTGGGGTAGCAGAACCCATTACCAGAAGGGCGTTTTCTATCTCACAGCGCCGCATGGCCACTTCTCTGGCGTGATAGCGCGGTGAATCGGCCTGCTTGAAAGAGGGCTCGCCTTCTTCGTCAAGAATTATGGTTCCAAGCCGCGGGACAGGGGCGAATACTGCAGATCTTGCCCCGACAACTACCGGGCAGTCACCATTGCGGATGCTTTCCCACTGATCAAAGCGTTCGCCTGGTGAAAGGCGGCTGTGAAGAATTGCCACCCTTGTGCCGAAGCGGTCTTTGAATCTTTTCATCATCTGCGGGGTCAAAGAAATTTCCGGAACCAGAACGATAGCGGTTCTTTTCTGGCTGATAATCTCGGCAACCCAGCGCAGGTAAACTTCGGTTTTGCCTGAACAGGTCACCCCTCTTACCAGCACCGGGCGATGATCGGATTGAAAAGAATCTTTTATTTCGTTTAAAACATTTACTTGATCATGGCTGAGGTCGGGTATGATTTCTGCCGGCCGATGATAATATTCGTCTTCGGCTACCTGGCGCATGATCCTTTCTTCCGCTTCGATGATCAAACCTTTCTTCTTCAGCTGATTGATGGGGGCCTGGCTGGTCTGGGCAAGGCGGGCCAGCAGCGTTGAAGTAGGTGCAGTGCTCAGATGGGTCAAAGTCTGCAGAACGACTTTCTCTTTGGCGGTAAGCTTGTCAAGATCGATAATTTTGTCCTGAACCGGCTTTAGCACTTTGATGACCTTTGGCCCGGCTGAAACGCTCAGGCTGAAAGAAATTTCAGCGGCGCCTGAACTTACCAGGCTGCCTATTTTCCCCGACATCTGCGGAAACTTCTCGATGAAACTCTGATAAGAAACCCACTCCTGCTGTCCCAGCCAGATCAAAGCTTCGTTTGAATTTTCATCGACTTTTGCAGCTCTCAGATGGCGGCAGACTTTCTGCTTTATGCCCCCAGGAAGCATGGCATGCAGAACTTCACCAAGCTGGCAGACGCAGGTGCTGGCCGTGTCAGCGGCAAGCTGCAGTAACGCCGGGCTGAAAAGGGGGGTGGGGTCGATAATTTCGATGACAGGAAGGGTTTTAAACGCTGGTGCTTCTTTGTGAATGCGGGTTATATAGCCGATCAGGCGACGGCCATGTACTGGTACTAGCGCACGGCACCCGATTTCCGGTATTTCAGCTTCCGAATCCAGA
>JBMOKV010000202.1:0-2562 GCA_049325495.1 Candidatus Rifleibacteriota bacterium | reverse complement strand
CTGGGGTATTTTTTTCAGAAAAGTCTTTAAGTTTTTATTGAAAGTCCGCTGCGATTATCAATTTGATTTTCAATTACCTTCAGATTCTTTTTGCAGTGCTCCATAAAAAATTCTGCTTCCTGAACATATTTGATCAGATGTAAAGTTTGTTCATGCAGTCTGTCGGCTTTTAAACCCAGTTCGAGGTTGCTCAAGGAAAAAGCTGAGCCGATCCGGGTTATTCCCCGTGAAAGCAGCAGATATCCGGGCAGAGTTGAGCCTGCAATCAGAAAAAATGCATGAACGAAAAAATCAGAAGGCAGCCAGGTGGCAAAAAGCCAGCCAGAAAAGGCTCGATAAAGCGTTTGAGCAAGGATAAAAACCGGTAACAAATTGGCAAGAAAAATGTAAAAAGTGAGAATTTTCGAATCACAAATGGCCTGCGCGCTGTTTTGCAGGTTTTCTTTAACCAGTCTCGCACGAAAAACTTCTTCTTCGGTAACTGTTTTTTCTTGGGTTTCAGCTTCGATTCTAAGATCCTGTAACAGCCTTTTTTCATCATTTCTACAGGCAACCAGATTCTGACTGTTTCGCAGGGCGCCGGTAATTTTTATACTGACATCGGCTGAAGAAACTCCAGATCCCGCGTGGCCTGCGACCCAGATATAAGGGAACATGAAAAGAGTGCGGCGTTGCTGCAGTTGTTGATAAACCTCTTTAATTCTCGCCTCATCGGCAGCACGATCAAGGTGCTGTTGCGCCATAACTTCTGCAGGAGCCTGCTCAATGCGTTTGTTCAGATTCTGCAACTGAAGCTCGGCGGTTTTCAGAAGATTTTTCAGATTGCTCTGGGCCTCACTCTGTTCCATGGTGTGAATGAAATTTCGCAGACAGGCGGCTTCTTTTATCAGGCGATTCTGATTTAAATTTCTTTTTGAAAAAATCAGGTCGCGAAACCTGACGAACTCAAAGTTCTGCTGATCGCGGGCCGAAAAAATGAAACAATCATCTTTTCCAGATTGGAAGCCAAACCCCGAAATCTTTTTCAGAAAATCATCACGCAGTTTTTCCACCGATGAATCGGGTGCCGTATCAGCCTTATTCATGGCAAATATCCAGCGTTTTCGGGAAGACCATTCGATAATGGTCTGATTGATGTCAAAATTCGAGCGTTTATCCGGGGTGGTAACATAAACGAGAATGTCTGACTTCTCTATTACTTTTCTGGTTAACTCTGCGTTTTCTTTTTGAATTGTATCAAGATCGGGGGTGTCGATGATTACCGCACCCTCAATAATTCCGTCGCAAAAGATCAGATCGTTTCCCAAATCAATGAATGGGCGATCATTGGGCTGTGCCGAAATATAAAGTTGCCTGGTAAAGCCTCTGATACTGTCCGAAGAGGGGCTGGCAGATTCTTTGCCAAGTAATCTGGAAAAAATGAAGGATTTTCCGGTTCCGGTTCCCCCGATAAGGGAAATAATAAGTGGTTGAGCAGAATTCTGCTGATTGCATGCAGAAATTCCAGCACGCAAAAGGCTTGCAATTTCAAGAAAATCCGGGTTGTTTTCGAACGAAGAACAAGAATTTACCAGATTTTGCGCAAGTTTTACCGTGGTTTCAAGATTGTTTGTATTCATATTTACTGCTGATTTCATTTAATTTAAGGCAGGTTTCACGACATTCTTCTATTCTTGTCAGGTTGATTTCATCAAGTTCAGCAAAAATGGGGGCTGCGAAAAGGGGCATCGCCAGATTTCGTCTGAGAAAATCGCGATAAGCCTTTTCTCTAAGATCTTTCCAAAGTTTGTGAGCTTCATTGATCTCGTTGTAAAGCCCCATATTCGAGAAAAGTGTCATCAGCAAACCACCGGCAGCACTGCCTCCGCCAATTGCCGCAACCAGCCCCAACGTTCCGATGCCGCCATCGAGAAAGACATCTGCAACCAGAAGACTTGCTCCGACGATCTGGGCCAAATCGCTTACCACATTGATCCAGATCCAGCGATTTTTGTTGCGTGCTATCCATTCGGTTAGTTTGCTTCGCACAAACAGTTCCCACTCTTCGTCTACCGGCGGTAATTCCGAGGTGAGAATAGTTTCAATCGTCTTTCGACAGTTCTCAGCACCGATGTTTTTTTCGGCAAATGTATCGCGCCATTTTTCCACCAGTTTTTCGGCTTGAATCTGCAGGCGCTGGCGTTCAAGATCGTTTCTTCTGGCAACTTCTGATTTAAGCTCTTCAGGCTTTAGACTGTGAATCTTCTGATGAATAGACGAAGCAACTTCTTTTAAACCGGAACCTATCATGGTTATTGGTCTTATAAGGCGTTGAAGAAGGTTTGGGCGGTTTTCTTCAAGGAGTTTTCTGATCATTCCAAGAATGTGAAAGATGGGAAACTCTTCTCCGACAATGCGGGTGGCAGCAATTTTCAAATGTTTGTTCAAACGATTAATCTGTTCCTGCAATTCATCGTTGCGTAATTTCGCATGCTCGCAAATATTTTGACCGGATTTTACGCCGACCGAAATCGATTGCAGATAGTGAGAAAAGATTATTCTAATCTTTTCTCACTATCTGCA
>JBMOKV010000201.1:0-2567 GCA_049325495.1 Candidatus Rifleibacteriota bacterium | reverse complement strand
CAATTTAGCCATTATTAATTCACAAATTTCTGCCGAAGAGGTTGCGACAGCCCGAAATCTGGCACAGCATAAGTATGCTGACCTAAACTGGAAGGAAAAAGCCTCAGAGCCTAGTTAAGGCCAAGATAAAATAACTTAAAAAATTGCAACGCGAAATAGTTGCATTATTTCAAGCGATTGATTATCTTTTTGTGATTGACGAAGTTCTGAGAAGGTACTGTTGCAGATGTCTGTAGAGGTTTTCAATCTAGCACGCGGCGGCACACTGATAAAGACACCATCAGGGTCTTTACAGATTGGCGCACCACCCGAAACCATTAAAGATGCACTGAAAATTCTCGGCGAAGTGCCTGACACCTTCGTTATTCCCAACCGCATGTTCAGCGCCGATCGGGGCGTTTCACTGGCCGATTTCGAATTTCCATTTTACTATAATTTCTTTTTGAAAAAACGCTCGATAAAGCTTATTGGCATGCGTCATCAGATAGAAACCATCCTGCGGGTTCTTCGCGAAGCAGTCCTTGGTCCCGACAATATCCAGCTGGTTCGCGAGTATCCTTACGGCATCAATCGCGATTTAATTCCCAATCTCAGAGCTGAAATGGACTTTTTGCGGCCATTTTCGCTATCAGGCAAACGCAAAGCCGAGCTGAACGATATGGCCACCGGAATACAGTGGGGCCCGGACGGTCGTGTACCTTTCGGAGAATATGCCCTTGAACGCAGCAAAGAAAGTCTCAAAGTCGTAGACGGCACCAAAATTCTAGCGGAAGTTTCGCTCGACATCGGATATGGAACCGAACCGCCCAACACCGTTGCAAGTAAGCCGTTTGAACCGCCTCTTTTCGGAGTTACGGTTATTGGCTCAGGTTCTGGGTTTGATCCTGAAGAAAAAACCAGCGGCTACATTCTGTGGGTTAACCGGCGCGGCATTCTGGTAGACCCCCCGGTAGATTCAACGCACTGGCTCAGAGCGATGGATATAAACCCGCGACTGGTCGACGACTGCATTTTAACTCACTGTCACGCCGACCACGATTCGGGAATTCTGCAAAAACTTCTCGAAGAAAAGAAAATAAATCTTTATACCACTGAAACCATCATGGAAAGTTTTGTTCGCAAGTATCAGTCACTTACCGGCCTGAACTACAAGACTTTCATGAATCTGTTCCACTTTCATCCGATAACTCTTCAGGTTCCGATAAGAATTAACGGTGGTGAGTTCAGATTTTTCTACACCCTGCACTCGATTCCGACAATTGGCTTTGAAGTATATTTCCAGGGAAAGAGTTTCGTTTATTCATCAGACTCGCTGTATGACCCGGAAACTTTCAAAAAATTGTTTGAACGCGGAGATGTGAACCGTTACCGTATGATTGAACTGACAAATTTCCCCTGGCATCATTCGGTAATCTTTCACGAAGCTGGAATTCCACCGCTTCACACCCCCATTTGCAATTTAGTAGAACTTCCCGAACCGGTTAGAAAAAGAATTTATCTCACCCACACCTCCAACAAGTCAATTCCAGCCGACTCTGGCTTAAGAAAAGCCCCGGACGGCCGAATTGAATCAATCGTCATTCCTGTCAGCCCGCCACCAAGCAACGAGGCTCTCGAATTTCTCGATGTACTCAACCACATAGATCTTTTTTCCGGCCTGCCGATCGAAAAAGCCCGGGAATTTCTCACATTGGTGAAGGTTGAGCACTTCAAGCTCGGTGATTTCATTATCAGAAAAGACACTGTGGGTGACCGGTTTTTCATGATTGTTCACGGTCGTGCAAGAGTTGAACGGGAAGGTCATACGGTAAAAACCTACAGCAACAATGATTACATCGGGGAAACCTCGATGATTTTGAATTTGCCAAGGAATGCCGACGTTATCGCGGAAACCGATATGAAAGTTCTGGTAATGGATAAATATGACTTTCTATATTTCATCCGCGGCTCGGAAATTGCTCGCCAGATGAAAATTATCGCCCAGAACCGTGAATACGACACCTGGTCTCTGTTTGACAGTGTACCCCTGCTTAAATCGCTGTCTCCAACCCAGAGAACCCAGCTGCAGGGAATAATGGCAAGGGTGCGGTTCAAAAAAGGCGATATCATTGTTGGCCAGGGAACCACCCGCGACAATTATTTCTTTGTCGATTCGGGAATTGTTTCGGTTGAGCGTTACAAAAAGCCGATAATCAGAGCTGCCCGCGGCAGTTTCATCGCCAAGATTTATGCAACGCCCAGGCGCGGGGTGCATCGTTTCTCGATGGTTGCCGAAGAGGAAACGGTTCTTTACACCATGGACGTAATGGAATTCTACCGATTCCTTGAAAAGAATCCCGGAGTGTTTTTGACCCTAAGGGAAGCAAGAATTCGCGACACCATTCAGAGCGCATAGTTACCCGGGTTTCTGCTGCATATAACAGCCAAATTCTTGATATGGAGAAATTGCTTCAGCTGTGTTAAACTGATGCACTGAAGTAACAAACCATTTTAGGAATATCTGAATGATCGACAAGTTTCAGGCAAGTCTGCTTGGGTATGCTATTGGCGACGCACTCGCCGCACCG
>JBMOKV010000200.1:0-2569 GCA_049325495.1 Candidatus Rifleibacteriota bacterium | reverse complement strand
AAGAAATATGCTGAGCTTTTCTCTTCTGATTCACCGCTGGCAAATATCCCCAAACTGAAAGAGCTGAAAGATGCTCTGGATCTGCTGGTCGATGATAAGCGCCGCGAAGAATACGATGAGCGTCTCGCTGAATTTCTTGAAGAAATCGAAGAGCATTTTGATCAGGCCGTCGTTGACCTCGAAGCGGGCCGTTTTGCTCAGGCAATTGAAAAATTGAAATGGTGCATTAACAAAGATCCGGGAGAACCGGATTTCTATGAAACCATCGGTCTGGCATATCGTTTAACCGATGATCTTGACAATGCCTTGAACAGTTTCAAGCAGGGGCTCAGAACAGGCCAGAAGGCCGCGTTTTTCCATCGAAATCTTGGCGAAATCTATCGTCTCAAGCATGATGACGACAGTGCCGATACCCATTTTCTCGAAGCCTCGGAGGCTTTCAAGGCAATTTTGCAGACTGACCCCAAAAATGTGGAAGCCATGGAGCAGCTGGCCGACATCTACGCCAGAATGAAATGGTTCGAAGAGTCTATTGATGTGTATTCTCAGCTGATCAAGCGATTTCCCTACAATGCTAATTACCGTCGCGATATCGGAAGCGTTCTTTATGAAGTCGATATGGTTGAGGAAGCAGAAGCCCAGCTGCTTGAGGCTCTGCGCATCAGGCCCGGCGACTCATCGGCCCTTTTATTTCTAGGGCTGGTGTATTTCAAGAGAAGATTGCTTGGAATGGCAGTCGAAACTCTGAAAGACAGCCTGAAAATAAATCCCGACCAGCCTGAAGTGAGCCAGCTGATCATTCAGATTGAAACGATCAGAGGCGAAATCGGGCGAACGGTTGAAGAAATAATTTATGACCCTGCACCCGATGCCTTTGTTGAAGGACATGTGAAATGGTATAATCGCGAAACCGGCATGGGCGTTGTCTGTTGTGATGAATACCCCGAAGTTCTTCTGCACTTTTCAGCGTTGAAACCGGAACAGGAAGATGCTCTGGTAAAAGGGGCTGCCGTGCGTTTCGGGGTGGTAAAGGACAAAATGAGCCCGATTGCAGTTCAGGTTGAAGTTCTTGCCGAGCACAGTGCTTCTGATGCCATGCCAGGCAAAATCGAGCGCTTTGACCCTGATAAGAAAGTGGGAATCATTCGCTCGCATGATGGCCGCGAAATCTTTTTTCCCTTTTCGGCCCTTACCGAAGATGCCCTTGCCGCTCTGACAGTGGGAATGGATGTGCTTTTTGAAACCAGATCGATCACAGGCCTGGAAGATAATCTGGTTGAACAGGCGGTAAGGGTTCGTCTGCGAAAGCGCAAGCTGCCAACTGCTTCAGGCTGATATTTTCGTTCAGTTTTCCGGTCTGGTTTCGCAAAGCTCGAAAAAAGCTTTTTCAAGTGTGGCATAGCGTTCGATTATTTCACTCAGCGGGGCTGAGATTTTCAGCTCTCCATGAGCAATTATTCCGGCATGCGTAACCAGTTTTTCGACAACTTCTAGCACATGGCTTGAAAAAATGACGGTTGTTCCCTGTTTTACCATTTGGTCGAGCAATAGCCTGAAGTCTCTGGTCGCCTGCGGGTCAAGGCCATTGAAGGGTTCATCGAGAATCAGAACCTTGGGCTGATGAATGACTATGCCGGCCAGCGCTATTTTTTTCTTCATGCCATAGCTGTAGTTGGCGGTAAAGTCATCGGCGGCATCAGAAAGATGAAAAAGATCGAGCAGATGCTCTATTCGCCCGGGAACTGATTGCCGGTCAAGCTTATGCACATCTGCAACGAACTCAAGAAACTGTCGGCCGGTCAAATAATCATATAAAAATATTTCATCGGGCAGGTAACCAACGATTGCCTTTACTTTTACCGGATCATTCGCAACATCGATGTTGTCAATCATTGCACTGCCGGATGTGGGTTGAAGCAGGCCCATCATCATGCGTAATGTCGTTGTTTTTCCTGCTCCGTTGGGGCCGAGAAAACCATACATCGCTCCGCCGGGAATGCTGAGATTCAGGTTCTTAACTGCAAATTGATCGCCAAATTTTCGTGAAAGGCTGGTGATTTCGATCATGTTCTGCCGCTTACCCGCTGAGGGCGCTGTTCTTTCAAGTGTCTGGCATAATCTGCCAGCCGTGGAAATTCATCGAAACATTTGAAAGTAGAATCATTGTTCCAGAAATCGGTCAGGCCACTGTAGCCGGTTTTTTCATATTCGCAGGCGGTAATCAGCATTTCGAGCTTGTCAACAGCTCTTACAAACCTGGCTTCGCTGGTTTTTCCATCTTCAAATTCTTTAAACAGGCGAATATTTTCGCTGCTGATAGATTCGTCAAGTGGTTGCAGAATATCTGTGACCGCCCGCATTTCGATTTCAGATTTTTCGGGAAAGTAGCTCAGCGCAGTATAGGGGATATCTCCTACTCTGCATTCACCTAATTCATGAATGATCGCCAGTGATACTGCCCGGGTCTTGTCAATATCTGCGAACATCGGGCTCAAAAGGTGAGTCAGCAGCACTACGCCAAAACAGTGGTCGGCCAGTGATTCGCAATCTCTGATTCCGCGGAGCTGCC
>JBMOKV010000199.1:0-2575 GCA_049325495.1 Candidatus Rifleibacteriota bacterium | reverse complement strand
CGCTTTTTCTTTGAGGAATGTTTTTGCTGCAGGATCAATGGCATGAAGATAATTTTCGACGATAAATTTTGCAATTCTGATTATGCGTCAGACTGCGCCTCTGAGAAGGGGCGAATCGAGGCAATCGTAGAAGGCTTGAGCCAGGAAAGCAGTTTTAGCTATGCGAAACCTCATCCTGCGGAAGAATGTGACCTTTTGAGAGCGCACTCAAAAGATTATGTTGAAAAGATCAGGCAAAATCCGCCTCTTTTTCAAATGGCCTCCTTGGCTGCCGGCGCAGCGATAATGGCAGCAGAAACAGCCTTCGATGGCGAAACTTCCTTTGCCTGCTGTCGTCCGCCGGGGCATCATGCGTCACGCGAAGTTTCCTGGGGATATTGCGTATTCTGTAATATGGGAGTGGCGCTGAAGAAGCTGCAGAGCAGTAAAAAAATCAATTCAGCTTTCGTTCTTGATTTTGATGCTCACACAGGCGATGGAACCATGGATGTTTTAAAAGATTTCTCAAATTGCCAGGTTTTCAACCCGTATCGTGAAGATCGCGAAGAATATCTTAAAGAGATCGAAGAAAAGCTGAAATCAGTTGAACAGACGGACATAGTCGGCGTCTCAGCCGGGTTTGACACATATATAAAAGATGTTGGAAGGAAACTGACAACCTTCGATTTTTATCAGATCGGCTTTCAACTGAAAAAATTTTCCATGAGGGCAGCTTCAGGTCGAAGGTTTGCAATTCTAGAAGGGGGCTACTATATTCCCGACCTGGGGAAAAATGTTCTGGCCTTCTGCCAGGGATTTGCATGATGAGCAGCGCCAAAGAAAAACTGGTAATCGATTTTATTCCCCGGGAAGTTCAGCATTCTGAATTTGACTGGGCTGACCTCTCTACTCAAGCCAATGATCGGGTGGGAAAAGCGCGATGCCTCAAGAACGGCAATTCGATAACGATTTTTTCGATCAACATTTATCCCGACTGGAAATCTCATGGGTTCGGGCGCCAGTTTGTCGAATACTGTAAAGCAAATTTCAAAGTGGTAATAGCAGACCGGGTGCGACCAACCGCCCAGGGGTTCTGGGATAAAATGGGCTTTAAAGAAGAAAGCGAATGTAACTGGGTTTTCAGAAGATAATCATCGACGCGAATCAGGTTGAAGAAAAAACGATGTTAGCGTAAAATTCCTGATAGTCATGAATGAATCGGGTAAAAACTTTCTGATCAAAACCTTCTGCCGCCAGTGCCATGCGG
This sequence comes from Candidatus Rifleibacteriota bacterium, assembly GCA_049325495.1. Lineage (GTDB taxonomy): Bacteria > Muiribacteriota > Ozemobacteria > Ozemobacterales > Ozemobacteraceae > DYKG01. The sequence goes on along the minus strand of JBMOKV010000199.1, from coordinate 1,329 downwards.
CGGTTTCTTCCAATGCCAAATGTTGCCCGATGTGTGGGGTGGCCAGGCCGAATTTTGAAAACCTGAACCCGCTCGAAAAAGAATATCTGCAGAATCCGCCAATGGTGCCGGGCAAATTCCAGGAAATGCTCGAAACCGTTGATCCAAAGCTGAGCCTGGGCAAAAACATTGCGCGAGAAATTCGAAATTACCTTGGCAACCCAGCAATGGCAGCCATGTTTCTGGTTGCATTCATAAGTGCAGTGTCAGGCGGCCTGATGCTGCTTGGAAATGTTCTTTTTCCCTTGAGTTTCATGCTTTTCTGGGCATCGATGGTGTATCTGGGCTACGATTCAATAAATTTCAGCCGGGCGGTGGTTACTTCATATCTGGTCAAGCGCCTGCAGCTTAAGCCAGGCATGTCGCCATACTCGGTGCATTTCAAATTCGAAAAACAGATTGAAAAAATGCTTCAGAGTCTGCAGATGATCATCAATTCCTTTTTCGACCAGGAAATGCAGCATAACCCTGAAGCATCGGCGACTGCAGAGAATTTCATCAATGCTGCAAGCACCATTTCAGAGAAATTGGTCCGCTGTGCCCGCCTTTCGCTTGATACCGCCGCAATTATCTGGCGCAACAATGTTTATGCAATTGTTGCCATGAATACATCATCTCAGGAAAAAGCCGTTGCAATCGGCAACAAGATCAAAGAAGCCGAAGCGATGATTTTTCGCTATCGCTGGCTGCTTCGGACTCGTGAAATCGCCCCAATTCTCAGCGCCTATGCTGCCGGCGAAAAAATCGATGGGGCTCCAGAAAATGCGTCATACCGGCAGTTTGTCCTTGACCGCTTTTTCCTTTCGCCCTATGGCCCGATGACTGAGCCTTTTGCCGGGAATTTCGAACATGTCCCCTATGAAATCCCTTTTAAAATGAGATTTTTCTTTCATCAACAGCTGCCACCGTTCCCGTTGAACGCCCAGGAAATGGCTAAAGAAGTTCCTGAAGCGGCCGACCTGCTTGAAAGCATAGAACAGGTTCGAAAACTCAAGCTGAAACTTGAAGAACAGATGGTTATCGACTGCGCCACCAACGCAATTTCTGAAGTTTCTGCCCTTGAAAAAGCCAACAGCGCAGCCATTGAAGCTGAAGATCTGAAACGTTATCAGCTTTACGCCAAGTTTCTCGACATTCCCCGTTTTCAGCCCGATTCTCAGGAACTCCAGAACGAAGTCGATCGCCTGAAAGCCGAGGTTAAAGTCGCCCTCGGCTCAGACAATCAGATTTGATTAAAATTATTTTTTAAAACTTGCCTTCATGATTTCAAGCCGGTTAAGACCATGCTTG
>JBMOKV010000198.1:0-19437 GCA_049325495.1 Candidatus Rifleibacteriota bacterium | reverse complement strand
TACTTATAAAATCTTTAAGGTCAGCAATACCGATTTCTTTGTTCAAATATTCTTTTGAAAACTCTGCAAGCTTTTCCTGGCTCAGCACCGATGATTCGTTAAACTCGATTTTATTCAGAGTAACCCTTGTTTCGGGCAGCGCAGCCTGTGGAGCTGGCGCAGCCGAAGTTGGTTCCGCCTTTTTTTCGGCATTTTCCAGTTCTTTTTTCACTTCACGTTCGATACGGTTTTTCTGCAGATCATCGAGAATTCGGTTAAGATCTGCACCGGGCGTTCTTGCCGGTTCAATCGAAGGGGTGGTTGTCTGAGCGAAAGAACAATTAAGTGCCATACAAACAAATGCTGCAGTCAAAAACACACTTAGACTAAAATTAAAACTTTTATATGAAATTCTCACTAAATTATTCGAAACATTTTTTTTGTAATTGCCCTCATTCAAACCGCGAAACAGATTTATCGACGGAAAAATGCGGTCATTGAGCAAGCCCAAATGCCCGCATTTTAGAAACATTTTGATAAGTTCAGATCTTGGCATCAGTCTTGATTTTCCTTTTCAGTGTTTTCTTCTTCGGTAACGTCTTCATCTTCATCATTTTCAGCTTTCAGGAAAACTTTTCCATCATGGCTGGCGAGCATTTCAGAATTGATCCGGTCGGTTTTAAAACCGGCAAATTCTATCATATTTTCTGCTTCATTTGACTTTTCATGCAATTGCCAGGCTGCATCGCCATCCATCGATTCATTGGTGCTGTTAACAATTCCGGCAATTTTGTCGGTTGAACTTTGTCTGGATCTTTTTGTTTCGCGCTTCTTAACAGCCACACCAGCACCGGAGATTTGCACATCGGAAGAGTAATTTTCTGCACCGGCGATTACAACTGAGGTCTCTTTATTGGAAAACTGCCCGACGGCAAGAATATTGACATCATTCAGGGTGAAATCCTCACAGGCGGTATTGATGGTTGCCGTGATTGAATCGAGATTATCTACCTTCACGCCATTTTCTGATGAAATCATGTTGATCGATACTTCTTTCATGTATTCTCCATTTGAATTTGAAAAATTCAATTGAAGGTTATCAGAATTACCCGTATGCTCGATCTTGTCACTTTTAAATTCTGAAGCATCGATTTCCAATGTTTGGCCGAGTTTTGCCTGATCGAGATTTACCTTTCCGGCGTTCTGATCAACTTTCAACACGACTTTTCGTCCGGAAATGTTTGCCACCATAATGTCTCCGGTTGCCGTATGCCCATGGATTTCTTCTTCTGCTATCAGTTCATGAACATTTATTCCACCGAAAAGTGCAATATCGTTGGCTGAGTCAAGGGTTCCGGCAGCTTCATCAGTAAGATCGGCCACCAGATTAATTCGGGTATTTCTTACCGCTTCATCGATAATGTTTAGAGTAAAAGAGCTTTTTGCCAGACCCGATGCAAGTTTTACATTTCTACCCTTAATAGTCTCAGCATTGATTTCACCGGTGGCGTTAATTGTCAGATCTTTTTTGGCTACAACACTGCTTTTTGAGTCGAACGTGCCATAAAAATTCATCGTGACATTTTCACCGGCAATCTCTCCAGAAGCTGTCGTAAGACCAGTATTGGCGATTTTCACATCGCCGCCGGAAGCAATCTTATTAACATCCAGACGGTATCTATTTCTGAAAATCACGTTGCCCTGGTCATTGTTAATAGTTACCTGAGCCACTTTGTTTATTGAACTGTTAAGAGAAACCCCACTAATAGTTCTGACCCGCAGATCTTTGGTTTTTACCTGGCTGGTCGCCTCATTTTGAAACAGCGAACCGGCGGTGATATTAATATTTCTGGCATTGATCAGGCCACTCAGCGTTACACCTTCCGAATTGTTCAAACTAATTTTTGAACTTGCATCGGTTGAGTAATTGATTACGTCGAGCAGATTTATGGAAGAACCATTTTTCAGGACAATATTCCCCTTCGAGGAATTGGTCAAAACAGCCTTTGAAATCGTGTTGTTGTCACTGTTGATTGACATACCATTAACCGTATTAACAACCAGAGCCGGAGTACTAAGGGCGCTGTCTTTTGCCTGAACAATCGAATCGGTGGTCAGCTCAACCTCTTCACCTTTTACCAGCCCGGTTAGATTTAACTTGCCGTCACTATCGATAATTATCTTTTTCAAATTTCCAGTTGAAGAATTTTCAGCTCCCGCCAGTTCAAGATCTCCCTGGTTTCGCAGATAAAGATTACCACTGCCAGAATTCTTCAAAGTGGCTTTGGCGATTTGATTGGTTCTACTGTCAAGCGACATGCCTTTTGATGTATTGACTTTCAGATTTTCGGTTATGATTTTGCTGGTCTTGGCCTGCTGAGAAACAGAAACAGCTTCAAGCTCGATATTTCTTGCTTCGACCCTACTACTGAAATTTACGCCACTGAGCGCGTTTATTATAAACGACGAAGAGCTGTCTTCTGAAGAATTAATCACGTCGAGAATTCTCAGCTGAGTATTTGCACCGATTTCAATGTTCCCGCTGCTGCGGTTGGCAAAGGTTGCCTGGATTATTTCATTGTTCAGGCTGTTAAGGTATATTCCCTGGTCGGCATTTAACGTAAGGTTTTCAGTCAGCAGGCGACTGCGTTCAATGTTCTGGTTGACCTTTGCTGCATTTACCCCGATATTTTTTGCGTTAACCGCCCTGGCAAAAGTTAAGGTGCCGGTAGTATCGGCGAACAAGCCATCTGAATCACCTGTTGATCGATTTATAACCCCCATAAGCCGCAAATCACCAGTATTTTTCAAATAAATGCTGCCATTCTGATTGGTAAAAGCGGCCTGCTGAATCTGATTTTTGGCACTGTCCAGAGAAATTCCGCTGGCGGTTACGGCCTGGAAATTTTCTGTTTTAATGGCACTGTCTTCTTCATTTTGTGTCAGTGAATCTGCAACCACATCAATGTTATCAGCATCGATCACGCCGTTGAAGTTAACCGTGGAAACATCGCCTCTGAGCTTAAAAATGCCGGCGTCGGCGGTATTTATGGTGCCGACATTCAAAACCGGCTTATCAGCTGAGCCGGATTGGCAGTCAATATAGACATTGTTGCCTGTTGCCCTGATCAAATCAAGATTATCAATCAGCACCCTGATTCCCTTGCCATCCTGGCCAATATTGCCATAATCTGAAACCATGGTCAGACGGCCGTCAACATTCAAATAGCCTGAATCATCAACTGCATTACCGGAATACAGGCTGTTCAAATTGCTGAACGATCTTAGATAAACATGTCCACCGCCATACAATGCCGAAATAATCAGCGGATTCAGGCTTTTCTGGTAGATATTGATGTAACCTTCTGCCCTTGCAGTGAGAGTGCCTGACAAGCCAGTAACAATCGCTTTGTTCGAAGTTCCGATCGAACTGCTGGATCCCTTGTCCCCGCCTTCAATGATCAGATCTTTGCCGGTCAGATTCACAAAATCTTTGACGGTTGAAACATTGAGAATTCCATCTCTGCCAAACAGGCGAATATTGCCTTCACCGGCGTTGATGTTTTTAAGATAAATCGGCGCATCGGTTGATGCGGCTATATATACGTTGTCTTTAGCGGTTGCGGTCAGGCCGCCCGAAGAACTGGTCATTTCAATGCCGATAGCAGTCTTGTGATTGATCGTCGCTTTGCCTTCGGCCTCTTTCCAGGTAATGTCAGCAGCTTCGGCCCCGGCGAGTTTTTTAAGGACATCGAGATTATTGCTTAGGTCAGCGATACTCAATTCTTCAACCGCGCCATCTTTACCGATTCCACCATTAAGAGCCGTAAGAGTGATGTTCTTTCCTTTAACATTTGCCGGTCGGTCAATGGTCGTGGTTGAGCCGGAAGTGGGGTTCATGATCGATTTCTGCAACGCATAAAGCAGATTGTCTTTTGACCAGCCGTAATCGTTGTTGAAAATTTTAAAATAATCACTTGAAGAATCATTTTTCAGCACAGACAAATATTCATCGACCGAAGAATAAAGGCCGTATTTGGCCTGCAGTGCCAGGAATGAATCAGCTTTGGCCTGTTCTGGATTGGCATCATAAAAAGCTTTCTGCGTCAGATAAGAAGCAAATTCATTGTTTACAAGTTTTTCATAAGCGGCAGCCGCTTCTGCTTTAACCGCAGCCCCATTGCTGGTTCCATCAGCATTGATCAAGCCAATTGCGATCCATTTATTTACCAGATCTTCGCCTTTGCGATCATTTGCATTGTCGATTGCCGGAAGAACGTTGTCGAAACTACCATTAGCCACCTTCAATTCAACATCACCGAGCTTCGATTCAATTCTTCCCAGTCGCATATCACCGGCAGTCTGTTCAAGGTATATACTGTCGCGGGCAGTGGCATTTACGCTTGCTGACATGGTATCGCCCGAAGCAGCAGGGGTTTGCCCGCCTTCGATCAGAAGAGCAGCGCCTGCTTTTCCGATTCCGCCATAGTTACTGGTTAAATCGATTCGCCGGCCCTTCACCAGGGAATCACCGGTTGTTGTGCGCGAAATAGTGCCATCGGCAGTAAGCCTGACATCGCCGGAGGTAGATACTTTTGCGATCTCAAGGTCTCCCTGCTTGCCGGAAGTGGCGCCTGAAATTACATCGATGTTTCCGAAAGTGGAAACTGCGTTAAGAGTTGCCTTGTCTCCTGCGGCAAGATGATGAATTGCGCCGCTGTTTCCGATGCCGTTCAGGGCGTTGAGATTCAGACTATCTCCGATGAGATTTCCGCCGGTCTGCTCAATCGCGCCCTTTCTTGAAGTAATGTCGATTCTGGTTCCGTTAACCCCGGTCAAATTGCCGGTCAGGCTTACGTTTTGATCTGAGGTTATGAGAACAGCGCCGCCCTTGTTTCTTGACCCGATAAAACCGATAGCGATTTCGTTGTCGGCTTTCAGCGAATGCTGGAAAGTCAGGGTTTTGCCGACCGTGTGACCCCACTCGTAATGTTCATAGCCTCGTGATTTGATCGCGTTGCTGTAAGTGATCCATTTATCGAAATAGCTGGAAAAATAATCCACATCATTTTCGTAATGCAGCACGTATTCGGGATCACCGGGGGCTCCACCACCGGCGAATGTGCCGATATAAGTGCCCGGCAGCTTACTTTTTTCACCATTGGTTGAGCTAAGCAGATTTTCAGTGATTTCATACTCGTGAATCGTCGAGGCGTCTTTTGAAAAACCGCCCCAGAGGTAGAATTTAACTTTTTTATAGTAGTCTTCAACTTCTGCGACTGTTTTGCCGGTTGTCCAATGGTAATACAAACCTTTTTCTGGCCGATAAAATGACGAAGCTCCGGCAACTGTAATTTCATTTGAATCAATTTTTCTTGTAGTTGTCGAATCGCGTCTGAATTCAGTGGTCGTGCCTTTGGCAATATCGGTAATACTTATCAGGCCCACCTGATCGCCGACGTTTATCTTTCCAACCGTTAAAGAACGATCCGTCCTGTTATTTATTTCAATATCGGCAGAACCATCGATTGCCAGAATTCTACCGTTGCCAGTGCTTGAAATTCGCCCGGTAAGGTATACTTTGCCGCCTTTGGCATCGATGTCTTCCAGAATGACCTTTTTCGTCTGTGGGTTATAATAAGCCTGAACTACGTAATGCGCGGTGCCGTCCACACCCATTTTTGTGCCGCCGGAATTTATTTTATATGCAACCAGCATGTCTGGTGTAATGTTCTGTCCCATGTAATTCAGGTCATAGTTTTCTATTGCCTTTTGTGCCTCAGAACTCAATTCAACCCGGTATTCACTGAAGCCACTCTGAATCAGGCCATTTACGTTGATATCCATGGCGCTCAGGAAAATATCGTTTCCGGCGATCCAGGTGCCCTGCTGCTGACGCTCTTCAACATCATTGGCGAAGCTGTTCTTGCTGACGCTGGTGGTTTCATGGCCATCGATCATGGTTTCATGCTGGGTCGCGTAAGAATCGTAAATATCTTCAGGGGTTCCGCCAATATTGAGAATTCCTTTGCTGAAGCCCTGAGAAATGGAACCGGATGAAGCTTTCAGTTCAACTTGACGGCCTGAAATAGAAGCCCCATCGCCTGATGCTGCACCCTGCATGATGATGTCGCCACTTAAATTTTCGATTGAAATTTTGCCGCTCTGATTGCTGATATTTCCGTTTAGTTCAATATTGGTAACAGGTATGACGGCTGTTGTAACCCCATCTTCAACCACATTAACCGGCCCTTTCCAGGTTTCTTTGACCGATATCAGACTGGAAGCCGCATCGCTGGTCTGAATTTTTGTCAGGGTCGGCAGCACCGCATCGGCATTTTTGCCCAGAGAAGCTGAGTTATAAATCAATTCGCCACCGGCCTCGACAATATTGAGATCGTTGACTTTCATATATAGATTTGAATTATTGGTCACACTTATCTGAGGAGCGCCTCTTGCTTCAATGTTACCAAAGCCGGTAACACCGTCGGTGTTGATCATCACGTTTCCACCCGAGCAGACCATGTCGGGCAGCGAGATGTATTGAATCAGCAGGCCACCGACAACCGTTCCAGTTGTCGAATCAAAAAGGCCGTATTTTTCCATTTCGTTGAGAATTCTGGTTTTTTCTGCCAGGTATCCCGCTCCGGCAACCGTTCCATCATATTCTGCGGCAAGATCGCAGACTTCGAGATAGCGGGTGAACAGCTCGTTACCGTAATCCATAATGCCGGTAGTGACGCCTGAAACGTATTCACTTATCGTCGAAGTTACAGTTGGGCTGGTTGTCGAGCCAGGCACCTGGCCAAGCAGATCAACCAGACCATCAATCGTAAGTTCAACAATGTTGTTTATTCCAGAAACCAGATTTCCATTTAAAATGACCGCATTACCGGAAACCAGATTCTTGCTGCGGATTCCTGAAGCAGTGCTGGCATAGCCGCCGGTAGTCGTCGTTGAATACCAGGTATACTCGCTGGCAGCTTCCATCATTTTCATTTTTCCGGTGGTTGCATTCAAACCGATGTGTCTGATTGCATTGATATCAGAATTTTTATAAATTCTGATTTTGTTGTTCTGAATGGTTTTGCTGTCAATCTCAGCCTTTGCTACCGCCACGGCTGAGTGCTTGTTATAGGCATCGGCAGTAACGGTCAAATCGTAATTAACCAGCCTGCCCCGGGCATCGGAGTCGGTATAGAGATTAACATCATTGGCGCTGCTGATATCGCCATAAACATAGAGCGTGTTGTTTTTCGTAATTGCCGAATCGGTTTTTGCTTCAGAATAGCCCCCTAGCCCACCCTGCATGTCGGCATCAGATGTCAGCACGGCAGTCAGGTTATCTGAAGCGGCAAGATTAATATCTTTGCCCGCAGCTTTAGTTTTGAGCACAGCCCCAGAATCGAGAATCAGACTGTTGGTAAAGCTGATGGTATTGCTGCTATGTGCCAGCGGATTAGCAATCATGCCGGCACCGTCAATGCTCACCTTATTGTTTATGTTGGCATCGGTTAACGCTTCGCCGGTGATTTCACCGCCGGCCACCAGCGACGAGCCTGCTCCGATTCGGGTTTCGGTTACCGAAGTTATTTCTGCAACAGAATCTGCGCCATTAACCACAATTCCGCCATAGCCGCCGCCGGAAGCTGCAAAGGCGCCATCGTCGTTGCAATTAATTGTATTCTTCGCCTGAATTTCAATGTCGCTGCCCGCATCGATCAGCGTGCCATCGCCTAAACCGGTTTTGGTAGTTGAATTTATGGTGTTTTCGGTTTTTGTGCCGCTGTAACCGGCAACTGCCGCGCTGATCGAATCAGCATTGATATTTACCTGATCATTCTGGGCCGCAAAAAGATCGAGGCCTTCGCTTATTTTGAACTTTCCGGTTACGAGAGCCTGGGTCAGTGAGGTGATTTTGTTTATGGCATAAGCTGCCAGGCCATCTGCCGATATAAGTCCACCACCGTTTCCGTCTGCCTGGATTTTATGAATCGAAGCGCTGTCGGCAGTGACGGCGAGAGAACCCAATTCTTTTGTGTTTTCCGGATTTCCGGTCAATTCGACTCGGGTTACCGTATCCGATATGGCTCTTGCTTTATTGTTGCCCGAAGCTATCAGTCCACCAACGTTCAGGCCACGGGTTTCAACATCCTGATTAACGATATTCGAGCCGAACAGGGTCAAGTCGGTATCTTTTCGGATGAAATTGCTGTCGCCGATCAAAACGGTTACCGCCGAATCATTTTTTGCCCAGCTCTGGTTGTAACCGAAACTTCCGGCGAATCCTCCACTGATGCCCTCGGCAACCAGATTGTTGTTGCCATAAAGCCTGGCATTGAATGCCACTTCAGGTGCGTTGAACGAACCGGCACCTGAAACGGAAATTCTTGCAGCCCCTGATAAATTCGATTTTGCCACCGAAACCCCGGCAGAAACCAGGCCGCTTATAGAAGCGCTGGTGGCTTCTGAAGTGACTGTTGGTGTATTGTTCGAGTCGAAGCTGATACGGTTTTTGCTGGTGAAAGTGCCGCCAGTAGAAATAATTGAAGCGGCACTGTTTTCGTTAACCGTCGAAGCGATTCCAGTTCCTGAAGCAAAAAGACCAAGTGCACCCCCCACCGATTTTGCGGAAAGAATGTTTTGCCGGTCGGCTTCTACTTTTATTTTGCTTGCTGAATCAGTTGTTTTAATGGTGTTTTCAGTCAGGGTTACCCTGGTCAAGGCATTGTTGTCAATCTGGGTAACTATAGCTCCAGCTGCAATTTCACCTGCAGTAAGGCCATAAGATTCAGCAGTAGAAATGCTCGAATCTTCGGCCTTGATGGAAATATCGCCCTTAGAATTTAAATTGCTGTTTGAAATATTTAAAAAATTCATTCCACCGCTGTTAATTTTCCCGTAAGCAGCGGTTCCTGCAGCCCAATAGCCAATTGATCCCTGATACATATCAAGGTTGGCAGAACCGCCGGTGGCTGAGTTAATATCTATGGCTCCGCCCGCTTTTACGACAGCATCGTTCAGGCTGATTCCGGCGTTGCGTCTTACATTGACGAAACTGACCGAACCACCGGCAGCTACTGCACCAATCGTGCCTGAGCCGCCAATAGCTGAAGCATTGGTCTGCTCGGTTGCACCAACATTGACATCACCGAGACTGTCAAGGGTTGATCCGGTGGTCGCCTCAATTTTTCCTACGGAAACCGATGTTTCTGCAAGACCTGCCTCAGTCGAAGAAAGGTTGCCGCCATCGGCGTTCATTTTTGCTTTTTCTTTATCAGTCAATGCCCCGTTTGTTTCGCCAATATTGCCCGAATTCACCTGCTCGGCCGCAGAAACCGCATCTCTGACGTTGGCGGCGCCATCTTCATCGGTGGCAATCAGAAGGTTGCCTGATGAAATATAAATCACGTTTCCGGCAAAAGCACCCGCCCCGGCCGCCGCAGTAAATGCATTCTGAGTTATATTGCGAGCTTCATCAGCCGTGATATTTATGGAATTAACCGCATAGAGCTTGCTGCCATCAACGATTGCCCGGGTCTTGCCATCGAGAATGTTTACACCGGCAGAGATGCCGGCACCAACCACTCCTGCTCCCACAGTTCCAAGGTTCGAGTCGATGGTAACGTTGTCAGTAGCTTTAACAAACACATTTTTGGCGCGGTTGACCATGGTTGAATTCTTAACAATTGCCAGAACATCAGTTTCGATGAAATTTACCCCGACATTTCCGGCAAGACCGGCATAACCCGCGCCTATTGCGGCGCCAATCGTTTTCAGAGTCATTTCATTTCCAGCTTGAACTCTTAGTCCTCCGGAGCCATCACTCTTCATTGTGATTGTACTGTCGGCAATTTCTGCCTTGACAATATCTTTGACCTTGTTAATACCTACCGCACCACCAATGCCCGTGTATCCGCCAACTGCAGCGGTACCGTCAACAATACTGGTTTTTGCCCAGTGGTTGGAAGTTACAAACATGCTGTTAACGTCGAGAAGAGAATTGTTAACCAACGCTTCAGTGTTGCTTTCGAGCATATTTACCGAAACGGTTCCCGCAACCGAATGAGCACCACTTATGCCAAGACCTGCAGCTATAGAAGAAATGCCGAGTTTGCTGCGGGAATTTACCAACGCATCTTTTGCGGAAGAACCGGCAAGTATGCCATCCATTCTTGCGCTGGTAATTCGCTTAACGATGCCTGAATCGGAGCTGAAGCCTACTCCGGCCGCACCACCGGCAACCGAACCCACAAAACCCGAAAGATTGGTGTAATCCTGAGCGATAACGCTGACGTCGCCACCATTGGTGCCGTTATTAATCGTTGCGTTTAAAATGACTGCTCGAGTATCGCCGTCAATTCTGCTTACGTTTACTGTTCCGGCAACTCCAACGCCACCAACTGCCGCATTGGCGACAAATGATTTGACCGTATGAGTTGCCGAACTATCGACAACCAGGCCGGTTTTTTCCTGGGAAGTTCTTTTTTTATCAAGCGTATATTTGAGGTTAAGGGTTGAATCGTCGATAAAACCGCTGTTCATCTTATCATCAGAAATTACATCATTTAAGACAACGCCGTCAGCAGACTTACCTTTTGCCTGAACGACAGCATTGCTTATCAACGCTCTTGTAAGCCCATCGATGCTGTTAACGCTTACAGCAGCCCCGACCCCGGCAATACCACCAGTTGCCAGACCGGCATAATTAAGTATAATCTCATCACTCTGTGCGACTACGCCAATGTTGTTTTCAGCTACCACCACCGCGTTGCCGCCAATGGTTGCGTTGGTGGTATTATTGATCATATTAACCGCAGTCGAACCGGAAACCCCGGCATAAGCACCGCCAGCACCCGCCACGCCAATAGTTCGTATAGTCTGGTTTGCGATCGACCTGATATCTACATTCTTAACCGCCAGGCTGCCACCATAAATGCGTGCGAGCAACGTATCATTGATTCGATTAACCGCGACTCCGGCACCAACTCCAACACTGCCGCCGATGGCTACGACGGTGGCGTTGCTGTTGACTTCACCGGTATTCTTTGCCAGAATTTCAACATCTGAATCGGGTTTGTTTTCGGAAACATTGCTGAAACCTGCAACCACATCACGGGAAATCTGGGTGGTAACCGCAGCGCCCTGAACCGCCACTTCGCCGGCACCGCCACAGCCCGCTGCCATGGTCCAGATGTCAGCATCATTTACACTTTTTACCAGAACATCCTCTGCTCCAAGGGTCAGATTATTAACGTTGGATTTAGTGCCGCCAGTAATTTCGTTATAGGCAACCGCCCCGCCAACTGCGGCTTCGCCTGCAAATGAAAAGCCGCCAGCAATCGATTTAATACTGGTTTTATCGTTTGCGGTAGTCGAAAAACTGTTGAAATTTGAAATTTCAACCCCGGGAACAACGATTACTGCGTCTGAATTATCGGTATAGCGGTCATCAACCAGAGCATTCGCATTATTGCTGACCCGGTTTACCGCAACGGCACCGCCAATGCCGAGGAAGTCGCTGACCGCGACAGTAGCAGCCAGATTCATGATTTCGCCATAGTTTGCGGCGCTGACAATGAAACTTGAGTCAGGCACGAGGGAGCCGGGGCCGGATACTTTGGTGCCAAGACAGAAGGCGTTAGCGTTGTTTACGATGTTGTTGTAGGTAAAGGTCAAACCAATCGCCGGGCCTTTTCCCGCAGAAACCTGGCCTGCGACCCCGATTAATCTTGAGTCGTTACCAGCTTTGCTTAAATAATTGCCAGTTGTAATAATTGAATTTGTTGTTCCAGAATCAACCGTCGAGTTGATATCGTTCCAGATCACCGACCCACCGCCGGCACCGTTCTTACTGCTGACGGCAACACCACCGGCAGCGCTGACCATAAAGGTGTCGATTTTTGCATCGGTTTCGACGGTGCCAAGACCGGTATTTATGGTGCTGTTATTGATTTCGGCCGAAAAATTGTTGTCGATATCATTAAGTGAAACGCCGGCACCGATTGCCACATCACCAACGCTGATGGCCATCGCGCCAGATACAATGATTGAGCCCTTCTTTATCTGATCTTTGAGAGGAGTCGCCTGTTCCCCATCTGCTTCATTGGAAGTATCGACGTCATAATAATCACTGCCATCGGTATCGATGAACGAACTCAAGGCCGAATCAGATTGATCAAGCATCTGCGAAAAGCCGGTCTGGTCTTCGCCGCGAAGATAATCGCATGATTTAACCCCAACTTTTCCGGAAGCATTGATATTGGCATTGATGATTTCGGCAGTAAGATTATTTTCAAGGTCGTTGTAGATCATGGCACCCATGAGAGATACTGAATTGCTGGTGCCGAGAACCACACCCGCAGTCATTGCACCGTTGATCTGGGCAATTGCCTGAATTGCCGCAACGTTTAAATCATTTATTTGATTGAAATTTCCGCCATTTACTCTTGCGGTGACATCATTGTTTATTTTAGAAACATTTACCGCTGCGCCGAAAGCACCTTTCTGCTGACCGACGGTTACCTGAACACCACCGGTTACCTGCAGGTCACCCTCATAGGCTGCAACATTCACATCAGTATTCTGAGCGCTGGTTCCGGTAACATCAGTATCAACAAGCAGCGCATTAACCGTATTATCTATGTTGTTCAGAGAAACTGAACCGCCCATGGTGAAAGCCCCATCGGCGTTGCCGGAATTTTTTGAAAGCTGCAGGCCCAGGCCGGCGGCGGCTATTTTACCGCCATTTACCGCAAAAACGTTTACCTGATCGGCATTATTAATCGTGTTATTTTTCACCAATACCGTGGTGTTATTGTTTAGTGAGTTAAGGCCCACGGCACCGGCAATTCCCACACTTTTACCCGCTGAATCCCCTTTGGTCTGGGTCTGAAACATAATCCCCGCTGACCCGGCGAAAGCCCAGACATCGGTATTGTTAACCGCGATTGCATTGAGATTAGAGCCCGAATCACCATCAAATTCCATTTTCAGGGTTCTCAGACTGACATTGGTGTTGTTTTCGATGAAGTTCAAGCCGCCGCTGCCGGCTGCTGAAATGCTTATACTCGGATTGGTATGCTGGGCTGTGCTCTTGACGTCGGTTTTGGTGGAAAGCTGCGAGGTAATATCCGAGAAAAACAGGGCAATGGAATTGATGGTATTGGCAATTTTGTTTTGCGCCAATTCAGCCTTGTCTTTAAAGTAGTCAAACTTTCCCGGGCCGCCGCTGTCGTCATTCATGGTTACGCCGCCCGCTACCCCGACGGCAACGAACGAACCGGTGCTTTTTGCCTGGGCATCCATTTGTCCGGCCACAGTGACTTTCGCATCAGTTCTGGTTCTTTTGCTGTTTTTCGTGGTAGTTGGGTCGACACCGGCTCTTTCATCGAGAAGATTCTGGTAAATGTTGTCGGTATCGCCAAAGAAAACGATACTGTCTTTCACGAAATTGTTGACGGCAAACCCGACCGATACCCCGACTGAACTGGAAATCATTGCTGAACCAGCAACGTTGATGATTCTTGTATTATTGATTGAATTGAGTTTAAGGTCTTTAACCAGAGAAAAATCGACTTCGTCGTCAATTCTGACTGCCGCCTCGCTGTCACCGGAAACATAGGTGAACATTCCCTGTATTCCGGCTCCTGCCATGGCTGAAGAAAGACCGCAGGCTATGGCATCTGCATCAGTAGCAGCAGAAATCGAAACATCTTTTCCGCCACCGATAATGTTTACGCCTTCAGGAATATGAACCAGAGAGGATGGATTGAAGTCCTGCGAGAAGAAAGTGCCTCCCATTGCAGTTGAGCCAGAGCTTGGAATCAGGTAGCCCGCAGCACCAACCATATTGATGTCTGCTTCTGCTGATATTTTTACTGATTCATCGACGGAAGCTGCTGGATTCACCGACTGAATGGTGGTATTTCGGCCGATTATAACTTCGCTTACTGCGGTGAAATCATTGAAACCCACTGCTCCGGCAAAACCGATGTCGCTTACTTTTTCTTCTTTTGCTCCTTTTACAGCGCTTGAAACAGCAGTGTTGAGGAAATTGTTGTAAAAAGCGAAATCAGCGCCGGCGGTAACGATTTCGGCAGCTTTCGCAACCAGCAGGTTTTCGCCGGCGATCAGCTGGCTCAGGGCATCGCCCATGGTTGAAAGCGAAGCAAGTGCATTGAGAAAATAAGTGATATTATCCGGGTCAATCAGGCCATCTGAACCAATGGTTGAAAACTTGTCCTTAATATTCTGATAAGCCGCGACAACTGAATTAATCAGCGCAAGCTGGTTCTGATCGGTAACTGAAATTTTCAGGGTAGCGACTGCATCTTCAATTTCCTGAATTACCCGCTTGATTCTGTTGTATTCAACCTTTGCCACACTGCTGATTTCAACGGTTTTGCCGGTAAGAACATTGCCATTACCTATGGTTTCATTGTAACTGGCATCTACGATATTAACCGCTGATTTCTGGGATATGTCTGAATAGACAAGACCGGCACTGATCGACATTTTTGTGCCATCGGCATTATTCAATTTAGAAGTGGCAACGCTGTCAGCCTGGGTAAAAATGTCTTCGATCACGGAAGAAGATTTAAGAATCAAATCTGAGCCGGAATTAAGTTTAACCCCTCTGCCTATTGTCAAGCTGGCATCGTGACTTCCGCGATTGAAAACTATCGCCCCCGCAGCGCGAAATTTAGTCATAGCTTCTTCGTCGAGAGGGCCGGTAAATTTTGAAGCGAATTTGCCAATACTGAAAATTCCTGCAACGACGCTGGTCTGCAAATTAGCGATTGCCTGGGAAATTTTGGTATAGCCCACTTTTCCTTTTGCAATTGCGCGGTTCTGCAGAACCAGATTATATGCTGAAAAATCGATATTGCCAGAAGCAGTAAAACCCTTGGCAATTTCCACATTTGCTGAAGAGTTGAAATCGGTGAAATTGATCGCCATGCCGCCATAAGAATCGTCGCCAGTCTCAACAATTGCCTGAGTCGAGACATCACTTCTGGCTTTGGCTTTACCGCTTACATTTCTTTGAGCATTTACTACTGCAGTTGAATTGATTTTGATACCGGCATCGTTGGTTACTTTTCCGATAACGATTCCGGTGGCAAGAGCAGCAGAATCGTTTGCGGTTTCGGAGGCTGCAGTAGCGTCAAGCGCATTGTTTGAAAGGGAGTTGAGGGTAATGTCGCCGGCGGTCGTATCACCGGCAAGCCCGGCATTCAAGGTGCCGCTGACCTCGATGTCAGCTCTGCTGTTAACTTCAGCAGCAACCACCCCTGCAGAAACAATTCCCGAAGTCTGCCTGATTTTGGCCAGCGAAGTGCCTGCACCCAAGATTACGTCGGTTTCACTTGAAGATTTCACATCAATATTCTTTTTGGCGGTTACAATGGCACCCTTATTCACCTGAACTTTTGAACTGCTGTCGAGAAACGCGGTTTCTGCCTGAATGTTAATTGGCGAAAGCATTCCGGCAATTGCCATACTAAGGTCAGCCAGACCAGCCGAACTTTTGTAGATATTGGTGGCAAAGGCATGCAGATAGACATCGTTTTGGGCATTGATTCTGGCAGTTGCATCTATCTCCACCACTGCTTTCGTGGAGGCAATCGAATCGGTGCCCACAAAAGTTTTCAATTCTCTGGTTTCGCCGTATTCAACCACAGTTTGTTTTCCGGTAAGAGTGCCGTTTACCGCAGTTGCTTCAAAGCTGGCGTTTCTTTTTGCATTGACCTTGCCCTGAACCAGCACCTTCGCCTCTGCATTAGCGGTAAAATAGTCTGTATAGCCGTCTGAGCCGGTTGAAGCCGATGATTCTTTGTTTACATTGTCTGCAACTGCTACCAGTTCAACGTTACCATCTTCATTGGTTGTCATTGCCAGCCCGGAAACAGTAACACCTGCAGGAGCCTGGCCCCCATCGGGCATCTGGGGTAAAATATCCTGGGTGTTGACCAGGGCTGAAAAATCAGTTATGCCAGTGTCAATCCTTCCGGTGCCCTGTAATGTGACATTTCCTGCATAGGCACCAACGTTGTCAATGGCGTTGACCCTTCCGGCGATTACGATTGAACCATCAGAGTTCAGGGGCACACCATCACCGGCAACTATCCCGTTGCGATTTACAATTTTGCGGGCAGTTATCTGGCCTATTTCCGCAGCATTACCGTCAATTTTGAGATTGCCATTGCCAATAAATCTATCCATAAATTCACTGGTAGGCGTCATGGCAAAAAGGGCACCGCAATTAACTACGCCGGTACTGCCGAGAACAAGCCCTTGAGTGCTTAGAAAAAACAGATTACCGCCGATTTTATTATCTTTAATCGCATTAACCATTCCGTCAATTTCAATTCGCGTTTGAATGAAATTAATCAGGTTGGTAGTGCCGTTAGGGAGGTAAAAATTTGCCGTATCACCGTTAGCCAGGTTCAAATTGCTGAAAGAGTTGAAAGCATTGACGCCTGAAACCGCCTGTGAATTGATATGAAACTTATTGCCGGTTGCATCGGAAATCTTCTGAATCGTTGTTTTACCGGCATCAAGAGCTTCAATCTTGCTTATCGCAACCGTTTGAGCAGAAAGACAATGGGCCGATGCAAGAAAACCAAGACCGGCCAAACCGGTGGTAATGTTTCTCCATGCTCTGTTAATCAACCCTGAAGCAGCCTTTTTTTTGTCTGAAGTTCTAAGAATTCTTCTCTTCCAGGTTTTTAACATACTCATGGTTTTTCTCCCGTGTTTTACGTCTAAGCAAATTTCAGCAATAAGACCAATGGCTCTTTCAAGAGGCGGCATTTCATTATTTGAAAAGCAGCATGAAAGAGGCCTTTCAAGCCTTCTAAAGGGATTTTACGTTTTTTGTTGAGAGAAGAAGTAGAGTGATTTCACTCTCATTTTTCATAACGAGAGAATTATACCAATCACATTAAATTCGTTCGTATTACTACGATTTAAAGCGGGCCGTGCCATGGCATTAGCGCATCCTGCGCGTCACACGGAGGTCGGCCCCTACCAATATATTTTCTGCGATCAGTACAAGAAATCAGGATTCAGTCTTTGGGGTCTGGTTCAAAAACATCGTTTTTGCAGGCTGCGATAGCTTCCTGCCTCAACTGTTTTACCCCATGAATTTCGAGCTTGTTCATTATTCTGACGAAATACGATTCAAGTGTTCTGACACTGATATTCATTTCATTGGCAATATCGATATTGGATAATCCACGGCCAAGCAGAAGAAAAATCTGCCTCTGCTGATCGCTCAATTCCTTTGTCGAGCTGCAGTTAGAAAGGACTTCCTTCACATAAGGACTCTCAAAGATCTGGCCCGACAAAACCGTTCTGAGCGCTTCAAGAAGAATATCCGGAGTTTCTCTTTTGGCCACGTACCCCATGGCGCCTGCTTCAAATGCTTTTTTTATTACTCCGGCAACTTCGTGCATTGAATAAACAACAACTGGCCGGTTCATCCGGCATAGTTGTTTTATCAGATCGATGCCAGACTGATCGCCGAGCGAAAGGTCAATAACAAAAGCCTCACAAGAAGAGAAATCAGGGTGAGAAAGGGCATTCGAAACATTGTCCGCCAGGGCGCCAACCTTGAAACCGGCCGTTGCCAGAAGATCAGCAAGGCCGTCGCGAACCAACGGGTGATCATCCACAATCATTATTCGGGCGCAATTTTTTACTTTCATTTCACAGTTTTTCCAAAGGCAGACGACAAATTACGCTGAAGCCCGCAGAATCGTTGTTTCTGCTTTCAAAAATCCCGCCGATAAGGCTGGATCGATATTCCATTATTCTTAACCCCATACCTTTCGAATTTTTGTTTTCATTATCGATTCCATGGCCGTCGTCGGTAATTTCGAGCAAAAACTCCTGACCCCTGATGGAAATTCTTACCTGAATTGAAGAGCAGCCTGAATGCTTTATTGCATTGTTAATTGCCTCGCCGGCAATTCGATATAGCTGCAGAGCCGTTTCAGGATTCGAAATATGCACCTGCGCCTCAGCAATAAAATTACACTCAATATTGCTTTCTGTCCACCTGGCCAGACAAAGTTCCTGTAATGCAGGAACCAGAGCATCGGGTTCTATCCTCACCGGAACCAGACCGCGCGAAACCTGATAAGCCAGAGCAATGGATTTTTCAACCGAACTTCTGATCTTTTCGACTGGCTCTAATTCAGGCTTTTCAGCTTCTTTTAGCACATACATCAGCGAACTGCATTTCAGGAGCGTGGCGGTCAAATGCTGGCAAAGGCCATCATGCAGCTCAGCACCAAGTTTCTGCCTTTCCTGCTCGGCAATACGGTGCATTTCCAGCTCGAGTCTGCGATTTTTTTCAGACTCTGCATCGAGTTCTTTTCGCGCATCGGAAACCGCAACCAGAGTTCGTTCATGAAGAAAAAGAAAATGCCCCATAAGGTAAAGATTGGGAAGAGCCTCGACCAGCCACATTTTGCCCTGTAAAATCAGGTATTCATCAGACACAATTCCGTTTAAAACAGTAGCAGGCTGAATTACCCCGGTTGAAACCAGATAGATAGTTAAGCCAATAATTATTGAGCATATTATTACAAAATGAACTGCCACAACCGGCCCCCCGAGAATCAGGGCCATGGGGGTCACCATCAAAAGCGTCAATCTTCCGCTGCCAAGAAGCTGAGTTGAAACCAGCTGGGTAGCACCTGAGGCGACTTTCAGACCCATCAACAGATAGGTTCTGCCGGCAATGGGAATTCTCTCGATCAGTACGATTAAAACGCTGGGTATATACAATAGAAGAAAGGCAATGATTGCCCAGTTTGGGACAACTTCAGAACCACTTCCGAGTAATTTTATAACTATTGGTAATTTTAAAAGAAGAGTAAAAAAAACCAGGATTTTCAGGGCTCTTTCCCGCCAGGCTCTTAATACCCCGGCCGGATCATTGACCATCGACGCATGGTCGAATTCAGGAAAAAGACTGATAAACGACCAGAAACGACCCCACCATCGGCCAAAAACCGGCCCGGAACTGTTTGAGGAATTTTCGGGACTATTCAATTATCTTTTCATCCAAATCCTGATTTTATGCAATAAAATTTACAACAGTATTGCAGAGAAATGAATGAGATTTTTAATTTTTTTTCTACGCTTCGGCCGCAGCTTCGGATTCAGAGATTTTGTTTACCGGGTTACCCCAGATTTTCTGCATCAGTGGCCGGTAGTTTTCTTCGAGGTTTTTCACGCTCAGATCAATGAGAACGCGAATTATGTTGGGTTCGAACGTTTCGTTGGTGGCCGGCAGACAGAGATCCATGATCACTTCACCGGCTTCGGTGGCGAAATATTTGAAAGTCTTGTAATTGCTGTTGTAACTGTTCATCAGCTTCAAAGTTTCTGAGCGGTTGGCATCGGTAATGCATTTGCCGGCAATCAGTGTGCGGCAGATGACAT
>JBMOKV010000197.1:0-2590 GCA_049325495.1 Candidatus Rifleibacteriota bacterium | reverse complement strand
AAAAAACTTTGGGCCGAGCTACAACCACCCGAAACGTCGCATTTTAATAGAAGGGATCCCTGCGGATGGTCCTTTTATGTCTCACGCTTTTCTGGGAAACCATAATTATCCCAAGTGTGCCGACGGAAAAAAACATTTATGGTTTGATCTGTTTTTTGATGAATCCTCTAAACTCTCCAATTTCGCCAGAATAACCGGATATTCGGGTTTGAAGGCGTTTACCGGTGCAGATATGCCCGAGTGTCTTTTCTTTTCCAACTCTTATCCCTTTGCAAGTCTCAGCGGTATTTCTGTCAGTCAGTTTTATCAGGTTAGAGCAGTAATTGCGCTTTATGAAAAGTTTGTCAATCAGGCGGCTGACGGGTGTCTTGGTAACACAAAACCGTCGAAAGAAACCAAGCAGAAACTTAAAGAGCTGTGCAAAAAAGGTATGGATGCATCCAACAGCAATGCCGCGGCCTACGAAATCTGCCAGGATTTCCATGATAACTTCAAAATGTCGGGAAATGTGGGGATATATAAAGATTGCGCCGGATTCAAAAAAATACTTAACACCTGCATTATGAAGTGGCCTTATACATATGGGTTCACCGATGCAAATTCAATCTGGAACCTTGAAAATTTGAACCTGCCCGACCTGCCGGCCCCCAGAGCCTGGGCTACGGCTCTGGCATTCGGAGGCCTGGCTTCTCCCACTGCCGAACTCAATGACAAAGGCGCTTATTTTGCCGAGTATCTCGAAAAAAAAGATGGCGATGATTATAACCCTGAACGGGTAAGGGTTGGAAAGATGCCCATGCTGTATGGCAGCGACTGCAAGAATAAGTTGTTTGTCGAAGGCCCCGTTTTTTTAAGGTTTTTTAAAATTGGCTTTCTTGATACTTTCAGTCAAACAATTGAATTTTTCAGGGGAAATGCAAACATAGAGCCAGAAACCGTTCCGTTGCGATTTTATCGTTATGATAAAGATACCAATAACTTTTTGAACACAAAACTCGGCGCTCCGGTTCCTTTTTCTGGGCTGCATAAAGAAGAATTCCTGATGAGCCGCGCCGTAGACAATGTTTCGATAAATGCGCTTATGGGTGACAGTATTTCCATTTTCGATGGCGATGGCAATGAAATTACCACCAGCACAATTAATCTTGGTCATTCCAATACTACTGAACCATTGCAGCCAAACGGTTCAAACATAAGTGCAGTAAATTTCGGAAGGTTGATTGATTTCAAGACGGTCAGCTGGAATTACCCAAATACAGATATATTTGTTGAACATCGAGTTCGTGAATATGAAGGCAAAGACACGATGTTCGTCGATGGCTGTATTTATGTCGAAGAAGGCGATCTTGATTTAAGTAAAGTTAACCAGTTTTATGGCAAGGGCATGATTTATCTTGGCCGTGGAAACTGCTATCTCAGCGACCTTAAGAAGCTGGAAGGGCGTAATGATACTCTCAGAATCTATTTGCGTGATGGCAAGTTCATTATCAGGTCTGAATACAATACCGCTGAAATTCACGCTTCCCTTGCAGCATTCTCGTACCCATTTGGAAACACGGATCCGGCTAAGATGGGAACCCTGATTCTAACCGGGCAGTCAAATGTGAAAATCGTGGGCAATCTTCTGGTCGATTATCTTTACACTCACGATTCCTCTGGAAATGGCCTTGCCGATGGGGGATGGCTGATCATTCAACATGATCCGTTAATATATGACCCGGCCGCGGAGGTAGATGGCGAAAAACTTGACCCCTACCATGTAAGCATCGGGCCCGTAAAAACCATGTACAGCGTCAATGCAGGAGGAAAAACTTTCTGATGGACCAGGCAAGGTGGCTGATCATCCTTTCGGTTGTGGTGGTAATGTCCACCATCCTTGCTTTGCTGCACCGCTTTTCCGATAAAGGTCCACAGATTGTTGCTCCGATTGAAAGCCCTGCAGAATTTTTCCCAAAAAAAAATTCTGAGCCAGCACTTGATTCAAAACTTCCAGCGGTTTCACGGCCAATTCAGAAAATCAGATATTCCAAGCCTCCTTCTCATTCTTTTTCAGTCGAAACCAGAGCCGAATTCACTAAAGAAGGTGAATTGATAAAAGACAAAGGGAAAATTATCAAATGAGAAATCCTCGCAGGCAACTGGCCAGAAATGGGATCGGCTTTATTGAGGTTCTGATCGCCATTGTCGTGGTTTCTGCATGCGCTGTTCCGGTGGTTTACATGGTGACTTCGACCAGAACAGATACTTCCAAGGCAATAAATTACCTGAGAGCGATGGAGCTGGCCAATGAGGCCATTGAATGGGCATCGGTCGTTCCATACAGCAAGGTTACCCCGGAAATTTTTTCAGCCTTTTCTGAACCGATTTCCATCGATGACGGCAGTAACATGAAACCTGCAAGCATTGCGGTGGGAAACCCAAAAAATTCTGTCTGGTCTTCAGACGGATTGACTGCCAATTCCATAAATTATTCCGAGCAGTATAACAATGCCTTTTTTTATAGAGAAATTGAAATTGAAGATGTTACCGATTCTTACGTTCATGCTGAGCTTTTAAAGAAAGTTACGGTAACGGTTAAATGGTGCGAGGG
>JBMOKV010000196.1:0-2600 GCA_049325495.1 Candidatus Rifleibacteriota bacterium | reverse complement strand
GCCAGAAATCTTTAGCGGTCCGAAGCCGAATGACTTAACCCATGCCTGGCATTCAATTCCCTTGTCTTTGAGCATCCAGAAATATCCACCGCCAAGTTCGGTCCCGCCAAGCAGCAGTGTTCCGCTACAGGTAATGCCCTCACGAATATTAAGCGGTGGAATATCGATCTGGGAAACGCAAAAGAATGGGTCGCGCAATTTGAGATCGATGAATGGCAGATCGATTTTGCCAATCTCAGGAACTGGCATTTTGGGAAATGCCAATTTTGTGAGCAGAGAATGAAGTGTGATCAAATCGCCTAGACCTATATCGCGATCCAGCCTGCAGCTCAGGCCTGATAGACCTGTCGGTGAAGTGAATGAAAGGGCCCCCATCATGTCCATTTTCCAGTCAGCGCTAAGTTCGAAAAGACCGCTCAGTGCAAGCGATGGCAGTTTGCCGAAACTGCCTGAAATGCCAATGTCACTTAAAGAAAAGCCAGGGATTCCCAGGGCGTTTTCCCATTTGCAAGGCAGAAAACCGGTTACTGAAACGCTTGTGAACTTTACCCCTACCGGAAAGTCCATGCGCAGTGGGATTTTCAGACTGAGTTTTGCCAGGTTCAGCTTCAACTCGGTTAGTATTGCAATGTTTTTTAAATCGCCCAGGGTGAACTCGATTGTTGGCAGGCCAAGATTGAGAAAATCCCCAATCGGCAGGAACTTGGGATCAAAACCGGTTAAAAGTTTTGCCCTGATTTTTACCGATTCATCTTTTGTATTCGGGAAAATGGCCGAAAACATGACTTTCGGCGGCTGGGTCTTTAAAATGGAAAAGGGTGCCGCCAGAATGGAGCTGTTTTTGACTTCAGCCGACATCCATGCGCCTTTTCCGGTGGTGAAAGGAAATGCTGTGTCATCATTGCCCGCGAAGCTTGCCAGGTCTTTTTTGATTATTTCCGGGAATTCCTTGAGCAACCATTCGTGATTGCCATTTGCCAGTGTGAATGCAGTGTCAGAAAGCCCGATCTGGTCAATCGGTTTTTGGTCAAAGACGCTGAACTTTTTCAAAAAGTCGGTGGTTGGCAACGTAACAATCGCAGCAGTCATCAGACCGGTTTTCTTGAAAAGTCTGGCGAGAAAAATTACACGGCCTGTGATTTTGCCGGCATTTTCAATGTCAATCACCGCATTGCCGTCGACGCTGAGCCATGGCTGGCCTTTCTCATCGCCCTGGGCAATGCTTCCCTGAGAAAGAACAGCATTCTCAAATTTCAGCCCCTTTAACATAGGGAGATTGCTTAGGGCCGGAATTTTGGCCAGATCTGGATTTGCCCCCTGTTTTTGAATTGCTGAAAGAATGCTTTTGAACTGATCGGAGGTCATGTCAATGCCAGGAAGATTGTGGGCTGAATCCTGCTGATTATCACTTTTTTCGGTGCTGACAAGCGTTTCATCTAAATCGGGGCTGCCGGCAACCTGGGTGCCGGAATCGGCCTGAGGATAAAGCCCCGAAATCTTTTGTTCAAGCTCTTTCTCTCGTGTCTGGCGTGAATTTGCGACTGCCTGCTGAATCCTGCCGACAAAGGCTTTTGCAGCAACAATCACATAACCATTGCGGGTGTCGTTATAAGCATCATCACCACTGAGGCCTTTTAGAACCCAGCACTCTCTGAGACTATTTCGACCACCGGCTATGAAAAAAGTGTTTGGATTCAGAGAAGGTTTATCAGCGTAGTTTCCATTAACTGCAAATGACTTGATCCAAAAATTATTTTCCTCGTGGAAGCCCATATTGTTAAAAATCTCTTGGTCAGTAAATGCCGGGTAAACCAGGTCTTTTCTTACACAACGTATTAAACCAAGGTCGTTGGGTTCCTCGAACTCATCGCTACCTACAAACCCCATGGCAACGTAACCCTCGGGTGGCACAGGTTGCCAAAACGAACCGGCCAGCCGTGAATTGTCATCAAATGAACATACATGCTCGAATCGTATTGGCCTGGCTAGAAAAGGGCCTTGCGCATCGCCAGCAGGCTTTTCATCATTCCATTCTACAAGAAGGGCAGGGGAGTTGTTGGGTTGTGTGTCTGATGAATATGGAACAGCAACATCACCGAACCGGATCCATCCCTCCGGGCATTCCGGGCGCCACACACTTAGATCGCCACTACTTTTTTGCCTTTCTTCTTTATCACCCAATCTACGTCCGATCTCAGGTTTTTTTTCATCTCTTCTTTTTTTATAAGTTAAGACCTTGGAAAATTTCTTTGTATATCTGCACCTGAAATGGGGTGTAAGAATTATACCGATGTCTTTAATCTTCTTCATCATGTTTTCCATGGCTTGTTTTTGCATGGCTATTATTTCATCGGCTGATTTTTCTTTTTGGGTTTTCAAGTTTTGATCAGCAATATTAAAGAAGTTCATGAAATGGCTGTAGTTGTTTTGTGCAATTGCTTTTGTGGCGATGAATGCCACGAAAACTGCCAATATAAAATACCTGGGCTTTTTCATAGAACGTATCCCCTTTATGTGATTTTCCGAGAGGATTATACTTTTCTGAAAATCGATTTCGCAACTATAAATTATTCTGTAACAGCAACACGACACTCAAAAC
This sequence comes from Candidatus Rifleibacteriota bacterium, assembly GCA_049325495.1. Lineage (GTDB taxonomy): Bacteria > Muiribacteriota > Ozemobacteria > Ozemobacterales > Ozemobacteraceae > DYKG01. Next base: position 1 of record JBMOKV010000196.1, on the reverse strand, counting down.
C
>JBMOKV010000195.1:0-19594 GCA_049325495.1 Candidatus Rifleibacteriota bacterium | reverse complement strand
GACCGGCTTTACCAGCCCCATATTCAGTCAAACAAGCGGTAGCGACTGCTTCAACCGCATTTTCAACGCCGAAGCCGTTGGGCACGACCTTGGTAACGCCTATCTTTTGATGTACGCCAACCTGTTTTCTTATGAAAACCAGTTCAATGCAAAAGACTTTGCCGATTTCAAAAAGAAATTTCAAGATCTGTTTGCCCCTTTGGGAATTTACCGCTTCGATTTTGTCAATGTTCGCAAAAAAACTGCTGATACTCAGGCAGTGGTAATGTCAAACGACAAAGTTGTCATCGTAGCCTTCCGGGGTTCCGAGGTAAGTTCCAATGGTAAATTCAGCCCCGCAAAATTTACTTATGACTGGATTCTAACCGATTTCAACTTTTTCAAGAAGCGCATCATCTGGTGGGGTTTCGGGGTCAAGGTTCACCAGGGCTTTTACGCCGCCATGGACGTCTGCTATGACGAGGTGAAAAGACTGATTCAGGCGCACCTTGCAGGAACTCCCAAAAAACTCTGGATAACTGGGCACAGTCTTGGTGCTGGAATAGCGCCACTTTTTGCCTACCGCCTTGCCGAAGACGGAATAGACATCCAGGGCATCTATACTTATGCCGGGCCCAGAATTGGGAACAAAACTTTTTGTTCCCAGTATCGTAAAAAATTTCCTGATCACCAGCGCTGGGTCAATAACAACGACCTGGTTACCAAACTGCCACTTAAAGCAATGGGATTTCAGCACTTCTCTCCCGCAAATAACATTTTTGCCGATGGCCGCCTGGAAATTCAATCCAGCGAAATGAAAGGCCCGGGAAAAGCTAGTAGCCACTTGCCGATGGCATATATTCATGCAATTTATCAGCTTTTGCCACTTGAGCTGCGTGACCAGCTCCCGGTTCCCCCGTCGCTACGCGCAAATGAACAGGGTGATTTAGAATTGGAAAAAGAATTCAATTCAAAATTCACAGACTGATCCACTTTCTGCGACTGGCCTGTCGCTTTTTATCTGGCCAGGCTAAAACAAATCATAAGCAAAACCCCGCTTCTGCCGGCGGTTGCCTGATTTCGCCAGATCTGGCATAGCCCTTGCTCTTTAAGTGTCAACTGATTTCCAGATTGCAAAGATGGTGAAACCGGCTGCTGAATACGTGAAAAACAAATAAACAGGCTTGGGTAAGCTTCTCTAAGGGCAAAGTGGAGGTGGAACCTGCCGGTTCTTGCCTGAAAAAAAATATTGCAGGAATGTGCTGTAACACGGAGATCAGAACCCCAAGGGGGGCAGAATTCTGTCCCCGGGGTCTTTTTTTTGCGACAAATTCGTCGCAGTTTTTTCTGCCGTACAATCTGGCGGCCTGGTAAAACTTTATGTTATCATTTACGAAAAGCTTTTGAGGATGCAAACATGAACAATCAAGATTCTGCGAGTGTACTCGACAGGGCTCAAGGCTGTCTGCTGGGCCAGATTTCTGGTGATTCTCTCGGCAGTCTGGTCGAATTCATGAGCCCAGGCAAGATCAGAATTCAATACCCATCTGGTGTTAAGCAACTCCATGCAGGTGGCACCTGGAACACAATTCCCGGACAGCCTACCGATGATTCTGAAATGGCGCTGGCATTGACCAGGGCAATTCTGAAAAATGGAACTTACAATCAGGAAGAAGCCAGAAAAAACTACATTGAATGGTTGCAGTCCAACCCATTCGATTGCGGCATCACTACTGCCAACGGCTTAAGTGGAAACCCCGTATATGAAAGCCAGGCAAATGGTGCGCTGGTGCGCATAGCCCCTCTGGGCGTTTTTGGATTCGATCACGAGCTTGCAACCGTTGCACGATGGGCAATGCAGGATGCTGAAATAACCCATCCCAACCCGGTTTGTCAACAGGCCAACGCCCTCATGGCAATGGCTATATCCCGCGCCATTGCTGGCCAGAATATTCCAGCAGAATTGTATTCTCAACTCAAAATCTGGGCAAATGAAATTAAGGCCGACCCATCGATCCAGAAAGTTATAAACGAGGCGGCGAAAAACCCGCCTGAAGACTATATAAAACATCAGGGATGGGTTTTAATCGCCTTGCACAATGCCATCTGGCAGATGCTGCATGCGCCAGATCTCGAAACGGCAATCTCCGACACAATCATGCGCGGGGGAGATACGGATACCAATGCTGCAATCTGCGGCGCTTTACTGGGCGCAATTTATGGCCGGTCAAAAATTCCTGAACAGTGGGAAACCTGCATCCTCAACTGTCGTCCTGAAAAAGGCGGGCCAGGGGTTTACCGACCCAGACCACCGGAATATTGGCCGGTAGATGTTCTAGATTATGCCGAAAAGCTCGCAATTAAAACAAACAAAGCAGAAACCATCAAAGAGCCGGGAAGAGTCTGAAAAAGGTCCCAGTTCCAGCACCGAATCAAACTTTTCCATACTTGAAAGTATCTCTGATGGCGTATTTACTGTTGATCAGGACTGGAAGATCAGCTATTTCAACCGCGCCGCCGAGAAAATTACCGGAATAAAGCGTAAAGAAGCAATTGGAAAAAGGTGCTGCGATGTCTTCAGATCCAGCATGTGTCAAGTCAATTGCCCATTGAAAGCAACCCTGAAAAACTCAAAACCGATAATTAACCGATCCTGTTTCATTGTCAGAAGCGATGGCCACCGCATTCCAATCAGCGTTTCAACCGCAGTGTTATATGACGGCAACGGCAAAATAATGGGCGGGGCTGAGACCTTTCGCGATTTAAGCGAAATTGAAGCTCTGCGCCAGGAACTCGTCGGAAGATTCAAACTCGGCGACCTGATAAGCCGCAGCTCAACCATGCGAAAAGTTTTCGACCTTATTCCGGCAGTTGCTTCAACCTTTTCCACCGTTCTAATACAGGGCGAAACCGGCACTGGCAAAGAGTTGGTCGCAAAAGCAGTTCACAACAGCGGCAGTTTTGCAGGCCGCCCGTTTGTTGCGATCAATTGTGGTGCGTTACCTGACAGTCTGCTTGAATCAGAGCTTTTCGGTTACAAAAAAGGCGCTTTTACCGGAGCATGGCAGGATAAACCAGGTCTGCTGCAGGTAGCCAAAAGCGGAACCCTGTTTCTTGATGAGATTGGTGATGTATCACCGGCAATGCAGGTAAAACTACTGCGAGTTCTACAGGAAAAAAAATTCCAACCCCTGGGAAGCACGCTTGAACATAGTTTTCAGGCCCGAGTGGTTGCTGCCACCAACAGGGATCTGCTGGGCATGATCAAAACAGGAACCTTTCGCGAAGACCTTTTCTATCGAATCAACGTCATAAGAATTGATCTGCCGCCGCTACGCCAGAGAAAAGAAGATATACCGCTGCTGGTTGACCATTTTATCGAGCGGTTCAGCAGATTTTACGGCCGCCAGATTAAGGGTATTAGTAACGAAGCAATTTCACTTCTGCTGCATCACCAGTGGCCCGGCAATATTCGTGAACTGGAAAACATAATCGAACGTGCGGTTATTTTATGTAACGGCAAAAGCCTTAATTTAAACTGCTTTCCCGATCAATTCAACGAAATTCCCCGGTTCGAAAATGAAAGTATCAAAGCCGCAGGAAGATCGGCTGAATCTACAGCAATTCAGGCATCACTGCGCCGCAACGGGTTCAACATTGAAAAAACCGCAAATGATCTCGAAATTCATCGGGCAACCCTTTATCGAAAGATGCGCAAATATGGTTTGCAACCTGCTCGCGAGAAACTTGCGACGCACAAATAGCTAATCTTTTTCAATTCTTCGCATTTTTGCGATTTTTCGCGCTCGAATCGTTGCATTTTTGCAACACACTCCCTCGCTTTTAACTATCAAACACGGGCAAAACCTTTATTTAAAAGACTTTCACAAGCATGGCATGATTAATGCTCAAAAAAAAAAAGCATGAAAATTGCACTTAGCTTAGACAAAGACCGAATAGCTCCGGTTTTCGACGTGGCCCAGGATTGCATCTGCTACGAAATCAGCCAGGAAACGGTTAATTCTGCAGTCCGACTGGCAATTACCCGCAATGACAACAGTGACGAATCAATTTTACGGTTAGCCGAAGAAGGGGTAGAAATTCTGATCTGCGGTGCTATATCAAGGCAGCTGCAATTGCTGGCAGAAAATAATGGAATCATGGTTGCAGGCTTTCTGACCGGTCAAATCAGTGAAATCCTTGCTACTTTTCTTGGGCAGAAACCGGGAAAGCTATCTGATTTTGTTATGCCGGGCTGCCGTCACAGAGTTTTTCGCCAGAACAGGCAACGGCTACGAAAAAATTGCCGTTTTCAATCAAGTTGATTAAAATTGCGAAAGGAGATTTTTTATGCCAGGCAGAGATAGTAGAGGCCCGATGGGGCAAGGTCCTGAAGGTTTCAGGGGCAGAAACGCCGGCAGATGTGTCGGCCCAGATAAGCTTTTAGGTCATCTCGGTCGAAACTCAACATGGCGGGTGAGTGGTCGAGGATTCAATCGTCGACAGAGATTTTTCCGCAACTGTGATGAACCCCTTGCTGCAGATATGCCAGACACCGAAACCAATAATGAATCAGCTCAGCTCAACAATGAAATTCAAGCTATCAAGCAGGCGATCAGCGACCTGACGGCAATTGTTCGTCAAAACCTGCCGCAGGCTGCCGAGCAGGCAAAATAACGATCGAAGGTAAAAACCCAATGACAAACAACAACCATCCCCCACAGAAAAGATCATCTGACAAGCCGGGTTGCGACAGCAAAAGTTGCTCAGGCTGTGGCTTAAAATCAGGCTGCAGCATGGCAGACAGCAGTTCAGAAAGCAACAAAACGGTTGGCGAAGGCTTTTTCGTCACGGAACAGACCAGTATTGCAAGAACCATAGTCGTCCTTTCAGGAAAAGGTGGAGTCGGCAAAAGCACCGTAGCGGTCAATCTTGCTTCATCTCTAGCTTCACAGGGACTAAGAGTGGGTCTGCTCGATATTGACCTGCATGGACCAAGCATTCCCACGATGATGAAGCTTCAGCAGACCTCGGTACAATCCATAGATAACCGTCTGATGCCTGCCGAACGTGGGGGAATAAAAGTCATGTCGGTTGGACTTCTGTTGAAGAAAAAAGATGATGCACTGATCTGGCGCGGGCCAATGAAAGCCGGGGTAATTGAACAGCTGCTTCACGAAGTCGCATGGGGTACTCTTGACTACCTGGTCGTAGACAGCCCTCCCGGCACTGGTGATGAACCGCTGTCAATCTGCCAGACAATCAAGACGCCTTTTGCAGCAGTAATTGTCACTACCCCTCAGGAAGTTGCAGCCGCCGATGTGAGAAAATCGATCAGTTTTTGCCGCCAGCTGAAAATCAACATTCTTGGAATCATCGAGAATATGAGCGGTTTTATCTGCCCGGATTGTGAGAAAGAATACCCGATTTTCGGCTCGGGAGGCGGCGCAAAAATTTCCCAGGAATTCAATCTGAACTACCTCGGGAATATTCCGATCGATCCGAATATCGGCACCTGCAGCGACAGCGGACACATGTTCGTCTACGACTATGGAAAAACTCCGACTGGAAAAGCATTTGCCAGAATTCTCGATCAGGTTCTCAAAATTGCCGAAGAACAGATTCCAACCCAACAGGTTCCTGGACCGGCCGCAGAATGACCCAAACCCTACAGGCATCTGATCATCACAGGTTTTGTCTGCTTTGCGGCAGCGAAAATCCAATGTCTATGAGGCTTAAATTCAGGCCTGACGGCCCAAACGCCGTCAAGGCCCTGTTTCAATCGCACCTGCATCTGCAGGGCTATGACGGCATTATGCACGGCGGAGTGATCAGCGCTCTCCTTGATTCGGCAATGACCAACTGCCTGTTTCAGCTGGGAATAAAAGCGGTCACCGGTGAATTGAGCGTCAAATTTCATCACCCGGTTCCCTGCGGCGCCGGGGTTGAAATAACAGCAATAATGGAAAAAGCAGCTGATCCGTTGTTTATCATGGCTGCTGAGCTGAGAACAGGCGGAGAAAAAATGGCCAGCGCCCATGCCAAATTCATGAGAATAGCCCGCTGATGCTCAAAATTTTCACCCTCGTTGATAACCTGGCCATGCCCGGCTATATTGCCGAGCATGGCTATTCTCTTCAAATCGAATTCGGGGGTTTCAAAATTTTATTTGACACCGGTCAGGGCAACGCCCTTGCCGGCAATATGGCCAAAGCCGGCATCAAACCCGAAGATTTTGATCTTCTGCTGTTGAGTCATGGCCACTATGATCACACCGGCGGCCTGCCTTATTTTTTTGAACACAACCATCATGCCCGGTTTTTTGTCCCCGAAGGCGCAGAAATAAGTCGTTTTCGCCGCAAAGATGATGGCAGCATGAAACCAATAGACATGCCTCAAACTTCACGGCATCTGCTTTTCGACCTGCCGGATTCGCGACGTCTGAAATTTGATTTTTCTCCGCAAAATTGTCACCTTTTTTCGGGCGCAGGAATTACGGGGCCAGTTCCAAGAAACACTGATTTTGAGCCCTGTGAAGAATTTTTTTTCAAAGACAAAAATGCAACTGAAAACGACCCGGTTGCCGACGATATTTCGCTGTGGTTCGAAACCAATAAGGGAATAATTATCGTCTGTGGTTGCTGCCACTCCGGATTGGTAAATACGATTGAAAGAATAGAATTTCTGATCGGTGATTTCAGGTTGCGGGGAATTGTGGGGGGAATGCATCTCAGCGCTGCTCCCCAGCGAAAAATTGAAAAAACCATACAGTATCTGCAAAAACTTCAGCCCGATTTCATTGTCCCGGCTCATTGCACTGGCGAAGCTTTTTTCTCAGGCTGCCTGGGAAATCAAACGCAAATTATCAAGTCTGCGGCAGGCGAATCTTTCCTCTTCGAATAACAGACCATTATAAAAACCAGGCTGCAGCTTAATTGAGCTTTTGCGAAGAAAGCTTTACAATAGGCAGCATAAAAACCGGAGGTCTGAACATGAAATTTTGCCGATTACACGTTGCAATTATTGTCTTCATCCTTATTTCAGGAGTGCTTCAGGCAAAGCATTTACTGCCCATCAAAGCCGATGCGGCCGGGAAATACGGATTCATCAATGAAGCAGGAGAACTAAAAATTTCCCCCCAATATGATGATGCAGGAAGGTTTTTCGATGGGATTGCAGCAGTTCAACTTGATGGAAACTGGTTTTTCATTGATGAAACCGGCAGAAACAAATTTTCAAAAACCTTTTCGGAAGTTCGTAATTTCAGCGAAGGCATGGCTGCTGTTAAAGCAAATGAGGTTTGGGGCTATTTAGACAGGGAAGGAAAATTGGCGATTGATTTCAAATTTGTCGAAGCCTATCCATTTTCCGAAGGGCTGGCATGCGTTCAGACAGGCAACAAGGAAGACGGCAGCGCAAGATACGGCTATATCGATCAAAAAGGCAGTTTTGTAATCGAGCCTTGTTTCAAGTATCACGACAATCAGTTTTTTTCCTGGCCCGGGGAATTTTCTGAAGGCAAAGCAGCAGTTTGGCTTGAAAATGAAAACGGCCATGCCGCCCTCGGTTTCATCGACCGGAACGGCAAAGCGGTAATAAGCCCTTCATTTAATCAGGGATCGAAATTTGGCAACGGGCTGGCTGCAGTTTCAACTTCTGATGACATTGCCGGATGCTACCGTTATATAAAAACCGATGGAGTTTTTGCTTTTTCTACCGAATTTGCAGGAGCTGACAGGTTCAGTGACGGACTCGCTCCTGTTGCAATCAAAACTGAGAATGAAGATGAATCCAGCTGGGGTTATATAAACCCGAATGGAGAAATGATCATTAAAGAACAATTTGCATATGCCGAGCCTTTTGAAAAAGGACTGGCAAAAGTTTTCGTTGGGGATTTTTCCAATGAAGCCTACATCGACACAACCGGCAAAATCATTCAAACAACTGAGGGCCTGATTAATAACCCTTTGCGTCTTCTGACACCAGACAATTATTCTTGCTCCTCTTTTCTGCCACCGGCCAAAAACGGCAAAATAGATTATAAACCTGCCAATGTTGGAGATGGTGACAGCAAAACAGCCTGGATCGAAGGAAGCAAAGGCGATGGCGTCGGCGAATGGATCGAATTGCAATATGAAGGCGAGTGCCTTTTTAAACAAATAAAATTTTTAAATGGTTATCAGAAAACTTCAGATGCGGGTAAAAGTCTGTTTAAGAAAAATCTCAGGCCCGCCAAAATTAAAATAAGCAATGAAAAAAATGAATCGCTGCAATTTGAACTCGAAGATTCAGAAAAAGAGCAGGTTTTAAGCATTAATCTCCGTGGCTTCAACCTGAGAATCGAGATACTGTCAATACATCGCACCGGCAAAGAAGATCCGGATGCGGGTTTCTCAGAAATCAGCATTTTCGGAACCTTCTGATAGAACACTTCTTTGAGAAATGTTTTAGTGAGCTTTTCTATCGACAAGTCTTTTTTTGCCGGGTGTTTTTTTGAGTTGACTGCAACTTAGAACCGACATTAGAATGTAACAAAAGACAGAGAGATGCTTATTAAAACCTTTAAAGAAAAGCTGATTCGACGATCAGGCAGATTGTTTTTGTTTTTCTGCCTTTTCTGCGCTTTTTCAATTCTCCTTATTGCTCCCAGATCAGCATCAGCCGGAACAGAATCAAGCGTTTTGCCAATACTTGATAAAGTCAGTCTGAAGCTCAAATGGAAACACCAGTTTCAGTTCGCCGGCTATTATGCCGCCCTGGAAAAAGGGTTTTATCGAGATTCAGGTCTGGATGTCACCATTATTGAGCAGCAGGATAATGAAAATTCCACCGAAGCAATTCTGAAAGGTCAGTGCCAGTTTGGCATTGCGGGATCTGACCTGATTCTCAAACGTTCAGAAGGTAAGCCGGTCATTGCATTAGCGGCAATTTATCAGCATTCCCCCATGGTTTTTCTTACCAAGGAATCTTCAGGCATAGAAAACATACATCAGATTGCAGGTCGAAGAGTTATGCTCGAAGAACATTCTGCTGAACTTCTAGCATATCTGAAATCTGAGAACATCAGTATCAGCCAGCTAAAAACCGTACCACACACATATGGCGTTGAGGAACTGATCCAGGACAAAGTTGATGTTATTTCGGCCTATGCCAACGATGAGCCCTTCAATCTGAAAGAAAAAAACATCAACTATCGCATGTTTATTCCACAATCCAGCGGCATAGACTTCTACGGTGATGTCCTCTTCACGGTCGAGGAACAGGTTAAACAGCACCCGGCAAGAGTTAAGAAATTTCTTGAAGCAAGCTTAAAGGGTTGGCAATATGCACTCCAGAATCCAGAAGAAATCTCCAATCTGATTTTAAACAAATATTCGAAACGACACAGTCTTGAGCATCTTCTTTTTGAGTCCGATGGAGCTCGCAGACTTATCCTGCCTGATGTGGTTCCGATCGGGTTCATGAGCAAAGGTCGATGGGAACATATTCTCGAAAAATATCGCAGTTTATGGCTGATTAAAGATCCGGTTAAAATTGATGAGTTTCTTTATAAGGAAAAGTCAGAAGAAACCAATTTTGTTCTGATTGGTTTTCAGATTATTGAAGTTATGCTTGCTCTTCTGGCAATATGGTTTGTCGTACGTTTTATCAGAATCTATTCATCACACGAATCGCTGGATCAGATTAACCGGGAGATTCAACGAAAGCTTAGAAAAAATCAGAAAAGGTTCTCGCTATTGCTGACCAATCTTCCGGGAATGGCCTACCGATGTAAATTTGATGAAAACTGGACCATGCTTTTCATCAGCAAAGGGTGTTTCGAACTAACCGGGTATTACCCGGAGGAGTTATTGAAAAACCGGAAGTTATCCTACGCCGACCTCATTGTTCCAGAGGACAGAAGATCGGTTGAAGAAACTGTAAAATCAAGCTTTCATCGTGGTGATTCATTTAAAATCACCTATCGAATCAAGTGCAAGGACGGTCAGATTAAATGGGTCTGGGAACAAGGCCGATTCAATTCCACCGCAACAAGTTTCAAGAAATTGAGAATTGAAGGTTTTATCACCGATATTTCAGAATCTAAACGGCTCGAATCTGAAAGAGAAGAACTGATTAGCAGCCTGAAACAGGCATTGTCGGAAATTAAAGAACTACGTGGAATTCTTCCAATCTGCTCATCATGCAAAAAAATCCGTAATGATCATGGTTATTGGGAAAAAATTGAATCTTACCTTCACAAACACACCAACGCCGAGTTTTCCCACGGGCTCTGCCCTGATTGTGCAAAAACTCTTTATCCGGAGTTCAATCTCGAAGGCCCCAGCAAAATCAGAGACTCAAATAAATAACCACGATGGTTACCAGAGTTCCAGCTAAAAAGGTTAGAGAAAGGGCTATTCTCTTCGCCTTGATTTTCCAGAAGATAAAAATGCCTGAGACATACATGAAAACCAGAGATACGGCGAAAGCAAATCCAAAATAGTCAAACAACCGCCCCCCCCTGGCCCGATGGAGAATAACCAGAGAAAAAAGCAGATCGGGGCGACGAATTTCAAGGATTCCCCGGTCTGGGCGCTCAGATTGAGTCAAGCTTAAATTCAAACCCGACGGAAGCCCCCACGACAATTCGTCGCGAAAAAATTTGGGCTCTCCGGCAGGAACCTCATTCTCACCATGTTGCTGCAGGAATTTGCTTATCTCATTTTTTTGCGCCTGCACATCCTCCAGAGATGGATTGGAAAGGGAAATTTCATGTTTTTCTTTCGCCAGGTTCCCCCGCTCATTAACGATGATTAATGCCCCGGTAACGGCGTAAATAAGCGCTAATGGTAAAAAGAAAATCGAGATATAGCCATGAATTTTAACCCAGGTTGCAGTATTCATTTTTTTCCCATTCGAGCATAAAGTATTATTTAATTACACCATGATAAATCCTGGCACCGTTAAAGTAAATACTCTAAAGATAATTATCATTCAAGCAATTTTATGTACCGCCACACTTATGTTATCATGGAAATCAGATTAGAAATATGGAGGAAACTATGAAGAAATTCCTGCTTACCCTTGCCTTTCTGATTTCAGTTAACGGCATTTTCGCGGCGGTACCCACCGCCCAGGAGATTGTTTTTTCAATCAACCTGAAAACCGAAAAGGTAATTGCCGGCATCTACAGCCGCTTTGAAAAAATTGAGGAAATCAAATCGGTACTTGAAGATTTCGACCAGATTTTTCTCGAAAACGCGGGAATCAACCCGAGAAAAGACCTGAGAAACCTTGGGGCTCTGGTAATTGCCAAAGAGAAAGGCTTTGACTTTTTTGGTTATCTTGATGGCAGTTTTAACCCTTCTAGAATAATTGCCGAGATTGAAGCAGCCGCAAAACTGCTTCCGCCGGTTGCTCAGAAAAAAGTTGAAATCAACAATATTGGAGATCGGCAGGTTATTATTTTTTCTGACGAAACCAGAGGCAAAAGAATTGCCGCTTTCTTTTACAACAACGACCTGTTGATTGCGGGCAACCTTCAAAGTATAAGCCAGCTCATCGAAAACAAGACTGCTTTTGCTGCCGCAGATGGCCAGTCGCCAGAGCTGCAGAAAGAACTTCTGGTGAAGGTTGATACCATAAAAGCCAGATCCATTCTTGAGAAAATTCAAAACCCGGCCCTGATTCCGGTAACCGGTGTTTTAAGCATGTTCAACAGCCTTGAAATGACGATCGACCGAAACGATATAAATGTACTTTTTCGTTGTATCGACGACGACACCGCTCAGAATCTCAAAACCTTCATTGAAGGTCAGCTTGCCGGTTACAGAATGTTTGTCGATGCCCAGTTGAAAAACCTGCAGAAACCTGGCAAAGACCCAAACTGGCTGCCAAATGCTTTTAAATATCTGATGGGTCGAAGCATGGCTTTGATGACCAAAAAATCACTTGAGCAGACAAAAGTTGTCATTTCTGGAAATGATGTTATTCTTTCAACCTCAATGCCTCTGTTATCAGAAGGCTTTCTCAATCCGGTAACCATCGGGGCAACCGGCATTCTTGCCGCAATCGCCGTGCCGAACTTTCAAAAAGCCAGGGGCGATGCACAAAAGAAAGCGTGTTTTGCCAACCAGCGCGTATTGCTGGGAGCCGTCGAAATGTACAATATGGACCACGAAAAAATGATGGAAAACCTTGATTCGGCGGCGATCGAACTCCTTGCCAGCAAAAAGTATCTTAAGGCTGCCCCCCAGTGCCCCGCAGGTGGAAAATACTTTTCCGATGGCAAGCTGAGCGCAGATGGCAATATTCAATGCACCATTCACGGGGGCGTAGAATAACGCTGAAACGATCTCCAAGCCTTGTTTAATCAGCCACTCAAACAAGAAACAGGCCAGCAGCTGAAAAATTTCTGGTTCAGCTATTTTTGGCTGCTGGTTTTTCTTGCTTTCATATTATGGGCAACCAGGCTGATCAGCCGCCAGGCAATTTTTTCATTGTTAAAAGATGTCGAAAAAGCGCAGACCATAGAAGCAACAAAGCTTCTCGACCTTGCTCTCGATAATGAGGTCAAACGGCTTAAAAGCCACGTTAAAGACTGGGCTATCTGGGACGACTGTTACAATTTTATAAACCATCCTGAACAGGATTTTATAACCGCCAATCTTGAAGTAAATTCTCTGCGTTCTGCTGGCTTTTCGCTGATCCTGATTACTGACAAACTCGGCAAAATTATTCACGTTTCAAGTTTATCCCCAGACACTCAGGAACGTGCGTATTTTTCCGAATTTTCCGGCAAGTTTGTCGATGACAGAATAAAGCCTGCACTTTCTTCCGGCCACAGCGGATCCGGTGGAGTTCTAAATCTGGCAAGTGGCACTATTATTTTTGCATCCCACCCGGTAATCCGCTCTGATGGTTCTGGTCCATCAAATGGTCAAATTTTCATTGGAAATTTTATTTCTGACAGCATTTTTAAAAAAGTATCTCAACAAAAATTCAAAAACATCAGGTTGTGGCCATATAGTGATGATTTGATTAAAGAAAAGGGTTTTAATCTGCAACCTCAGCATCGCCTTTTTTTAAAAGAAAATTTAAATTCTGTTTCTTTAAGAAAAGTTGTGGTTGACCTGAATGGTAATCCTGCCCTGGTTCTGGATGCAGAAATTGATCTGGAAATGACCAAAATAGCAGAGCGCATTTCTAACATCACCTTTTTCCTGCTGGCTGTTGCTTTGTTATTGTTGACTGTAATGCAAAACAGAATACATCCGTTAATTTGCGCAGAGCCTGAACAGGAAAAGAAAGCAGAGCAGATAAAGTTCAGCGGGTTTTATCATGGAACGATGTGGTCGATACTGATCGGACTGATATTTTCAACCATGATTTTTCAAATGGTCAAGAATGAGGAGGATGTCGAAAAGCACAGCCGTTTTCTATTAGAAGCAGAAAATACAATTTCGCAGGTAATTTCACGGCTGGAAACGGTAGAAAACAGTCTTCTGGCTGTTAGACGTTTCTTCTATTCTTCAGAAAAAGTTGAACTTCATGAATTCAAAAAATTCACCAGTCAAATCGTAGAAAACAGCAGGGCTTTAGAGTCTATTTTCTGGCTTCCAAGGGTAGCTGACCATGATCGAGAAAGGTTTGAAAATGAATCGGCGGGAATTTTCCCTGGTTTCAAGATAACGGAGGTTTTTGGAAACAACCAGATCAGACCAGCGCAAACGAGGGATTTTTATTTTCCCGCCCTGTATCTTGAGCCCTTCCTGGGAAATGAAGTTTCAATAGGCCTTGATCATACCCAAAGAGAATTTTCAACTCTTGAGATCGAGCAATCCATCAGATCCGGACAAAGCTTCATATCAAAGCCTCTTAAAACCATTCATGAGAGAGGCCAAAAACTGACATTGATTATCGCCACCCCGGTTTATGAGAATTTGATCGGTAATGAAACCGCGCAGACCCGTTATGAAAAATTCAAAGGTTTTCTCGCAGGTTTTATCAGTATCGAAGATCTTTTCAATGGCATTTCCAGAAATGAAAACATTGGAATGGCTGCCTTTGCATTTTCCAATGGTGAACTGAATCCGTTTTATCATTTTCCCGCCTGGCCAAACTCCGGCTACGAAGCCCAGAAAGAATTCAATTTTCTTCAGAGAAGTTTTCTCATAAAGGTCTTTTTTGCTGAATCAGAGAAGGGATTTAACTGGCGATGGAATAGTTTCTTTTCGATACTGATAGGCTTTCTTGTAACCATGGTTTTGACTTTAATTTCATGGCGGCAGGAAAATCGAAAAGCTATTTTGCAGGATTTTCTGGCCGATTTCGATGCTGAAGACCTTTTGAAAGAAGTCAGTATCAGAACCAAAATTTTATGGCCCGCGGCCGGCGCAATGTTTCTTTTCATATTTCTGATTCTCTATGTCAAAAGTGACTTCAACAGAAGTCAGACATTGCAAAGAGCGCGAGACCTTACCAACAGAATTGAACAGGTCTGGAAACATAATCTTAATAAAGAAGCGAGTATCCTTAAAATTCAACTCGACAATCTTGAAAAAGATTCAATCTTGCGCAACCATTTCTTTAATGGTCAGAGAAACGAACTTTTCAATTATTGTCAAGCAAATATTTCAAAAGTTCTTTTAAATAACTCAATCGACCACTTCCATTTCATCAGTATCGATGGAACTTCCTTTCTTAGAATGCATGCTCCAGATTTGTTTTCAGACAAAATTTCACGACGTACGCTGAATAAAGCTCAGGAATCTGATTCTGACTGCTGGGGCCTTGAATTTGGCCAGCTGGGAACTCTGACACTCCGTTACGTCAGACCTCTGAGAGTTGACAATAAAACCGTCGGGTACATAGAACTGGGAAAAAACATTGAACACCTGATTTCTGAACTGAATAAAGCTGCTGGAGAGCATTTATTCATAGCAATGAGCAAGAGTGAGTTAGAGAAAGCCACTATTCTCGGTGAAAAGGGTCGGTTCAAATTTTCTTCCAGGTGGAATGAGTTTTCAGAATTTGTAATCATCAACCAGTCCACCATCAATATTCCAGGCAAATTGAAGCAATTTCTCAGTCAGAATCCGATTAATGTTATCCGAGATCAGCCATGGCAATTTTCTGAAATGGGAGAATTCTGGCAAAGCTTCAGTTTTGCCATAAAAAATTACAGTGAAACAGAAGTCGCAGAAATTTTTATTCTGCAAAACCTGACCAGTCTTCAAAACACCTTAAGGAGAGAATCGGTCATAAGTCTGGCCGGCAGTCTGGTAATTTTTACCGGGCTTTTCTTTCTGCTTTCCTTTTATCTTGGCGGAATCGAATCCAGAATAGCATCGCTGACTGCCAATCGAGAGCTTGAAGCAGCAAAGAGGAAAAAGACCGAAGAACAACTGTCTGCAACTCTTGAAAGCATAGCTGATGGCATTATCACCACCGATCTCGATGATATGGTCATCAGCATGAACCCTGCCGCTGAATCGATTACCGGAAATTCTCAAGAAGACTGTCAAGGTGTCCATATCAGGGATATTCTCGGAATTTCGGATTTCACCAATGCAATCCAGACTGAGCATCACTCTTCGCAAAACAGGATTCAGAACCAGGCGATCCAGATCATCTACCGGGCTGGAATACCAAGACAGCTGGCCATGACGGTCTCTATTGTCCGCAATGAGGATCAGACTGCAACCGGAAAAGTGGTTGTTTTCCGCGATATTACCGAAGAATTTATCATTCAGGAAAAACTAAGGACCAGCGAAAACACACTGAAAACAATTTTCAAAAGCCTGCCAGTGGCACTGATAACCATTGACCCTGAAACCCATACCATAGTTTCGGTTAACCCTGCAGCTGAAAAACTGATCGGGTTAGCCGCAGAAAAGCTTATCGGCATGGGCTGCCAAAACTTCCTCTGTTCTGCAGACATTGGAAAATGCCCGATATCAGACCTGCACCAGACCATCGACAGCTCACTTCGCTGCCTGAAAATTGCTTCCGGAGAACAACTTACAGTTCTAAAATCCGTCGTCTCTTTCCGTGAAAATGACAAAGAGCTCCTGTTGGAATCTTTTGTCGATATTACCGAGCTGAAAAACACTCAGGAAAAATTGCAACAAGCTCTTTCTGATCTTGAGCATTCAAATATCCAATTGAATGACGCCATTAGACAGGCCAACGTGTTGAAAAACCAGGCTGAGCTTGCCAACTCTGCCAAATCCCAGTTCCTTGCCAATATGAGTCATGAAATCAGAACACCGATGAATGGCATCATAGGAATGACTGAACTGCTTAATGATTCAGGCCTGAATGAAGAGCAAAGACAGTATGCACAGATCATCCGAACGAGCAGTCTGACCTTGATGGCTTTGATTAACGATGTTCTCGATGTATCAAAAATTGAAGCAGGAAAACTTGAACTTGAAAACATCGAATTCAATCTTCCCGCCCTGCTCGATGAATTTGCAAGCCTTATGGCATACCGAGCTTATGAAAAGAACCTGGAATTCAATTTCATCAGCGACATAAATTTGCCTGAAAAAGTTTTTGGTGATCCGATGCGTTTGCGACAAATCCTGGAAAATCTTGGAAACAATGCCCTGAAATTTACCAAATCCGGTGAGATCTGCTTTGAAGTTAAACTGGAAAGAGAAGAAGCACATAATTATTCAATTCATTTCCGAATCGCTGACACGGGAATCGGAATCGATAAGGAAAAGCTGCAAAATCTCTTTTCACCATTCGTCCAGGCAGACAGCTCAACCACAAGGGAATTTGGGGGTACCGGCCTAGGTCTTACAATTTGCCGCAACCTGGTGGAAATTATGGGGGGCAAAATAGGCGTTGAAAGCCTGATTGGACAAGGGGCAACTTTTTACTTTTCTCTTGATTTTACCGGAAAAAGCCTGCCAAAAATATCTTCAAAGAAGCATCTGCTGGCTTTTCTCGATCCAGGCATTTCAGCTCAAAGGTCTTTCCTTGCCCTCTGCAAAAACTTTGTCTGCCGTTGCTTCAGCTCCGATTCAGAATTATTAAAGTACCTCGAGACTTTCGCCGGCCAGGCCGAAGAACCTGATTTCATCTTCTGCAGCAGCTTTTCAAAAGCAGCAGATAAACTTGCGCGGGAAATCGGCAATCTGCCACTGAAAAAAAATCCGTTAAAAATACTGATTTTGCAGCAGGGTATGAAATTTGACTTGAACAGAGCTCTGAAAAAGGGATTCGATGGCTTCATCTTCAAACCCATCAGATTTGAGAGGTTCAATGAACTTCTTGAAAAAGGCCGTGGATTCTGGAAAAAAGATTATCTTGAAATAGAACGATCTCAACCGGAAAAGGAAATTTCACCCGAGAATTCAAAATTAAAAATTCTGCTCGCCGAAGACAATTTAACAAACCAGCAGGTTGCGGTTGGTATCGTTAAGAAGCTCGGATACGAGATTGAAGTGGTTGAAAATGGTCGAGAAGCAGTTAAAGCGATTGCAGCCAACAGATTCGACCTGGTTCTCATGGATTGCCAGATGCCGGAAATGGATGGTTTTGAAGCGACTGAACTTATCAGAAAAGAGTTACCAGGCGGAGAAAATATCCCAATCATTGCATTAACCGCCCATGCACTTAAAGGCTATCGAGAAAAATGCCTGAATTGCGGAATGAATGATTATCTGGCCAAACCCTTTTCTGCAACTGATTTAAAAAAGATACTTCAAAGATGGATAAACGGCAGTAAAAGCTCAGATAACAAAACTTCAGAGCCTGCAATCACACCTGCCCCCGATGAATTTGCCGTTTTTGACCGACTATCCTTATTTGAAAGGGTAATGGAAGACGAAAGCATGATGAATGATCTATTGAAATCATTTATTGTTGATGCTGAAAGTCTGCTTGAAAATTTACAAGCCGCCGCTCAGAAAAAAGAATTCGAGTTGATAAAAAGCCTGGCTCACAAGCTGAAAGGGGCCTCAGCAAACATAAGCGCAATTGAATTGAGCCATAATTCTTCTCTCCTTGAACAGGAAATTCGCAGTGGAAACTTGCAAAAAATCGATGAAATGGTGGAAAATATTGTCGAAAGCTATAGGAAATTCAGCAAGGTTGTTTTTCAGGAAAAAGTATGAAAATTCTGGTCACTGATGATGATAAAACCTCAAGAATTCTGCTGAAAGCCGTTTTGCAAAAATGGAATTACGATATTGTCGAAGCAGAAAACGGTCTTGAAGCATGGAATGTCGTTTCTGATCCCCAGTCTCCACAAATTCTTCTGATAGACTGGATGATGCCTCAGATGACCGGGCTTGAGCTTTGCCGAAAGATTAATGAAGAACTCGACAGGGAAAGATTTTACATCCTGATTCTTACTGCCCGTGGCGACAAACAGGATATGATTGCGGCTCTCGATGCCGGGGCCGATGATTTTATCTCCAAGCCATGGAACAATGAAGAACTCCGTGCCAGAGTCAATGTGGGGGCAAGGATGCTGAAACTTCAACAGCAGGTCGCCAAGCGCCAGAAGCTCCAGGGAATCCTTGAGATGGCCGGGTCGGTCTGTCATGAATTGAATCAACCCCTTCAAGTTGCCATGGGATATTCGGATATGCTGTTAATGGACCTGGAAGAGACCAGCAAAATTCGAGAGCCGCTTGAGAGAATAGTTGACAGCGTAAACAAAATGGGAGAGCTGACGGGAAAAATCCTTAAGCTTACCGACAGCCAGTCTATTTCCTACATAGATGGCTACAGCAACATTATCGACATACACAAATCTACTGAATGATAATCTGCCTTGCTTTTTCTACGGCCTTTTCAAGCATTTTTCCACGCAATTCAGCATCCCCTGAATCCATCGGTTGAGCACTTATAAATGTCTGGTCAACCACTCCGATAAAGCCGAAAATCTGCTGCAAATAGGGTTTCAACTTATCATACGAATTGAAGGGGCTTCCTTCACTGTAATCGCCTCCATGCGAACTGACAACGAAAAGTTTTTTGCCTTTTGCCAGCCCTTCTGGACCATTTGCTCCATATTTGAAAGTAAACCCAGGCTGAACGATGATATCAATATAATGTTTCAACTGGTATGGCAGACTGAAGTTCCACATTGGAGTGCTGACAATAACAATGTCTGCTGCCAGGAATCTATTAATGTGAGCCACTATCTCTTTCCATGATTTTTCCGCGTCTTCATTCAGTTCTTCACCTGACATAAGCATGTATTTACCCTTAACCCGGGTAATGTTCATTTCTGGAAGCGGCTCAGCAAACACATTCAATTCATCGACATTGACATCGAGAAATTGCTGCCTAAGGCGCTCGATCAGGGCTTTTGAGATTTTCAGAGTTCTTGATTCATTGCCACGCGGGCTTGCTATTATATGCAAAATATTTTTCATAGACTTCTCCTAATTGGTTATCTGTTATTAAATCTCGCAAGACCAAGCTTGCGACATAAATCGCCTAGAATCTGCAGCTCAGTTTCGTCCAACGAATTCATTCGTCTGGTGATCAAAGCAACATGTTCGGGCAACATTTCTGAAATCAGCTTCCTGCCTGCTTCAGTTAAAACAATGGTGTAAAACCTTCGGTCTGAGGTATTCTTCTGGCGCTCAACCAGAGAAGATTT
>JBMOKV010000194.1:0-19649 GCA_049325495.1 Candidatus Rifleibacteriota bacterium | reverse complement strand
AAAACCAGGCGAGAGAGCACATCGGCCACTGGGACCGCGTTCGCAATCTTTCTGTCGCCATTGGAGAGCAAATGGGCCTTTCCGGTCGTGAGCTCGTTGAGATTGAGCTGGCCGCCGTTCTGCATGATATTGGCAAGGTCGGCCTGCCGTCTGAGATCCTTGAAAGTGCTGATCGGTTAAACCCTGATCAGAAGAAGATAGTTGAAACCCACTGTCGAGTGGGATCGGCGATGATCAGAGAAATTCCCGGGCTTGCCAAGGTGGCTGATATGGTTTTATATCATCACGAAGCCCCGGATGGCTCAGGTTACCCGACTGGCCTGGTGCGCGATGACATACCACTCGGTTCTCTGATAATCGCAGCCGCCGATTCTTTTGATGCCATGACGCATTATCGGCCCTATGCCATTGAACGAACCTATCTCGAAAGTTTCACTGAAATGAATACCGAAAAGGGGAAATTTGCCCCCGAAGTTATGCAGGCCCTCGAAAGCGTGTTGCGCCGCCTTGGAATCATCGATGCCAAGCCCCTGGTCGGAACATCTGAAGATTGGTAAATATCTGGAGGATATATGAAATTCAGCCGTTTGTCTTTTGCCGTACTGCTTTTCGTTTTTGCTTTGACCTTTTCACTCTCAGCCCGCGAGGATACGAGAATCGGGCTGGTTCTTTCAATCGGTGGCCTTGAAGACGAGTCTTTCAATGACGCCGCCTATAATGGAGTGCAGCAGTTGCGCAAAGAAGGCCATTGTCTGGTCGATGTTTTTGAACCAGGAAACATCAGCAGTATCGAGAAAGGGCTCGAACATTTCTGTCAGCAAAAGCCTGATCTGATCTGTGCCGTTGGCATTTTTGCCAATGATGCTCTGCGCCAGGTCGCGCAAAAATATCCACAGCAGAAATTCATTCTGCTCGATTCGGTGGTTACCAGCCCCAACGTCCTTTCGATTCTTTTCGATGAAGAACAGGGATCGTTTTATGCCGGCGCTTACGCGGCTCTGATCAGCAAAACCGGCACTGTCGGGTTTCTTGGCGGCATGGATTCACCGGTAATTGCGAGTTTCGAACGTGGTTTCAAAAACGGTGCCCGTTTTGTAAATTCTGAAATCAAAACGGTCAGCCGCTATGTGGGCAGCGATCCTGAAGCCTTCAACATGCCTGAAGTTGCATTGAAACTTGGACTGGACCTTGCCGACAAGGGGGCCGACGTGATTTTTCATGCTTCCGGAAAAAGTGGCCTGGGCCTGATCGATGCATCCCGCCGGGCAAATTTCATGGTGATCGGTGTCGATTCAGACCAGAGCCGCATCGCGCCGGGAAAAGTACCGGCCAGCATGGTCAAACGTATCGACCTGGCCATGATTAAAGCTGTCGATCAATACCGCCAGGGAAATTTCACCGGTGGCATCTGGACTCTCGGCCTGCAGGATAAAGGAATCGAACTCTCCCATGCCAGATTCAACCGCAGCCTGCTGACTCCTGAAATCAGCACCAGACTCCACGAGGTCGAAGAGTTTCTTTTGTACCGCAAACCCTGAAGTAAAAAATTAAAGCCCTTGCGGGTTGTACGAAGCATTCTTATAATTGAGGAAAATTCAGCACGCAAGCTCTTGCTTTCAGGAGGGTTAATATGGTTACCGTTGCTTACAATCAACGCCAGCATCTCTCGATGCTTCTGGTTCTTTCGATGTTGTTCTCGATCTGGGTGGTTCCAACCCAGGCCGGATTACTCGGTTCAGTCGGCAGCGTAGCCAAAACCATCTTCGTTAACGCTGGTGCCGTAGCTACCGGTGTTCTTGGTGCAGCCGTGGGTGCTGCCCTTGGTGGCGGGCCGCTCGGAATGGCCGCCGGCGGTATCGGTGGCTTCATTGTTGGTAAAAAGGTTCTTAACTGGACCACTTCCAGCATGGCAAACTTCGCTACCGTAGCCGGAGCGATTGCTGGTGGTGCTCTATGTATCGGCATGGGTTTCCCGATGCTGGCAGTAGGCGTTATTGGCGGTGGTTTGATTGCCCGCCTTGCAGTTAACGCTGCTTCAAAACTGTTTGGCAAGAAAACTCCCATGATTACTGAAAGCCAGGTAAATCCTGATGCCGCCGCCGCTGAAAGTGCTGCCGCTGCTGCATGGCTTGATCAGCTTAACAAAAAGAATGACACCACGGTTGCCGCACCAGCCAAAGTTGAAACTCCCAAAAAAGCTGACCCGGTTCAGTCTTCACCTCAGGTAAAAGACTCGCAGACTGCTTACGACAAATACACCGCTGCTTACAAAAATTACATGGCCGCTACCCAGAAGGGTGATGCAAAACTGGCCCAGGCAGCTTATGCTGAATATAAGCAATACCTCGGACTGTATAATTCTTATATCAAAAGCGGCAAATAATTAACCTTTTTTAAGAGAACATTCGTAGGGGCCGGCCTTTGTGCCGGCCCTTTTCATATTCTTATGAATACTGGCATTAAAAAATTGTTTAGCTTAAAAAATTTCTTAAAATGTTGACCGATTTGATCACATGGGTTCGATGTGGCAACTCAAGAGTTAGAACCGGCTTTTGCTCAGAAGAAAGGCTTTTAAACCAGGCAAAAAGATCGCCATACTCAATTTTTCCATCGCCCATGGCCAGGTGCTGATCGGCTGAACCATCGTTGTCGTGCAGATGCAGTTCAAGAATTCTGGGGCCGAGAATATCAAGCCAGTCTTTTAGCGGACGGCGGCTGAATACATTGAAATGACCAATATCCAGACAGATTCCGGCATTGTTGAAGCCAACTCTTTCAATTAGCTGCAGAAGATCTTCAGGAGCCGAATCATATATGTTTTCAAATGCAATTTTGATTCCATATGACGCAGCGTGCTCACAGAGCTTCTTCAGATATTTTTCGGCTCTTGAAATCCAGGCGTCAAAACGATGCCCGAGAATCCATGGCCCATAACCCGGGTGGACCACAACCAAATCTGCTTTGAGCAGAGCCGCGGTTTCAACCGCCCAGAAAAGTCTCTCGAAGCTGACCCGACAAATCTGGCTGTCACGCGCCCCGACGTTCAGGTCAAAAAAAGGCGCATGAACTGTGGGTAAAAATTTTCTTTCGATTACTTCTTCACGAAAGCTGACGATCAGGTCTTTTTCAATAACGTCTACTTCGTCCCCAGAAAAATAAAACTCAGGCTGAAGGTCCTGGTGCGAAAGAAAATCAAAGCTGTCAGAGCACATTCTCTGATAGGCTATATTAACATTGATTCTTGGCATATCAGGTCTGGTCTGACAAAATAACGGCTTCTTCAACCAGCATTACTGGAATCTCATCTTTAATCGGGTAACTGCGCCGGCATTTTTCGCAGTTCAGTCTGTCTTTTTCTTCGTCATGAACAATTTTACCATGGCAGGCCGGGCAGGCAAGTATGTCGAGTAATTCTTTCTTGATTGGCATAGCGTTCTCCAGGCGGCTTCCATCCTGTTCAAGATATAGGTAGCCGCACTAATTCAGATAGCTGAAGTATAGTGCGCCGACAAACATTTTTCAAGTAGCGTTGCAATGGTTTTTTGACTGCGAAAACCGATCGGTAATTTTATTCGACTTTGGCCCCTTTGTCTGCTATATTGACCCCGTAAAATCTGGTCGCACCGGAGGCTGCAAAATTGTCTGGAATTCTGATCATTCGCCTGAAAGGACTGGGTGACATAGTTCATCTTATCCCTTCTTTGCGCATGCTGCGCCAGAAATACTCAGACCTGCCTTTGGCGCTGCTTTGCCAGAAACCTTTCGGCCAGATTGTTCCCCCCGAGCTGAATGTTAAAGTCTTCGAAATCTCTCCCCATGCCGGTATTATTGAAACCTTCAAACTCCTTCGCCAGCTGCGTCGCGAGAAATTCGAATATCTGTTTGACCTTTTTGCCAACTCGCGAACTGCTGTGATCAGCCTTTTATCTGGTGCCAGACAGCGTTTCGGTTTCGATTACCGGGTTAGAAGACATGCATACCACCAGACCTTTTCTCCACCAGATCCAAATCTTCATTTGATGAGCCTGTTTGCTCAGTTTTTCTCAGCTTTTGGCTTCGCCGGGGAGATTTCTCATCCGCAATTGAAGCCACCGGCAAGCAAAGTGGTCGATAATTTTTTCGCTGCCGAACTCCCCGACAGGCCTTTGCTGGCCATTAATCCACATACAACTTACCCTTCAAAAGCCTGGCCCGAGGAATATTTCGTTGAATTCATCAAGCTCTGGTTCGGGCACACTGAAAAAAAAGTTCTGGTAACCTGGGGCCCTGGCGAAATTGAAGCGGCACAGCGCATTATCGATGCTGCCGGAAAAGAAAAATGTCTGCTGCAACCACCGGTAAAAATAATGGAATTTGCCGATCTGCTCAAGCGCCTGGATTTGTTTCTGACCGGTGATACGGGGCCGATGAACATTGCCTGGGCAGTTGACACCCCGACTATAGCCCTTTTCGGGCCAACAACCCGCAAAGCGGTTGCGCCTTCAGGCGACCGCCATCTGACTCTTTTCAATCCTCAGGTTGAGTGCCTGCAATGCCACCTCGAACAATGTTCGCACAAAACCTGCATGTATTCCATGAAGCCTGAATGGGTTTTCGAACAGATAAAATCAAAATATAATTTGAAGTGAAAATATGAAACGTGCCATTTTTCTTGACCGTGACGGAACTTTGAATCCTGATCCGGGGTATATTTCCGATCCCGCACAGTTTGAACTTTTTCCCGGCGTGGGGCCTGCTCTTCGTCGTCTGGCCAGAGCTGGATACATTCTGGTATTGATAACCAACCAATCGGGAATAGCTCGCGGTTTGATCTCTGAAGCACAGCTCGAAGCCATTCATCAGAAGCTCAAGCGATTGCTTGCCGCCGATTCGGTAAAATTGGCAGGCATTTACTATTGCCCTCATCATCCAGATTTCCCCGATTCACAGGGAGTCTCAGACTGCAACTGCCGAAAACCGAACCCGGCATTGATTCTTCGCGCCATTGAAGAATTGGATATCGATGCTTCACAGTCTTACATGATCGGTGATAAGGGCTCGGATATTCACCTGGGACTCAATGCCGGCGTAACCCCGATTTTTATTGGAG
Organism: Candidatus Rifleibacteriota bacterium; assembly: GCA_049325495.1. Classification (GTDB taxonomy): domain Bacteria; phylum Muiribacteriota; class Ozemobacteria; order Ozemobacterales; family Ozemobacteraceae; genus DYKG01. Next base: position 14,560 of record JBMOKV010000194.1, on the reverse strand, counting down.
AAAAGCTTCCTCCCGGATTTGGGCAGATAGTCGCTTTTGCTGATCTGGCTTCAGCTGCAGACTGGATACTGGCGGATGAACATGAATCAGGCCGCTGACAACACAGAACACGGATTTCTGGGAGTATCCCCCCAGGAACGAAAAATTACTCTGGTTTCTTTTGCCTATATCTTTTTTGTTATCTGTTCTTATTATGTCATAAAACCGATTCGCGGCAGTCTCGGCATGGAACTTGGTAAAGACAACATTCCTCTTTTGAGCCTGTTGTCGATGATTGTGCTGATTGGCAGTAATGCGATTTACAGCGTCATTGTCGGAATGTATAAACGCGACATTTTCATCCCATTTATCACCCGATTTTTTGCATTGTGCCTGCTGGTTTTCTGGCTGACCTTTTCATTTGCTTTTTCAAATCAGAATTTTCAGGTGCAGACAGAAGCCAGTGAAAATCCTTCTGTTTTGCAGCCTGAAGAAGGCATCATGACTAGCCAGTCCGTCGCATCTCAGCCTTCAGTTATTGTGGCTGACCTCATCGAAACGAATCCCCTTAGAGCAATTGCAATTACGGTTTTTTATGTCTGGGTCGGGGTTTTTGCGCTGATGGCTGTCAGCATGTTCTGGTCGTTCATGAACGATGTGTTTTCGGTAGGGCAGAGCCGGCGGCTATATGCAATTATTGGATATGGCGGTCTTCTTGGCGGCGCGGTCGGAAGTTTTCTTACAGGAAAGCTTGTACCGATTCTGGGAACGGCAAATCTTTTTCTGGTGGCGTTGATTCTTCTTTATCCTTCGATCTGGTGCATGCGCTATATTCATCATAATTTTTCGGCAAATGAAAATTTGAATGGTGGCACGATAATTTCTGAGTCCAAGTCCGAAAAAGCTCATCCACCAAGACCATGGGACGGCTTTGTTTCAGTCTGGTATGCTCCAATCCTGCTGTTCATGGCCGGTGAAATGTTCATTTTCACTTTTTCAAGTACACTTTTTTATCAGCAGCTTTATGAAATGGTTAATCAGGTATATGCAGGAAAAACTGACGAAACCACCGCTTTTTTTGCCGGCTTTTTTGGCTATATAACGGTTCTTTCACTTTTTTCCCAGTTCTTTGTAACCCGGCTGTTCATGATGTTTAAGAACCCGGTAAACGGTCTGTTTGTCTTTCCGGTCATGCAGTTTGCAGCAACCGTTATGATGCTTGTTTCTCCTCGATTGGAAATTGTTTCGTGGGGCCTGATCATCGGCAGTGCAATCAATTACTCGACTGGTCGCGCAATTCGCGAACTCGTTTACATCCCCCTTGATCGCGAACAGAAATATCAGGGCAAGGGATTTATCGATACCGTTGTGTTTCGCTTTGGCGACGGAATTTCAGCGATAATCCTTCTGGGCGGACTGGAATTTTTCAGTTACGGTGTGTGGATCGACTGGACAATTCTTTTTTCTATGGTTATACAGTTTTATGTTATTATAAAAATTGCCCGGCTTCATGCCCATAAAATTGGGGCGGGCAGTGAAAAAGAGTCTTTGAATGACACCTGAAATGCTAAAACTTCCGGAGGAATAAATGAGCGTCAAATTGGTTATAATCGGTTCGGTTGCCTATGATACCCTGCAGACTCCCAAAGGAAAACGCGAGCGGGCCCTTGGCGGTTCAGCGGTTTATGCATCGACCGTAGCAAGCTATTTCACCAAAGTCGGTCTTGTCGGGGTTGCCGGCAAAGATTTCGAACCGGCTCATGTGGATTTTCTTAAAAAACATCAGGTTGATCTTCAGGGTTTTGAGTTGAAAACGGAAGGCGAAACCTTTCACTGGTCAGGCAGTTACGGCGAAGATTTCGGCGATGCCACCACCCATGACACCAAACTCAACGTTTTTGAAACTTTCGACCCGGTTCTGCCAGAAGAATACTGCAATGCCGAACTGGTTTTCCTGGGCAATATCCACCCAGCGCTGCAGATCAAAATTATCGAAAAGGTGAAAAAGCCTAAAGTAATTGCCCTCGATACCATGAACCTCTGGATCAATATCACCAATGACCTGCTCAAACAGGCAGTCAGCAAGGTAAACGTGCTTTTCATCAATTTCCAGGAAGCCCTGATGCTTGCCGGCGAAAAGAAATTTGCACCGGCAGTGGATAAGCTTTTGAAAATGGGCCCTGACCGCGTAGTGGTTAAGATGGGCGAACTTGGCGCAATGTGCGCGACCAAAACCGACCGTTTCTTTACCCCCGCATTCCCGATTCTCGATATTACCGACCCGACCGGTGCCGGCGACTCATTTGCCGGTGGTTTCATGGGCAGTCTGGCCCGCCATGGTGATTATTCCGAGAATGGATTCAGAAAGAGCATGCTCTATGGCAGCGCCATGGGTTCGATTACCGTAGAAAACTTCAGCCTCGATTCATATCTCGATCTCAAACCTGAAACCATCGAAAACCGCTTCAAAGCCATCAAAAAAATGGTAACCGTAGAATAACCCGCATTCTCGTGCGGGCCCCGCTACGGGTTCAACCGTAGGGGTTCGACCGTTAGGTTTCAACCATTATGGTTTCAACCGTTATGGTTTCAATCGTTGGGTTTCAACCGTAGGGGTTCAACATGTTGAACCCCCACCAGAACCCATACGGGACCAATCAACAAAAATACGCCTCATCAACCTTCTGCAGGCAACGGCAGGTTTTGCGTTCTGCGGGAACCTCTTTAATCAGACGAATCAAAATTTTGTGCAGGATTCCAACGCTGCTTTGAAACATTCTGACCACTTCTTTGGTCGTAACTTCTGGCACATCGCCAACCAGTCCCGCATCATAGTCGGTGATCATGGCAATGTTTACGATACAGATCCCCAGTTCCTGGGCAAGCACCACTTCGGGGTACTGGGTCATGTTAACTGTGTGCCAGCCGAGCTGGGTGAACCATTTGCTTTCGGCTTTGCTTGAAAAACGCGGCCCGTTGATTACCACAATTGTGCCACCGTCGTGACCGACTGCCCCTTCGGCCTTGATTGCCGCAGTTGCAAGTTTTCTCAGTTCCGGGCAATAGGGCTCTGCGGCTGATATGTGCATTACTTCAGGCCCATCGCAGAATGTGTCTTCGCGGCCTTTGGTTCGATCGACGAATTGATCGGTCACCACAAATTCACCAGGTTTAATGTCTTTCTGCAATGAACCGCAGGCGCAGGGCGAAATGATGCGGCTGACCCCGAGCTCCTTCATCGCCCAGAGATTTGCCCGGTAATTGATCTTGTGCGGTGGAATACTGTGTTTTCGGCCATGTCGTGGCAGAAAAGCCACTCTTTTGCCACCAATGGTGCCTATTTCAATCAGATCGCTGGGTGGGCCATAAGGAGTGTTTATTTTTACCGTCTCAATCTGGTCTGCAGCAAATTCATACATGCCGCTGCCGCTGAAGATTCCAATATCTGCCTGAGGCTTGCTTTTCATAACAGTACCCTTTCAATTTGAATAAGGTATTCTAACATAAAAAGGTTCAGCCGTATTTTATACTAATTCTATAAAATACTTTCGTATAAGCTTTGCCACCGGCTGGTTCGATAGTTCTACTCAGCTTACCAACCGCTCGCAAAACGACTCAGCGATCGACAAAGCCGGTTGTTGATACGAACGAACGAAACAGGACTGGTATTACTTCTCAAGATCAATTTCGTTTTGCAGAATCTTTAGATTGGTTTCGTGATGTAGAGGCAAGGCTCGATTCAGCTCAAGTTTTTTTTCAATCGATTCTTCAATAAGGGCAACAATTTCTTCCGCAAAGAATTCCGGTGGGGAAGACTTGAGCAAGGAAACAGCCTCTTGTAGACCAGTTCTGCGATTTGATTCAAGAATTTGTTTAAGTGCTTTGACCTGACCGGGCCAGCCGGAAATTTCAGCCTCTGAATCTTGCCGGGTAACTTCTCTTTGCGAGATTTTTTCGGTTGATTCAACCAGAACTTTAATTTCAAGACTATTCAAATAAGTGATTAAAATTGCAGAAAGGGCTAAAGCAATGACTGTGGCAGATATTTTTCCATAGAATCGGTCGATTGTGTGAAAAACCATGGCAATGAAAAGAAATGCGCAGCTGATTACTGCTACCAGTTGATTCGGAGGCAGATCGGCACTGTAAGATGTCATTATGCCGAGCCATGTTGCAAGGACTGAAATGGCTGCCGATAAAATGAGAACCGGTGTCATTCTTCTTGAAAGCAGAAGAGCTGCTGCTGCCGGAATAACAAGATAACAGAATACCAGCATAACTCCGGCAATCTTTGATGAAGATGCGACAATCAGTCCGAGAAAAACGAAAAACATCAGTTCGAAGCGGATAACCCTGATTCCAAGAGTTTGTGCCGATTCGCGGTCGAGAAATGTGTAAAGCAACGGTCGGAAAAAGATAAAAACAGTCAGTAAAGCGGGGATCATGACTGCCGCCATTAGAGTCAAATCATTATTTGAAGCAAACAGCAGATTTCCGTAGAGAAGGGCTTTGACTTTTTCCAGACCAAAGCCGCTTCTGGCAACAATAAGAATGCTCATGCCCGAGGCCAGTATGAAAATACTTCCCAGAACCGTGTCTCTCGGTAATCTCGATGATTCGTAAGGGTAGGCCAGCAGACCAACCACCATCAGGCAAAGAACAGATGCTCCGAAAAACGGTGGGGCGTCGTAAATCAGCGCAGCGGCCACTCCGCAGGCAGCAACCTCTGAAAGAGTTATTCCGATAAAAACGATTCTTTTCAATACAACGAAAACGCCGAAAATTGAAAAGGTAATGGCCATTAGAATTGCGGTTGGAAGCGCTTGACCGTATAGTTCAATAACTGCTGAAATCGAGGCGAAATCAAACATGACTGGATTGCTCAACTTTCGCAGAATCTGATCGGTTTAACCTGAAATTCTTCTGGTAATCAGCCATCGAAACCAGTTCGACCCGACCCTGATTGAAATGGCAGATTTTCTTAGCAAAAACCAGAATTGGTGCAAGGTTATGCTGGGCAAAAAGAACTGTTCTGCCTTCTTCACTGCTTAGCTGAAATAGCAGTTCTATCAGTTCGAATTCAGACTTTTCGTCAAGGCCGCTAGCAGGCTCGTCCATGATCAATAGATCGGTATTGGTTACCAATGCTCTGGCAATAAGAACTTTCTGCCTCATTCCACCGGAAAGTTCTTCAAAAGGCCGATCGGCATGATCCTGCAGGTTGAATCTGCAGAGCAGTTTTTCAGCCCTTTCGATCAATGCCGAACATGGTTGTTGCCAGAAGCCTATTTTCGGATAAAACCCCATATGTACTATCTGTCTGGCGGTTACCGGGTATAGCTTGTCGAGGGTCGAAACCTGTGCAACATATCCGGGAACATGGTTTTCTGCAATCATCAGTTCGCCGCCAAGTGGTTTGAGCAAACCCAGGATTGTGCGCAGAAGGGTGGTTTTTCCTGCTCCGTTACAACCGACAAAGGGAAGGTAATCGCCTTTGGCAATTTCCAGATTGATACCTTGAAGAACAATTTCATTGCCGTAGCCAATGCTTAGATTCAGGCATTTTACGATGTGATCAGCCATTTTATTTCTCTTGCGCCTGTGAAAGCTCGCGGGCAATCGATTCAACCCAGAAGTTCATCAGATCCAGCCAGGTTTTTGCTTCGGGTGATCCACCGACGTAGTATGGCAGCATCAGATAGGCGGCACCGGTATCTTCGGCCAGCGATTTCACGGTTTTTTCGTCAAAATAGTTGGCCGCGATTATCAGCTTGATCCGGTTCTTTTTTATTTCTTCACGCAATTGACTCAAATGCCTGGGTGATGGCGGAATCCCGGGCTTGGGCTCAATGAAACCACCTTCGACCAGGGCGAAGTCGTCGAAAAGATAGCGCCAGTTTTTATGATAGGAAACAATACGGCTGCCTTTGAATGGGTAAAGCTTCTTCAGCCAGCCATCGGCAAAATCAATCAGGCTTTTACCACGAAGTTTTTTGCTTTCCAGAAAATTGAATAGCTGATCGGTTTTGTGAAGCTCTATCAGGGTCTCCTGGCCGAGAATACGAATCAGTTCATTACCGTAAAGTTTTTCGGCAATTAGAGCAATTACCCGTTTGCTGTTTTTTTCAAATTCTTCGCTTTTCTCTGGAAGATTGCGACTGAAACCTATTTTGATATTTTCAACAACGTGAATAATGTTCAGCGGGCTTACGGTAATATGGGGATTCCCGTATATATGCAGGCCGCCTTCTATTTTAGATAAGCCTACCGGCTTTTCTTTCATCTTCAAGTCAGTTGCGACCGATATATAACCCAGTTCGCCGCTCCTGATTCTTTTATTGCCTGATTTGTCGACTGCTGAAGGCAACCACATCTCAAGATCCAGGCCGGTAGCAATCAGAACGTCGGCATTTCTGAGCAATTCGACAAAAGATGGTTTGGGCCTGATGAAATGAGCATCCTGGCTCCCCTCGATTATTGCTTTCACTTCAACATGTTCGCCGCCGATCTGACTTGCCAGATCGGCGTAATCAGTTATCGTCGCCACAACTTTGAGCTTTGCCCATGAAGGCTGAGAAATGAAAGCCGAAACTATAAGACATGCAATAAGTATTGAAACTCTGTTTTTCATATTTCCTCGAAAAATTAAATAAAAATTTTAAAGAATCAGTAGCGTTCGTGTTTGTGTGGACCGGCAGCCCATACGCATTGCAGAATCAAGCGCTTTTCGTCTGGGCCGAAATTATGCCCTGCCCGGTAATCGAATTCAAGCCGATAATGAACCCATGGGCTCTGATACCAGGTTATATACGGGCAGACCTGCCATTCTGAAGGGTCATCGCCAGCCAGAGCCAGCGGAGCGAGGTTCAAATTACCGCTGACTGCATAATCCTTGCTGTCGGGCTGAAAATAGTCGAGCCTTATGCCGGTTTCGAATTCCCGGTTCAGTTTCCACTGTAGATTGGTGTAGCCGCCAAATGCAGTTAAAGCGTCTTTTTTCCCGTTATCCGGTCGCAAAATTTCTTTTCTGGTTCCGTAAAGCTCAGTTCTCCAGAGAAAATTCCGGTATCTCATGTTATCCGCCGGTTCCCAGAGGTAGGTGTAATCAAGGCCAAATGCATATGTCGGCCGGGTTTCGTCGAACTGAACCACTTTGCCGGCCTGATTGACGTTCCAGTTATCATTGGCACCGGCCATGGCGGTTATGCCGATTTCTCGATAGCGATTCACGTCGATGTCGCGAAAGCTCTTGAAGTGCGCCATTACAGCAGGTAATCCCTTGGTATTTGCCCCGAAAAGACGAGGATTTGAAGCCTCTGTAAGCTGAAGAGTTAGTTCCTGGGTTTCCTTACCTGCATTACCCAGTTGCCAGTCGAATGACACGCCGTTCTGGTTTAGCCCGCCGTCGCCAAGAACCCGTCGCATTGCCAGAGGGAATTCGGCGAAATCAAGACCGGCCTGATGCCAGCGATTGATTACGCCAAATTGCTGCCTGAACCGGCCAAGAGTGATGTTCAGGTTTTTTCCTGCTCCGAACCTGGTAATATATGCTTCTCCCAGCATCGAGTCATTTTCCAGAACCGGGGCGGTGCCTTTGAATTTCGTGTAGGGGTCGAGGTAGCTTTCGTAATGAACGCCAAGAATTCTGAAAAGAGCATCGGAATTATTTCTCTGTTTATCGATGCTTTGCAGTTTCCAGAGAAAATCGCCAACAACGCTGATTTCAGGGTTTTCTGACTGAAGTCCCAGATTCCCCGCTTCGAATTCTCTTTTTTCAGGAGGAGTTTGCGATTCTTTTGATGCAGTCAATTGCTGCGCCTGCTTTTTTAAATCAGCGAGTTCCTGCTCTTCAGAATTTGCAGAATTGTCAGTCATGTTGGATTGCTCTCTCAGTTTGGAAATCTCTGATTTTAAGGAGTCGATCTGTTGTTCGTAGGCTTTCTGCATGTCGGCCATATTTTTTTCGAGAATTGCCAGGCGATCTTCTACAGTTACACCGTAAGCTGGAATTGAAATGATTGTTGTCAGCCAGATTAAAAAAATGGCCGTTTGAAATTTTAAGTGATTTTTGCTCATGTTTCCTCACTATGATTCGCGGAAAAAGCGTGCAAAAAAAGCTTTGCCGTTTTCCAAGTTAAATTTGAAAAATAAAAAAGGATGATAATCTGAACTGATTGCAGGTCAAATTTTGATTTGACCCTGCTTGCCTGTGGCAGGCAGGAAAAAATTCAGATTATTGGATTGGTCAAGCCTGAGTATTTGATGGTGGAGGCCCCCTGGGGAAATGACCGCAACCGTAAGAAAAATCTCTCGAAATAAAAGAGATTTGAAAAACCTGTTCATCAATATTAGAAGCTTCGAGAATGAATGGCTGATTTAGACTGGTGCTGAAAAACTGCGCCGCCATCTGGCAGATGGGGCAATCAGTTCTGTTTTTTTGGCAATTGAATGTAGCTCTGGCTGATTGCGGCGAAGAAAAATGGCAACAGCCGGACCTGCAGGAATGTTTGCCCTGACTATGGTCATGCCTTCTGGAGTCGGGAGACCAGTCCAGAAAGTGCGAAGTGAAGAGAAAAGACCAGACGATAAAGACAGTCAGCAAGAAACTGGCTGTAAACTTTCGCCAAAGTAGTATCTTTCTGGCCTCAAACATAATAACACAAAATAACTCGCAAGGCTGGAAAAGTCAAGTTTTCTGGCAAATGCCATTAACCTTCGTGGGCTTTTCGTAAACTCATTAACTCAGTCTTGACAGACTGCTTAAGCTTTTCAGTGCTGGCCTGCCATGCGGCTGGTCGGATATTTTTTACATTTGCCTTAATAAAACCAAATGTCTCAACCGGAAACAGGTTGTGAATTTCTCTGATAGCCCAGCCCACACCTTTTTGAACATAGTAGTCTTCGTCGTTCAGAAGTGATTTAACCATTTCAATCATTTGTTTGAATGGTGGCCAGCTTTTTCGCAGTCTTGAATAATAGAGCATACTTACTACTGACTGTCTTCGTTTCCACGGATTGGGTGAAGAGTTCCAGCTTTTCAATACCGGCCAGACCAGCTTTGGGTTTTCTTCGAGAGCTCGGGCATAAATTGAAGAAAGGCAATCACTGTGCGCCCAGTTGTCACAGCGTTCTATCCAGTCGGCGATGGTTGTAAACTCTTGAAGAATAAGTGACTTTTTTTCATAAAAATAAACTGCCTGGCACATTTCTTCGAAGTAAACCGCATGGTTCCAGATATGGTCCAAAACCTGCAGAATTGAAAGACGGTCAAGCTTGAGAAAACTGTAGCCCCTTTTAAGCATTGCCCGCGATTGGGGCACGGTGAGCCCAAGAGTAGGGGTAGGTGAATTGTAATGATTGCCTGTCTTAATACCCGGCAGTGAAGCCAGACCCTGTTGAACTTCTTTCAAATATTCATTTAATTGTTGCTTCTTCATTTTTTTAACCTTATCAGATCAGAAACGGTAGTTAATCTGTAACCCTGACTTTTAAGATTTTCAATTACTGGTTTGAGGGATTTTCTTGTCTGCTCACGGCTTTTATACATTGGATGCAGAAGAATGATAGAGCCTGGTCGAACTGCCGAAACCGTTCTGGCGGTAATTATCTCCGCGCTTTCCGGCTCTCCGGAAAAAGTTTCCGGTTCCACATCCCACATAACCGTGGTTCTTTTCTGATCTGCCAGATACCACGGAAGCATCAGGAGCTTTTTGCCGAAAGGTGGTCTGAAATAGATCGGGCCCTTGAATCCAGCTGCTTTGATTGCTTCGTCGGTTCTTTCTATTTCATAACTGATAAATTCCCATGAGCGCAAAATCATGCGTTGATGAGAAAAAGAATGGTTGCCGATTTCATGCCCTTTTTGCGCGATCATTCTTGCCTGTTGCATGTTTTTTTCGATCTCATTTCCGGTCAGAAAAAATGTCGCCTTTATCTGGCACTCTTCAAGAATTTTTAGAACCTCTTCGGTGCATTCCGCGGATGGCCCGTCATCGAAAGTAAGGGCGGCAACCTTTTCTTCTGTATCCACACGACTGATTATCTCCCCAAACAATTGAAAAGATCTTGCTTTACTTATATTCCAGGCGAGAATCGCGATAATCAGTAGCCCGGAAAAAAGAAGAACAGCCATTTTGCGAATGGCTGTTCCGGTAATAAACATAAAAGCTTATTTGCTGCGTTTGAAGATTTTGGCGAGGTTCTCTTTTAAATCTTCACAGATTTTTTTGAAAGCCTTGTCGCGCATATCTCTGATAACTTCGCCGACCGAAGGTGGGGCGGCGTTGGCATAAACCGTCTGCGTATGGTTGATGAACAGGTCGGCAGTTACGAAAGGCGCGGTGATTTTTGTGGCAAGCGATTTGGGCATGCGCTTGATTTTGCGCAGAAAGTCGCCAAATCCTCCGCCGATTTTAACCGTGTCTGCCTCGCAATTGGCCTGTTTTAATGCCCTCCACAGCAGCTCGGTGCAATAAAGCGGAACCGGTGCCACAGAAATGTCGGCAGTGATTCCTTCGGTGGTTTTTCTGAATATAAGAGGCTCTGGTTCATCAATGGAAAAACCCATGTCATATTCGGTTTTTTTCAGAACATGATAGCACAGATACATGATCATCTTTTCGAGAGCGGGCTGAGTTTGAACCGGTGGTCGTAAAACTTTGATATGCTTGGTTGAATAACCGATCGCCGGGTCGAGAAGGTAATGCTTCAGGTGAAGGGCTACCACACTGCTCAGAGTACGACCGCGGGTCACTTCAGGGGTAATTACATACTTGGCGTTTGGGTCAATTGGCGCTCTGACCCATTCCCATACTTTGTAAGGCTTGCCATTCGCATCTTTATTGGTCTGCAGGCAGCGAACATGGGCTGTTTTGGCATTGCGGTTATTATTTTGTGGATCAAGTTTCTGAAGGTATTGCTTTAAGGCATGCCCTTTAACCACCATGCCGGCATGAACGTATCTGGTTCCCGGAACCAGTATGCCGATTGCCGCATACCACTGAGGGAAAGCAATGTTGTTTTCAATGATGATATCGCCGGTTTCAGCCAGCTCCATGACTTTCAACACATCGATTTTTACTTCAGCAGGGTTGGGAACCGATGATGTGTAAAATTCAACTATTTTGTCGAGGGGGCCGGCATTGGCCAGATTAACGACCGATAAAAACAGGAAAAGGCAAAATGAAAACTTAAATAAACATTTAAACCGCATTTAAGTTGCCTCCAGAAGATTCATATCATTCATATTTTACCTGAAAAACCCTGAATAGAAAAGGGTTTTGTTGATTTTTTTTAAAAATGTTTTTCTGCAATTTGTGTCACAAAACCCGCTGAAAGTTTGTCATGGTAAAAATGCTCGCGTTTCTACCAGAATAAAAAAAGCCGCCCGAGGGCGGCTTTTTTGTGCGGTATTAATCAGGCGGTCTGACTGTTGTCGATCTTGTAGATTACCTGATAGGGTTCTTTTTTCTCGACGCAGCGCTCATGAATGATAACTTTGCCGATGTTTTTGTCTGACGGAATGTCATACATCAGATCAAGCATCAGTTCTTCAATGATGCGGCGCAGTCCGCGGGCTCCGGTGTTCTGCTTGATCGCATTGCGTGCGATGGCATTCAGAGCCTTCGGAGTGATTTCGAGATCAACCCCTTCCATGCGCAGCAATCGGGCAAATTGCTTGACCAGAGCATCTTTGGGCTCGATCAGTATTTTAACCAGATCTTCGCAGCGCAGGTTGTCGAAAGTGGCCAGAATCGGCACGCGACCGATGAATTCAGGGATCATCCCGAATTTCAGCAGATCTTCGGGCATCACGTCTTTCAGCAGTTCACCGACCTTGCGTTCATGTTTCGCAACCGGAGTGGCACCAAATCCCATTGATTTACAGGTGGTGCGGTTTTCGATGATTTTCTCAATTCCTTCAAACGACCCGCCAAGCAGGAACAGAATGTTCTTGGTGTTGAGCTGAATGAAGTCCTGGTGCGGATGCTTGCGTCCACCCTGGGGCGGCACATGAGCAACCTTGCCTTCGAGCAGCTTCAGTAGAGCCTGCTGAACACCTTCACCCGAAACGTCGCGGGTGATCGAAACATTTTCGCTCTTGCGGGCGATTTTGTCGATTTCGTCAATGTAAACAATGCCACGCTCGGCTTTCTGCACATCATAGTCGGCAGCGCGAAGAAGATTGAGCAGAATGCTCTCGACATCTTCACCGACATAACCTGCTTCGGTCAGCGTCGTGGCGTCTGCGATGCAGAACGGCACGTTGAGCAGCTTGGCCATTGTCTGAGCGATGTGGGTCTTGCCAGAGCCGGTCGGACCGATCAAAAGAACATTTGATTTCTGAACTTCAACATCGTCCTTATGCAACTCATCAAGAGAGATTCGTTTGTAGTGATTATAAACCGCTACCGACAAAACTTTCTTGGCCCGATCCTGACCGACTACATACTGGTCAAGAAACTTGGCAATTTCTTTTGGCTTCAGAACATTTTTCAGTTCCATTGGAGCATCTTCGTCAAGCTCCTCCAAAATAATCTCGTTGCAAAGCCCGATGCATTCATCACAAATGTAGACCTCAGGGCCGGCAATAAGCTTGCGAACCTGATCCTGACTCTTTCCGCAGAAAGAGCAACGGAATTGAGGCGTCTTAGAAAGCATGCTTACTCCTCGATGGATTTTGCATCAGCAGCTTTTCGCTGCACAACTTCATCGATAAGACCGTATTCCCTGGCTTCTTTCGAAGACATGAAAAAGTCGCGGTCAGTATCTTTCTTGATGCGCTTGAGGGGCTGACCGGTGTGGTATTCAAGAATGCCGTTAAGCATATCTTTCATCCGCAGTATTTCCTGGGCCTGAATTTCAATGTCGCTCGCCTGACCCTGAGCACCACCGAGTGGCTGGTGAATCATGATTCTTGAGTTGGGAAGAGCGTATCGCTTGCCCTTGGCGCCGGCTGCAAGCAGCACTGCACCCATGCTGGCGGCCTGGCCGATGCAGATTGTGCTCACATCGGGCTTGATATACTGCATTGTGTCGTAAATCGCCATGCCTGCAGTTACCACGCCACCGGGGCTGTTGATGTAGATCGAAATATCCTTTTCGGGATCTTCAGATTCCAGGAAAAGAAGCTGAGCGATTACCAGATCCGCAATCGAGTCGTCGATTCCGCCGCCGAGAAAAATAATTCTGTCCTTCAGCAGGCGGGAATAGATATCAAATGCGCGTTCGCCACGACTGCTTTGTTCAATTACAATTGGAACCAGTGTCACGCGTCAGTTCCCCCTTTGTTTAAATCAGCTTCTTTGACCATATCGTAATTAACCTGATTATTTTTTAGCAAAAAGTCGCGAATTTTTTGGCTGCGCAGCGAAAATCTTACATTATCTTCACCTTCCGAGCCTGCAAGTGAGCTCAGCAGCTTTTCTACCGGCATGCCATAATCTTTTGCCCGCTTTTCGATTTCTTCGCGATAGTCGGCATCGGTAACTTCAACTTTTTCGCGGTCGCCAATCGCATCAATCAGAAGCATGACACGAGTCTGGCGGGTGGCTTTTTCCCTGAAAGTTTCACGGAATTCATTCACGTCTTTACCGGAATTTCTCAGGTAATCCTGAATGGTGGTGCCATACTGGCGCCAGCGCCGGTCGAGACCCTGAATGAAAAAGTCAATGGTGCTCTGAATCATGGCTTCAGGAACATCGAATTCGTAATTCTGCATTACCTGATCGAGCAGGTCGTCGAAAGCTCTTTCTTCGGCGTCATATTTGGAGCGTTCTTCCAGGTCTTCTCTGATTTTGCCTTTGAGAGCATCGAAGGTCTGAAATTCTTCGCTGATGCTTTTGGCAAACTCATCGTTCATTTCCGGAAGAGTGGGGCGGGAAATGCGGCTTAGCGCAACTTTGTAGTGCAGCGATCTGCCGAAATATTTCGAATCTTTATCTTCTTCGCCGTCGATTTTAACGTCGAATTCTCTGGTTTCGCCGACTTTCATGCCTTTGCAGTTGCCGTAAACCTTGTCGGTTTCAACAAATTTGTGGGTGGCTTTGTCGTCAGACAGTTCTTCATCAACTTCGCCGTCGCATGATACTTCAACATTGGCGCTGAAATAATCGTCGGCCTGCAGCTGGCCGTCTTCAACCGGCTGAGTCTTGCTGTACTGTTCCTGCAGCTGCTTCAAAACCTTATCAACACTCTCGTCAGAGATTTCTTCCCGTTGAACCTGGCTGGTGAAGCCGGTATATTTGAAATCACCAAGTTTGGGGCGAACTTCAAAAACCGCCTTGAAAGTAAAAGGCGCCCCTTCCTTGAGATTGGATTCTTCAACTGAGAACGGGCTTACCGGGTGCAGGCTGGTTTCTTTGATCGCCTGTGGATAAACTTCCTGCACCAGTTCTTCTTCAACCTGTTCTTTCACTGAGTCGGGGCCAATGAATTTGGCAATGACATGCTTCGGGGCCTTTCCCTGTCGGAAGCCTGGAATCCTGATCGAATTGGCAGCTCGCCGATAAAAATTGTTATAAGCGGCGTCAACCTTCTCTTTTTCGACTTCGATCGTCAATGCGATCTTGTTGGCTTCGAG
>JBMOKV010000193.1:0-2613 GCA_049325495.1 Candidatus Rifleibacteriota bacterium | reverse complement strand
TCACGATGACCACCTTATAATCCTTATTCCATACTTATTAAAGGTCGAAGTGAGAGCTTATTTTTAAATTATACTGCTGTACTGTGAAAATGTAAAACGTCAAAATTTCGCAAGCTTTGGCTAGAAATTCAGCAGAATTTTTCAGGCAAGATCAATGATTTGCTGCTGTGGCGGCTTTGAAAGGCTTTTGGGGTGGCACATTCCTTGCTTCTTTCAAACGAACTCCGGAGGAAATATGAAAGTCAGAACCACGATTTTCGTTTTACTGTTTGCAATGCTCTCTTTTTCCATGCCGGTTTTTGCGGTCGAAAATCTTTTTCAGGGCACTCATCGCCTGAATTCATTTGCCGCGGGAATGATTAAGCCAGGAATGCGTGCTAAAAGAACGCTGAAACCCTCTGAAATAAAGCAGACCGGAGAATCGGAAACTTTTTATACCTTCAATTTTTCCACCAACAAATGGGAAAATACCGATGCAACTCTAATGCTCATCAGCAGCAACCTATACGTCTATCTTGAATCATCGCGGGATTTTGACCGGGCGATGATGCAGCGCTTCGTCGATGAATTCGAAAACCGCATATACCCGAAAACTACCAGATATTTCGGTAGTGAAGCCCGTCCCGGAATAGATAACGATAACCATATAACTATTCTTTTGATGGACATAAAAGATGAATTTGACAAAACCGGTACCTACACCAGCGGTTATTTCAATCGCGGCGACTGCTATCGGCCTGACGAGATTCCTGAAGGGGTTAACCTGAAAAGCAACCAGCGCGAAATGCTTTATGTTGATATTTCCCCCGCTGATATAGAAAGTGACGAGCTGTTTGCGACTATTGCCCATGAGCTTCAGCATCTGATTCACTTTTACCATGATGTTGACGAATACGACTGGTTGAACGAAAGCTGCTCTCAGATCTGCACCTATCTTTGCGGCTACGGGCACCCAAGACAGCTGCAGGCCTATTTAAAGAATCCAGATAACAGCCTGCTTGCCTGGGCCCCCTGGAATCAGGTTGCCAACTACGGGCAGGTTTACCTCTGGAGCTATTATCTGATGATCAGGTTTTGCAATACAGATGAAGAAAGAGTCGCCTTTTTCCAGAACCTGGTCAAAGATCCGCAGAACGGCATGTTAAGCTTTAATATTCAGTTAAAGCAATTTGACGCTGACTTTTCATCGGTGTTTTCAGATTTCTGCATTGCGGGATTTCTGAATCGCCCGGGTCTTTTACCGCAGGCTTATTCATTTGGAAGCGAGCTGCCTGAGTTTCAGCTGCCGGCGACGGCATTTGCCGATCGCCTGCCGACCATGTACAGAAATTCTGTTTCCCTATGGGGTGCTGATTTGATAAAAGCAGCAGTGGCCCCTGGTGAAATAGAAGTTGGTTTTGCCGGCGATCTTACCAACCTGCCCAACTCTTTCACCGTTGCTCTGGTTTTCTTTAATGAAACCGATTCCCGGGTCGAGAAAACTGAGTTTATCGAAAATATCAAATCAACAACAGATCGGGTGCGTGTCATGCTTCCCGGAGACAATGACGGTTTTCCACCTCCGCCGCCGGTAAAAACCCAGATGGGAAGTATTTCCACCTTCGTTCCTGATCGCTGCAACATGCTTTATCTGGTAATCATGGGAAAAGGGCCCGCCGATCTCGAAGATTCAATGCTGGCCTGGTCAGGCAAAGCCAATTATCGCGTCGATATCAAGGCTACCCCGAAATCCACTACCGATTTTTCTTCGATAAATTCAGCAATCCTTTTAAGAAACTACGCTGCATTGACTGGTGAAAGTCATACAGACAGCGATTTTTTGCAGTCCCTTGCCGATGAAATTTTCTTGATGCTCAAGGCCGAAAGCGAGCTCGCTGATCGTCCGCTTGCGGAAAAGATTCTGGCAGAGGATGATTTTGCAGGCCTTCACAAACTGGTTAATGACTTCGGAAAGTTTTCAGAACTCCATTCGAAATTTAAATTTTGAAGCAGTCGCCTCAAGGCTCTAATTTGTGATTTGTGTGGTGGCAAAGACCTTAATAAAAAAAAGTGCCTTGCTTAGCCCCGACGGGGGCTCTGCTAAAACTTCGTATTCTTGTTACAGTTCTAAGGTTCCAGTCGCAAAATCATTTTCAAGAGTATTAATCAAAATCTCAATGGAATCAGCATTTTCGTCTTCAAGCTCGGAAATCTCGGCATCCACTTCAACAAAATCTTCAGAATCAGATTCTTCTTCAACTTCAGTCAACTGTTCTTCTTCTTTGTCCTGATCTATAGCTTCGTCTTCCTTGCCTGAATTTTGTTTGTCGATTTTGTTCTTGTCTTTTTCCTTGTCGTCGTCAATTTTTCGTGATTCAAGCACAACGTTCAATGCAAGGTGTTCCCTGGGTATTAGCCCGGGAATCTTCGTTGGGGGAATAGTATCCGCTTTGACCAGTTTATGATCTTCAGCTGTCCATGCAAGCCACATGAGTTCATGGTTGACAACTTCCATTTTCAGTCGGTCAAAAACTCTTCCCGGTGCCATCGGGTTTGATTTCGCGAATTTTCTTGAATTGTTCCAGTTCAGATCGCCCCCAACAATCACCGCCCAACCCTGTTTTTTGTCTTTTT
>JBMOKV010000192.1:0-2615 GCA_049325495.1 Candidatus Rifleibacteriota bacterium | reverse complement strand
GACATCGCTTTCGGTTCGACAGAGAGGGTTGAAAGTGGAAATCTGGCGGCTGGTGAACTTCTGGCCATTGACCTCGTAGGAGTATTCAAATTCAGGAATCCAGTTATAAACTTCCTTTTTGACGTTGGGAGCGTTGGGATCATCCCGAAGGCGTTCAACAACCTGGGTGAATTCAGCCTTGAGCACCTGGCCTTCGACGGTCGGCCATTTTCCCTGTGAGCTGGTCTCTACACCGAGCATTATCACGTAGGCAACGGCGGCAATACTGCCCCACATCATCAGCAATCCAGTGTATTTAAAAAACTTTTCAATGGTAAAATTTTTCATGCTTTCCACAGCCTAATACCTGACCGACATTTTATCAAGAGCTTTTCGATGTCTGAAATGCAATTGGCGATGAAATGAGGCAAATGCCCGTCGATGAAAAAATCAATGCCTTTTCGTATTTCGGGTTCTGTTATAATAATTTCAGCCACTTATGTGAGGTGTTATGGTGAACCGAAAAAATAAAGCTGCACAAATTGCTCTTGCTACTATAGTTTCCCTGGCAGGATCCAATGCTGACGGTCTGGCTGAAACTGAAGGCGGGTGCATTCAGCCTGACACTCAAAGTATCGGGAATGCCAATGACATAAATCCATTGCCGATTTTAAAAACTACGGCTGTTGCACGACAAAAACTGATTGATGCGCTCAGAGAAATGAAAAACAATCCCGAGGCAATAGAATTTCATTCGGCAATGTGTTATCGCATGGCCATGCCACCGGAAACCATTGAATATTCCTGCCCCGATTGCGGCAAGGCATCTGTTTACTCTTATAACGGGTTTCCCGGCAGGGTATCGCGGCAAATTGCCTCGATCCGCAGATCTCTGGCAAATCTGCCGGTCAAAATCACTCTAAACGAAACCCTGATGTGTCAGCACTGCAGCCCTGATGGGGAAAAATCGCTAAAATTCGTTACAGAATGCGGCAAATGCCATAAAGCATTCAGCTGGCAGATTAATGCCGAAAATGATTTAGACAAGCTTGGCTGGCTTTTTCTCAATTACCCGATTGAATCTATTGATATGGGTCCCGGGAAAGGCTTCGGTAAAAAGCCTGAACTGATAAAAGAAATGGTTCAATTCGTTTCTGGCTGCCTTTTCTGCCCTGAGTGCATAAAGCTCATAAATCTTGAATACGAAGAAAAATAATATTTAATCTTTTACTTTAAATAAACGATGCAAAGAAAGTTTCCTGATCTTGTTGTTCCCAAAACCGCAGTTCTTGAACTGACCGGTAAATGCAACCATCGCTGCATATTCTGTTCCACCCCATGGGATATGGACTCACCAAACCAGAGCCTTTTCAGCACCCGCAATGAAATGACATCAGATGAATGGCAGGCCTGTATTAATTTTCTGATTGAACGAAATGTTTACGGCTTTGCCTTTTCAGGCGGTGAACCGTTTCTTCGTCCAGATCTTTTTAAATTAATTGATTACGTTAAAACCAGAACCGCTTTGCACCCGTGCTTTGACAACCAAGGAAATGTATGTGGATATGAGGAAAAACCCCTTGAACTTACGCTTATCACAAATGGAAGACTTCTTGATGCTGAAGCTGCGGTAAGATTGAAGGGCCGCGTAGATGCGGTGGTTGTTAGTCTTCCCGGCTTGAAAACATACGGCGAGCTTACCGGCGGCGGCGATCCGCAATTGGCATTGAACGCCATTTCTCTGCTGGCAGAGCACCAGATTCCAGTGGTTGTCAGCATCTGCGTTTCGAGTTTGAATTTTTCCGAACTTTTCGAAAACATTTCAGCAGGTTTTCTCGCCGGGGCCGATCAGCTGCTGCTCAACCGCTTTCTGCCGGGTGGCCGCGGAACCGTTCACCATGAGCTATGCCTGAATACAGAGCAGATAAAACAAATGCTTGAAATTGCTGATGAGGTCTGCACTGCCGCCAACCGCTATGGTTCGGTTGGCACCGAACTGCCCCTCTGTCTGTGCGACCGCCAATTCAAAATGCTGACAGTAGGCACCCAATGTTCAGGGGGAATCGAGTTTTTTGCCGTTGCTCCAGACGGCAGTGTCCGCCCCTGCAACCATTCACCGGCTAATCTGGGGCATTATTCTGAGCTCGACAGGGCTATCGCCTCAGATTACTGGCAGACCTTCAAAAACCGTGATTATCTGCCGGAAATGTGTCGAAGTTGTCATCACGCGCTCAAATGTGATGGGGGCTGCCGAGAAGCAGCACATATTGTGGGCGGCGCCCTGAATTCACCAGACCCGGTTTTTTAATTTTTGCGTTTTAGTGACTTTTTCGACAACAAAAGTTAAGCTTTGGGATAGAATGTTTTAAAATTCCCGTGATCTTAAATTATGAACCATTGCCCCTGGGAGGAAATGAAATGCAAAACAGAAATTACCGCCGGCTCAGCCACTATCTGGCTATAGTTATTTGTCTGCTGCTGTTGTCGCCTTTATGGGCAGAAATATCCGGCGCGGGCACCAGTCTGGGCAAAGTTTTTTCCTCTTTTCCGACAATTGCACAGGGTGATTCAACAAGGGTTCGGCTGCTTTCTGGCAATGAAGAAGCCTGGTATGCAAGATGGCATCTGATCGAGAA
>JBMOKV010000191.1:0-2622 GCA_049325495.1 Candidatus Rifleibacteriota bacterium | reverse complement strand
GCAGCAGAAGTATTATTCCAAGGCCCTTGAGAAGGTTGTAGGCCCGGGTGCCTTCGATAAACAGAAGGGCTCGATAAATACCATAGCTGACCAGAATCATATCGAGAACGTCTATAAGCGATATGTCTCTGATAATCGCCAGAAATAGGTCGAGAACTGTCTGCAATGCTTACTCCAGGCCGGGTAAAGTCCGGGAAATAATTTCGTATGCCCGCGCCGAAGGCCGGCAAAGTGGCAATCTAACCTGATCATCCATTAGACCGAGATGCTTCAGGGCTGCTTTCGCAGGAAGAGGGTTGGTTTCACAGAAAAGGTTGCGATGCAGATCAAGAAGTCGGTAATGCAGGTCGCGGGCTTTGCCCCAGTTACCAGAAAGGGCCGCATCACAGAATTGCTTCATCATGACCGGCGCAACATTGGCAGTTACCGAAATAGCACCTATTCCGCCACACCCCATGATTGGCAGATTCAGTCCATCTTCACCGGAAAACAGAGCAAAGCCTTCGGGAGCGCGACGAACTATTTCCATGGTCTGATCCAGGTTGCCAGAAGCTTCCTTCACCGCAACGATATTGGAAATTTCAGCCAGGGTCAGCACTGTTTCAGGCAACATATTGCAGCCGGTACGACCAGGAACGTTGTAAAGAACCACCGGCAAAGAAGTTGCAGATGCTACCTTCTTAAAATGGGCGACCAGGCCGGCTTGTGGGGGCTTGTTGTAATAAGGAGTCACGACCAGAACGGCATCGGCTCCGAGGTCTTGAGCTTTGGCCGTGAGTTCTGCGGCTGAACTGGTGTCATTTGTTCCTGAACCAAACATCAGTGGAATTTTTCCATTGGAAAAGCGGCGAACCTGCTTCATCAATTCGGCTTTTTCGGAAAAAGAAAGGGTCACTGCTTCGCCAGTGGTGCCACAAATCAACAATCCATCTGTACCTGCGCGCATATGAAGATCGACAAGCTTTTCAACTGCAGCAAAATCAATCTCCAGGTTCTCTTTGAAAGGGGTGACCAGAGCAACCCAGGAGCCTTTTAAAAAATCGGTTTTCATGTTTTCCCTTCTCTCAGGTTCTATTTAGCAGACAATATAACATATGGAGCCCATAATTTCCCCTAAGTCTTTTAGTTTTTTACTTGAAAAATCTGCCGTCATTTTTTGCAGATAGAGTCAAAAATAGTGTTCATGTGCCTTTTGAGATTCGCGAGAATATTCAGAAAAGGACATTACCTGTTGAAATTGCAGGCTTTGTCTTCATTCAGTAGAATTTGCAACTTGCTCGAGATTATCGACAAAATCAGGATTAATTGACTTTGGCTTAATGTCGAAGTATTGTAAAGAAAATCATGAACAGTTCAGCAACGCCAGCAAGGGTTAGCCTAAAGCCGCTGATAATCTATTGTTGCCCTGAATCAGGGCTGTTTCTGCCAATAGAGTCCAGCGATTTTCCGGCATTTTTTGCCGTTCCCGACATTGCGGTTTCTTTTTCTGCCCAGAATAAAGGCTGGGCAAGAAATCTGGCAGCCGATTTCAAAGTATTCACCGCTAACGACGAAAGCAGTCTTTTACTGCGTTTGAACACCTATGACCTCGTTCTTGTTCATCCGCTCAGTTTAAACAGCCTGGCAAAGTTTGCTCTTGGCATTCAAGATTCGCTGCCTTCAAGACTTTTTTTTGAAGCGACCCGCCTTGGCAAACCGGTTTTGCTCAACGACCATTTCCTTCCAGCAATTAATGATCAAATGAATCCCCACCTGGTAAGAACTTATCGCAAACACTGGGAAGGCCTGCTCTCTGGCACCGTCAGCGGCTTCAATCTCGAAAACCTGGAATCGACAAGCGTAAAGATTTTAAGAAATCGAACCGCAGTGGCTGTAAAAACTGGCGAGCGCCAGATCATTACCAGAGAAGATGTTACCATCGCCGCCGAATCTCTAGAGCCATTCAAGGTGCCGGTGGGCGCTATCATTACCGACCTGGCACGTGAAGAAGCCGAAAAACGTGGCGTTATTTTTCTGACCGATTGAGTTGGCAGCAGGCAAGATGAACAAGGTCGACCTGGTCAAAGACAGGATTACCAGGCTGAAAAGCCTCATGAGCCCATGCCGACTTTGTCCCAGAGAATGCATGGTTAAAAGAGCAGAGGGTGAAACAGGCTTTTGCAGAACAGCAGACACGATAAAAGTAGCTGCATGGGCTCAGCATCGCGGCGAAGAGCCTCCCATTTCGGGCATTTATGGCTCGGGCACGATTTTTTCTTCCAATTGCACGCTGGGCTGTTTCTTCTGCCAGAATTTTCCGTTCAGTCAGCTTGGCAATGGCAGGTTTATGTCGGCAAATGAACTTTCACAGGTATTCGACAAGCTTGCAGCAAAAAAGGTGCACAATTTCAATTTCGTTACTCCAACACACGTCATTCCTTTGCTGCTTGAAGCCTGGCTGCTTGCTTCACCAGAAGCGCAAAAGCTGCCAATCGTTTACAACTGCTCGGGATACGAGTCAGCAGAAGTCGTCGAACTGCTCGAAGATATCGTCGACATTTTCATTCCCGACATAAAGTATTCGAGCAACAAGATTGCGTCTGAGCTTAGCAAATGCGGCAATTATGTAGAAAACAACAGAAA
>JBMOKV010000190.1:0-19726 GCA_049325495.1 Candidatus Rifleibacteriota bacterium | reverse complement strand
CAACCGGCGGAAAAATTCGATCACAGCCTTTTCGGTTTTGAAAAACATCTTTGACAAAAACCCAGAAAGCATCGGCAAACGCTTGGCCAGACTGGGTTGCCAGTTCGGTTTCAAGATTCTGGTGGGCAGTAAAATTAAACTGGCTGCTGGTCAGTGAAAGGAAAAAGAAAAGAAAGAAGGTAATGAAAACCATGCCAATGATCAGAAACAGGGCTATACCCTTTTTTCTGCGGAAAACCATGGCGATTTCTCTCATTTTCAACCCCAGGCATGAAAAGAACTTTGAATTACAGTTATTCTAACCCTTTCTTCATAGTGGGTCAATTTCGGAAAAAACAATCGCCCGGCGAAGCCGGGCGATTGTCTGTTGCATTTTGTGGTTGCGGTTACTTATTGACCTGATAAGTGGTGTCACCGGTTTCGAAGAATGAAACAATCTGCTTGATCGCAGCAACGCCGGCGTTGATATTTGCTTCTTCGGTCTGGGCACCCAGTTTTTTCGGGGTGAAATAGACGCGGTCGGCAAAATCTTTCATCAACTCTTCGGCGCAATCGGGAGCGATATCTGAAACGTAGCGGAAATCTTTGCGTTCTGCCAGCATGCGCTTCAGGCCATCTTCGCAGATGACTTCCTTGCGGGCGGTATTGACCAGCACTGCTCCTTTGGGCATGCGGCTGAGCAGGTCGAAATTAACCGATTTTTTGGTCTGGGCGGTGGCGGGAATGTGCAGAGAGATAAAATGGCAGTTGCTGTAAAGCTCTTCTACTGTCTTTTCGACTCTGATGACTTCGGCTTCAATTTTTGCAGCGGGAACATATGGATCAAAGGCATGGACTTTCATGCCGAAGCCTTTGGCAATGCGGGCTACCGCACGACCAACATTGCCATAGGCATGCAGGCCGAGTTTCTTGCCAAGCAGCTCAGAACCCGATTTGCCATTGAATTTGCAGCGGGCGATATAGACCATCATTCCCAGCGCCAGTTCGGCGACGGCGTTGGCATTCTGGCCTGGGGTGTTCATCGCAACGATTTTCTTTTCAGTAGCGGCTTCCAGGTCGATATTGTCATAACCCGCGCCGGCTCTGACGATGATTTTGAGTTCCGGGGCGGCTTCGATGATTTCGCGAGAAGCGATATCGCTTCTGATGATGAGAGCATGTGCATCTTTAACTGCTGCCTTGAATTGTGAGACTTCGGTATATTTTTCCAGAAGTTCGATTTTGTAATTGGGGTTGCCGGCAACCGCTTCTTTGATCAGGTCGATGGCTTCAGAAGCAAAGGGTTTGTCGGTGGCAATCAGGATCTTTTTTGTCATTTCTTATTCCTTTCCTTGATCAGGCCCGCGAAAAAGGGGGGGCAGCGATCCGCCCCCGCTGTGGTTCATGAGTTTTCTTTGTCAAATTTCTTGATGAAGTCAGCAAGTTTTTTGCAGCCTTCGATCGGCATTGCGTTATAGACCGAGGCGCGCATTCCGCCTACGCTGCGGTGACCGGCCAGGGTTACCAGGCCAGCGGCTTCAGCTTCTTTAAGGAATTTTTTGTTGAGGTCTTCTTTTTCAGTGAAGAACGGAATATTCATCAATGATCTGTCTTTGCCCGGTTTTACATGGGCTTTAAAAAGCTTTGAATTATCGATTGCGTCGTAGATGATCTGGGCTTTTTCTTTGTTGAGCTTTTCAAAGTATTCGACGCCGCCGAGGCTGAGCATGTGGTCGAAAACCAGCTTGGCAATGTAGATGCCGTAGGTTGCCGGAGTATTGAACATCGAACCGGCTTTGACATGAGTTGCATAATCGAGCATGGTGGGCAGACCTTCTACCAGGCCTATCAGGTCTTCACGAATGATGACGATAACGACACCGGCGGGCCCGATATTTTTCTGGGCCCCGGCGTAAATCAGGCCATAATCGCTGACGTTGAACTTTTCGCTCATGATGTTGGATGACATGTCTGCGACAATAGGAATATTCACTTTCGGAACATCCATGCACTTGGTGCCGAAAATGGTGTTGTTAGAGGTGATGTGCAGATAATCGGCATCTTTTCTTACTTTAGCCGGATCAATTTCGGGGAAATGGTTGAAGGTTGTCGATTCAGATGAAGCGACGACGTTAACATCCATGCCAAACTTCTTGGCTTCTTTAATTGCTTTGGTGGCCCATTCGCCGGTATTGATGTAATCAGCTTTCTTATTTTTTCCGAGATTCATTGGAATCATAAGGAACTGCAGGGAAGCTCCGCCCTGAAGAAAAAGCACTTTATAATTTGCCGGAATATCCATTAGCTTGCGCAACCCGGCTTCTGCATCGTCGATGATCTTCTGGTAAACGCTGGAACGGTGGCTCAGTTCCATGACGCTCATGCCACATCCCTGATAGTCAAGCATTTCATCGGCAGCCTGTTTCAAAACCTTTTCTGGAAGCACGGCCGGACCTGCGGAAAAATTGTAAACTCGATGTGCCATATAATGTCTCCTGTTTCTATTTATGCTCCAGGACAACTATTCCTTTCCCATGGGGCATTTCCTTACTCTAATAGCACTCATACACGGCTTAGTCAACCATGTAATTTCAATATTTAAAAAACTGATTAAAAGCCAATGATTGTGCTTGCATTATTATTGGCCATTTGGTAAAATTGCCAAATAATAGGAGATATTATGCTGTCGGATTCATATAAAAAAAGATCACTTGTTTTTAAAGCTCTGGCACACCCGAGCCGTCTTTTCATTATCGACAAACTCGCTGCGGGAGAATGCTGTGTCTGCGAATTTGTTAATGAGCTGAAGGTAGATTTTTCAACGGTTTCGAAGCACCTTTCGGTTCTTAAGAATGCGGGTTTGATTTCAGACGAAAAGCGCGGTCAGCAGGTTTTTTACCAATTACAGATGCATTGCGTCGGCGAATTTAATCGATGCATCGATAATTTTCTGGGCAGCAAAGCCAATGATCAAAAAGTTTGTCAGAAATGCTTTTCCGCAGGAGAAACGGAATGAACGTCTGGAAAACAGAATGGAAACCTTTTTTAACCGTTGCAATTGTTTTTCTTGCCTGCTATTACCTTCCTGTGGGCACGACAAGATTTGATAACGCTGTTCTTGAAGCGTTTCATCTGGTCAAATGGTATGCACAGGAACACGTTCTTCTTTGCCTGGTTCCGGCCTTTTTCATCGCAGGGGCAGTGGGTGTTTTTGTCAGTCAGGCTTCGGTAATGAAGTATCTCGGGCCCCGGGCCAATAAAGTGATTGCTTATGGCGTTGCCGCAGTTTCAGGTACTATTCTGGCCGTCTGTTCGTGCACGATTCTTCCGCTTTTTTCGGGAATTTACCGGATGGGTGCCGGTCTTGGCCCCGCATGTGCTTTTTTGTATTCAGGCCCTGCCATCAATATTCTTGCGATTGTTCTTACGGCAAGAATTCTAGGGTTTGAGCTGGGCGTTGCCCGGGCTGCCGGTGCCGTTTTGTTCAGTGTAATCATTGGTTTGTTGATGCATTTCATTTTCAGAGATGAAGAAGAAGCCAAGGCTGCAGCGCAAATGGTCATGCCAGAACCTGAATTGAAGCGCAATCTTTTGCAGAATGGGCTGTATTTTGCCTCGATGGTTGGCATTCTGGTTTTTGCCAACTGGGGCAAACCACAGGAGACCGAAGGTTTGTGGGCGGCAATTTTCGGCGCAAAGTGGATGATAACCGGAATTTTTTATCTGGCTTTTTCTCTGATCATGGTACTCTGGTTTGAGCTTAAAGCCTGGAAGGCTTTTATCTCGGTTATTGCCGTCGGCGCTGCGGGCTTAACTTACCCGGAATACCCTCTAATTCCTTTTACCGTGGGTTCCCTGGCACTTACGTTATTCACCAGCACTCAGGAGGGCGAGCTCTCTGACTGGTTCAATGTTTCGTGGGATTTCGCCAAAAAGATTCTGCCTCTGCTTCTTTTTGGCGTGGTCATTGCCGGAGCATTGCTGGGCCGCGTCGGACAAGAAGGCCTGATACCCTCCGAATGGGTCTCATTGGCGGTCGGCGGTAATTCAATCCGGGCAAATTTCTTCGCTTCATTCGCCGGTGCTTTCATGTATTTTGCCACTCTGACAGAAGTTCCAATAGTTCAGGGTCTTGTAGGAAGTGGCATGGGAAATGGACCAGCCCTGGCCCTGCTTCTGGCGGGCCCGGCTTTGAGCCTTCCCAATATGCTTGTAATTCGAAGCGTTCTTGGCACCAGAAAAACTGTAACATTTGTATCACTGGTTATTATCATGGCCACAATCTGTGGCATGATTTTCGGAACAATTTACCCAAACGGAGGTTTTTAAATGAAAATTCAAATTCTGGGAACAGGTTGTCCATCATGTACAAAACTGGCAGAAAATGCCAAACAGGCAGTTAAAGAGGCAGGCATTGACGCAGAAATTGAAAAAGTAACAGACATCAACCAGATAACTGCCTTCGGTGTAATGATGACTCCTGCTCTTGCCGTCGATGGCACCGTAAGAATAGTGGGAAAGGTAGCTTCACCTGAAGAAATCAAAAAGGTTTTAAAGTGAAGAAATGAAAAAACTACTTACTCTTGTTTTCTTGTTTGCTTTTTCAATGACATTGTTGGCTCAGATTGCTTCTTCTTCAGCAGAAACCTCAAAAAAACTGCCGAGAATGGTTGATTTCGGGTCGAAACAGTGTAAGGCCTGTAAAGCAATGGAGGCAGTTCTGGAAGCATGTATCGAGAAGCATTCTGATAAATTCAAAACCGAATTCATCGATGTCTGGCTGCAGGAAAACCAGGCCCTTGCCCAGGCGAATCAGATTCAGACGATTCCTACTCAGATTTTCTTCAACGAAGAAGATAAGGAACTGTTTCGCAACACTGGTTTTTTGTCAGAAGATGAAATTCTGGCGAAGTGGAAAGAACTTGGTTTTGTCTTCGAAACAGGTAGTTCGTCAGACATTCCTGCGGCCAATCAGGACAAACAGACAGAATCAATTGAACAGGAATGATAAGAATACTGGAACGATATAAAGACTTTTTGACCAGATTTCTGCTGGTCTTCGTCATTTTTTCAGTAGGTTTTGCATTTGGTAAACACAGTGAAAAAAAACGCAGTGCCGATGCAGGTCAGATTCAGACTTTAGCCCAGGCCGCCAGTAAAGAAGACAAAGGAATGGTCAGGCTTTATTACATGCATGCCATGTTTCGCTGTGTAACCTGCAACAGCATTGAAGAGCGGGCAAAGAAGCTGACGGGAATAGAATTTTCCAAAGAGCTGTCATCGGGCATCATGGCCTGGGAAGAAGTAAATTTTCAGCAAAACCAGCCTTTAGCTGCAAAATTTGATGTTTCATCAAGCTGTGTGGTTGTGGCGGTAATAAAAAATGGACAGATTGAAAGCTTTGAGAGGCTTGATCAACTCTGGTCGCTTCTGGAAAAGCAGGAGGAGTTCGATTCCTGCATTCGCAGCGCAGTTAAAAATGCACTTGAAAAAATCTGAGGGGTGGAAATGGACTGGATAAGTCTCTCCAGCGCGGTCTGGCTGGGCATAATGACGGCTATCAGCCCTTGCCCGCTGGCGACCAATGTTGCGGCAATTTCCTTCATTGGCCGTCAGATGGGCAATAAACCCGCAATTTTTCTTTCCGGGATACTTTATACCTCGGGAAGAGTAATTGCTTATGTATTGCTTGGCTATCTGATTTCATCTGGGTTTTTTGCTACCGGGCAGATTGCGCGTTTTCTTCAAAACTATCTGAACGATATTCTCGGGCCGTTGTTGATTATTCTTGGGATGATCCTGTTGAACCTGATTGGTCATGGGGTAAGCATTCAATTGGCCGGAACCGCAATACAGGAAAAGGCGGCAAAAAATGGAGCTTTGTATGCTCTCCCCCTTGGGGTACTCTTTGCTTTGTCTTTTTGCCCGGTTTCAGCTGGTTTGTTCTTTGGTGCCCTGATTCCTTTAACTCTCCAAACCGGCTCTACCCTTATCTTGCCATTAGTTTATGGTTTTGGAACAGCGATTCCGGTTGTCGTATTCGCCTTTTTGGTGGCTTACAGCAGTGAAATGCTTGGAAAAGCCTTCGATAGTCTGAACAAAATTGAAGCTTACGTTAGATTGCTGACCGGCACGATCTTCATATTTGCCGGATTTTATTATTGTCTGGTTCATATCTACGGGGTTATTTGATTCACGATATGGTTATTCTTATTGAGGCCGGGTTGATAAAGGGTCGAAAAGAAGGGCGATGGGTTTATTTTTCCATAAATCGAAAAAACAAAAAACTGTCTGGCTGGCAGAATTTTTTTACAGAATCTCTCAAAATTCGGGATTTTAGCGTGGATATTGGCAAAATGCAGAAAATCCTGGCTATAGGTTGTTCCAAAAAAGGAATTGAAAAAAAAATGAAGAAGAAAGTTCTTTTTCTCTGCACTGGAAATTCATGCCGAAGCCAGATGGCTGAAGGCTGGGCGCGGCACTTTCACAATGATTGGCTTGATGTCTCATCTGCAGGAGTGGAAAAACATGGCATGAATCCATTTGCTGTTCAGGTAATGAAAGAGGAGGGCGTGGAGATTTCTTCTCACCGCTCAAAGTTATTGAGTGAACTTCCTGAGCTGGAGTTTGATCTGGTGATAACCGTCTGCGGGAATGCCAATGAGCGGTGCCCGATTTTTCCGGGTAGAACCAGAGTCGTTCATGTGCCTTTTGGTGACCCGCCGGCCATGGCAAAAGAAACAGACAGCCAGGAAAAAGCTCTTGAATGCTATCGCAATGTTCGTGACCAGATAAAGGCTTTTATCGAGAAAGAGCTGAAGGGATTAATTTAAAATGAATGATTTAAAAACATCTGAAATTCGCAAGAATGTTGCAAAAACCTATGGTTCAATTGCCAGTAAAGGTGGGAGTTGTTGTGGGCCGTCAGCCGGTTGCTGCACTGAAATTTCTGCCAACCCATCAATTTCAGCAGAACTGGGGTATTCAGACGAAGAACTTGCGGCTGTTCCAGAAGGGGCAAATCTGGGGCTGGGCTGTGGTAACCCTCAGGTTATCGCTGCTCTCAAACAGGGTGAAACGGTTCTTGATCTGGGTAGTGGCGGGGGATTCGACTGCTTTCTGGCGGCAAAAAAAGTAGGCGGGAATGGCAGAGTAATTGGTGTCGATATGACCCCGGAAATGATTAGTAAGGCAAGAGAAAACTCTGCCAAAGCAGGTTTCTCCAATGTTGAGTTCAGACTTGGCGAAATCGAGCATCTTCCGGTTGCCGACAACAGCGTCGATGTGATTATTTCCAACTGCGTAGTAAACCTTTCACCTGAAAAAGCCCAGGTTTTTGCTGAGGCATATCGCGTGCTTAAGCCAGGTGGAAGAGTTGCGATTTCCGATGTAGTGGCGCTACAGCCGCTCTCGGAAGCTGTGCTCAACAGCAAAGAGGCTTTGTGCAGCTGCGTATCAGGCGCAGTGTCGATTGAAGAGCTTGAAAAAACAATTTCTGCAGCGGGTTTTTCTGAAATCAACATCGAACTGAAACCAGAAAGCCGCGAGGTGATAAAAACCTGGTTTCCTGATGCGGAAAAATGCATTTGCTCAGCAACGATTAAGGCATATAAATAGACGGGAGAATTGAGATGAATTCGGTTGAAACAAATGAAAGACAGATGAACAGCATTTTTGAGCGCTATCTGACACTTTGGGTAGCTCTTTGCATTATCGGCGGAATTTTTCTGGGAAAAATTGCGCCAGACTTTGCCAAAACCCTCGATGGCATGGCAATTTTCGTTAATGACGCTCCTGTAGTTTCCATTCCCATAGCAATTTGTCTTTTCTTTATGATGTATCCCATAATGGTCAAAATTGACTTCGCCGAAGTCGTCAAAGCAGGTAAAAGTGGCAAACCGGTTTTTCTGACTCTGTTTGTAAATTGGGCTATCAAGCCCTTTACCATGTATGCCATCGCAATCTTTTTTCTTGGAACGGTTTTTTATAATTTGATCGGAGCCGAAGCAGTTGATCTGGTTAAAATGCCTTTCGGTCTAGATCTTGAAGTAGGAGCGACTCATGGTGCGGGCACGGTGGTACTGAATAATGGTTTGAAAATGCTGCAGATTCCGCTCTGGCGCAGTTATCTTGCCGGATGCATTCTGCTTGGAATAGCGCCTTGCACTGCAATGGTTCTGGTCTGGGGTTATCTTTCACGGGGAAATGACGGCCTGACTCTGGTCATGGTAGCGGTAAATTCTTTGACAATGCTGGTTTTATACGGTGTTCTCGGGGGCTATCTTCTTGGCGTTGGGCAGTTGCCTGTTCCATGGCAGGCCTTGCTGCTTTCGATTGCGATTTACGTGGCGTTGCCTCTTGTAGCAGGTTTTGCTTCACGTAAGCTGATAATCAAGAGCAAGGGTGAAGAATGGTTCAAAGAAAAGTTTCTTCACTTTTTAACTCCCATTACTATTATTGCGTTGCTGACGACTCTGGTATTATTGTTTTCGTTCAAAGGCGAAGTCATCGCTGCCAACCCGCTTACCATTTTTTACATTGCAGTGCCGCTGTTTATCCAGACGATATTGATCTTTGCTCTGGGTTATATTGCAGCGAAATTTCTTGGCTTGAGCTATGATATGGCAGCTCCGGCTGCGATGATTGGTGCTTCAAATCATTTCGAAGTAGCAATTGCAACGGCTGTCATGCTTTTTGGTCTTTCGTCAGGAGCGGCTCTCGCGACGGTTGTTGGCGTTCTGATCGAAGTTCCGGTAATGCTGATGTTGGTCAAATTCTGCCTGAAAACACAACATTGGTTTAAAAAATCTGATTGAAGTTGTTTCAGATTATGTCTTGGAAATAATTAGAACACATCTCAAAATTGCTGCGAAGGCATGATTTAAATGCCTACTGGATGCCTGCCTACGCAGGCATGACGTTTATGAATATTGAGAATAATTCTAGCAATCTTTGGAATTTATAAAGTCGGTGCCTTTTATGAAAAACCACAAAGTGCCGATCAGACCGCAGACAAACGCGCCGATAAAATTGGCCTGCGGGCTAATTTCCCAGAGAATTGCACCGGAAAATGCCCCTACGGAAACTACGATGTCGCGATAAAGGTAATAGGTGCCGAATGCTGCCGCCTTGCGCCCTTCGGGGGCAAGATCCATGATCAGAGCCTTGCGGGTCGGTTCGCCGAATTCTTTCAAGCCTCTGATGAAAAAGGCAATGCTCAGCATCCAGAAAGATCGCGAATATAGCAGAAATAGAGGAAAGATCGTGAAAAAAACGAAGGTCATGGTGACAAATGGCTTTTTTGTGCTGCGGTCAGCCAGCCAGGCCACCGGAATGTATATTAAAACCGCAGTTGTCATTTCAATCGTCGATAGCAAGCCGAATTCAATGCCTGAAACCTTGTTTAAATTCATGCACCAGAGAACGACAAAGGGATAAGGGATCTGTTCGCAGAAACGCACCAGAATATCAGCCACCAGTAGCCTTTTTAATTCAGGTCCCAGCAGGGGTTTTTGCGATTCAGATTCGTCAACTTTTTCCATGGGCTTTTTTTCCGGTTCATGAATCATGATTTCCTGAAAAATCATGGAAATCAGTGCCATTACCAAGGCGGCAATGAATGCGTAGCGCACTCCTTCTATTTCGCCGTATCGGGTTATCAGATATCCGCCGATAACCGGTCCCAAAGCCATGGGAATGCGCCGAATCAATGAGTGAACCGAGACGCCCATGGTTCGCTTGTTTTTGGGCAGAACCTCTGAAATCAGACCCATTGTTGCAGGCAAAGAAAGGGAGGTCCAGCTTATAAACAAAACAGAACCAAGCATTACGGCCCATATGCTTGGAATCATTATGACCATCAGGTAGCCGGCGATTGCCACCAGGTTGAAGATCATAAGGGATTTTTTCGTGCCATAGCGGTCAGCCAGCCAGCCGCCTGGAAACGAGTACAGAGCCGAAAGAAGGTTATCGAGTGAATTCAGCAGACCAACCATGTAAGCGCCGCCGCCGAGTGCTACCAGATAGATTGGCAGAAATCTTTCCGCCATTTTTTCGCCGAGCCCGATAAGTATGCACATGCCCAGAACGCCGACAACGCTCTTTTTAAGCCCGAAAAATTCGATAAATCGCGCAAGTTTTGAATTGTTTTCAGTTGTTTCAGTATTCATTAACAAATCGCATCCATGTAAGGTGAGTTTCGAAGAAAGTTCGTTGTGAAATACCTGCAAATCAGATGGCGATACCAGTTATTGTTTTTGAATTCCGCATATCATTAAATGCAAGTAACTCAAATTTCAAACAAAAATTAGAATCCGGTGATGAGAAGGTCGATGGCAGAAAGAATTGCTTGCCGTGAACCTGAAGCGTCAGCAACCTGTGGACCAAGATTTTTTGCATGAATAGCCGCTAATTGCTGAGTTAAAACCAGGTATTCAGCCTTATTAAATTCGAAGATCGGGTTCAATTCTTTGATTGGATTGTTGTGAAAATTACTTTTTAAAGACAATGGAATTACCAGGCGGGTTTCAAGGCCATCGAGCAAAGTTGATTGAACATTTAACAGTAATGGGTAAAATTCTCTGGTTGCAGGGTTGAGATTATTGTATACAGAAAACTGCGCCACTAGAATGTTCTCATTTCATCGCTGAAAAGGCCATGATCATTAATTGTTTCATTGTAGATATCGATAGCTTTTTTGTTAGTTTTGAGCCACTGTTCTTTTTTCTTTTGTTTGACGACTTCTGCCAGCGCTTTCTCAAGAACTGAAGAAATGTTTATATTCAGTTTTTTGGCAAGACCCAGCAGCTCAGAGTTAATCGTAAGGTTTGTTGCTTTTTTAGGGGAATTGATATTATATAATACTGACATACACACCTGCTGCGCATAAATTATATACATAATATATGCGCAACAAAAATAAATGTCAAGGCGATCTAAGGCTTCTGGAATTTAAAAGGTAATAACCCTGTCGCTGCCGATAACCCACTGAGCCAGAAATGGCATCATCGATTTTTCAGCGCCGGCAAAGCAGGGAACGTTTATGTGAATGCCGCATCGCGCCATGCAGGTTCCGCAGACACTAAATTGCATACGCTATTTTGGCAATTGATTTTTCACGAAATTTGTTTTTCACTTTAATTCGGGCATGAGGTAAGATTAATTCCTGCACCGAAAATTTGACCGGTTGCAAATTGAATGTTGCATATTTTCGCAAGGGGCTGTCATGAATAGTTTAGCTGATATTGGTTTGATCGGTCTCGGGGTTATGGGGCAAAGCCTGATTCTGAATCTTCACGACAAGGGCTTTCTGGTTTCATGCTATAACCGTCATGCTGATGGGCTGCATCAATTTATCAACACCAGAGCAGCTGGAAAAAGCATTCAGGGCTTTGTCGACCTGCCAGGTTTCGTTGCCAGCCTGAGTCGGCCCCGAAAAATTATTCTAATGATACCGGCCGGGAAACCGGTTGATCAAAATATCGAGCTGCTGGTGCCATTGCTTGATCCCGGCGATGTGATCGTCGATGGTGGCAATTCTCATTATGAAGACAGCAATCGCCGAAACGCCTTTCTGCGGGAAAAAGGCCTTCTTTTTATCGGTCTCGGGGTGTCTGGTGGCGAAGAAGGTGCTTTGAAAGGCCCTTCGCTGATGCCTGGAGGAAATGCTGATGCCTGGCCAATAGTGAAACCTTTTCTGCAAAAAATCGCAGCAAAACTGCCAGATGGCGGCGTCTGCTGCGAATGGATGGGCGAGGGTGGGGCGGGTCACTTTGTAAAAATGGTTCACAACGGTATCGAATACGGCGACATGCAGCTGATATGTGAAGCATTTCATCTGATGCAGGCAGGCATTGGCATGAACTACGATGAAATGAAAAAAACATTTGAAAACTGGAACAGGGGCGATCTAAGTTCGTATCTGATCGAAATTACCGCTGAAATCATGTCGGTGGAAGACCCACAAACGGGTCGGCCAATGCTTGACGTGATTCTCGACGCTGCTGGTCAAAAGGGCACCGGCGGCTGGACTGCCCAGATTGCTCTCGACATGGGGGTTGCGATTCCGCAGATTGCTGAAGCGGTTTTTGCGCGTAGTCTGTCGGCAGTCAAAGCTCAACGCGAAAAGGCCGCCGGAAAACTGGGGTGGCAAGCCCCAGAAAACCGTTGCGACCGGCAGGAGATGGTAAAGAATCTTGAAAAAGCGGTTTACGCCGCCAAAATTTGTTCTTACGCCCAGGGTTTCAGCCTGTTACGGGCCGCTTCCGACAAGTTTTCCTGGAAGCTCGACTATGCCAACATCGCCCAGGTCTGGCGAGCCGGTTGCATTATCAGGGCCGAGTTTCTCACCAGCATTAAAAAAGCATTTGAAAACGACAGTAATCTTGAAAACCTCCTGATGGCGGATTTTGTTTCTGAAAAAATCGATGTTGCAGCTCAGAATGGCTGGCGTGAAATACTAAAATTTGCCATCGACCAGGGCATTCCGGTGCCTTCGATGAGTTCGGCTCTGAATTACTTTGATGGCTACCGCTGTGCGCTGTTGCCCGCCAATCTTTTGCAGGCACAGCGAGATTATTTCGGCGCTCATACCTTCGAGCGCGTTGACCGCCCGCGCGGTGAATTTTTCCACCATTTTTGGTCAGGGAATTAGAGCACATCTCAAAATTGCCACGAAAGTGTGATTAAAATGCCGACTGGATAACGGCCTGCGCCGGCATTACGTTTGTGAGTTTGCGATGAGTTTTAGTCTGATCGAAATGTTTTTCAGGAAATAACTTTTAAAGCCAGGTTAAAATTTAATTCAAATCAATCTGGTATTTGTCAAAAAACTGCTTCGTGCTTTCGGGGCGGCGGCGAAAATCGTCGACCACAATTCCAGGGCGAAAAAAGATGCCGGGGGTTGCCGATACCGCTTCGGTGTTGTCCGGGTTGTACTTTTTGTCGAGCAGATCAATGTTTAAAACGAATGAGGTAAAAAGATTGAGCATCAGCAGTATAAGCAACTGTTTTCGGCTGAAATTGAAATGCCGGGCAAGCAACGGAAAAATCAGAAGCAGCAGTGGCAGCTGGTAAGAAATTTCCAATGGAATTTTAAAAAATAACATTGAATGAAGCAGTATGGCGGCCATAACAAATAGGTTTTCCGGATTGCCGAGATTGCTTTTTTGAAGAAATATTCTGTTTTTCCAGGTGCATACCAGCAGCCACAAAGTCGGTAAGAGGCCAAATAAAAATAGATTCTTATAGAGAAATCGTGAAGCGTGCCCAAGCAAAGACCATTCAACTGCCGCGTAGCTGAAAAAATCGAAACTGTAGCCGACACTGCGATAGCTTGGGAAAAACAGGGCAAGAGTCAGCAATAGCGCCAAAAATGCCGAGCCGACCAACCTGAATAAAGATGGTTTGTCATATCTGTACGTTCTGAAAAGGAAATACAGATAAAGGGCGAGAATCAACAGAGCATTTCCAGGGCGGGATGACAGGGCGGCTGCGGTTGCCGGGGCTGCCATCAGAGGTCGGCCATCAATGAGCAGCTGCAGCACCAGAAGAATGAAAAAAAGGCTGTAAATGTAATCGATCGAGGTGGTGGCGGCCAGCACAAACCAGGGGTTGAAGGCTACGCACAGCACCAGCAGCAGCGCGGATTTTTCCAGCAGAAAAATGCTCAAAATTCGATGAAAAATGTATAATGAAGCCACGGCAAGTAATGCCGATACCGCGTTTGAAAGCCAGTGAGGCCCAAGTTGAGACGTGATTCCAATAATCAGCTCGGGAACCAGATATCCGGGGGGGCGTGAGAACTGGTAGCCTTCGCCATTGATGAACTGCCGCCCACTGCGAATCATCAGATAAGTATCGCAATCGTTACCGTAGCCGCCGAGACCGATCAGAATATAGATTAACAGCAGTAGTGCCAAAGGCAGACGCAGATCAATCGATTTTTCAGTTTCAGAGTTCATCGGTTAATTTGTATCAGCAAAACCTGCTGCTGTCCAGTCAGGTTGAGTGAAAAAAATTAAGGGGGGGCTGTGTAAAATTGCGATTTTGTGGTATGTTTCTTCGTTCAAATTTGAAACCAGTGAAAAGGAACCAGCACTGCAATGAGACAATCAAGACTTTTTACCAAAACTTCCAAGACTCTGCCAAAAGACGAAGTGAGCATCAATTCTCAGCTTCTGTTGAAAAGCGGTTTTATCGACAAGGAAATTGCAGGTGTCTATTCATTTCTGCCCCTGGGCCATCGCGTTCTTAACAAGATCATCAACGTTATTCGCCAGGAAATGAACGCCATCGACGGCCAGGAAATTCTCATGACCGCGCTACAGTCGCCCCAGACCTGGGAGCCGACCGATCGCTGGGATGACGCGAAAATGGATGTGTGGTTCAAAACCGAATTGAAAAACGGCAGTCAGCTCGGCCTGGCACCGACCCATGAAGAGCCTCTTACCAAACTGATGAAGAAGTTTATCAATTCTTATAAAGATCTGCCGGCATTTGCCTACCAGTTCCAGACCAAGTTTCGCAATGAAACCCGAGCCAAATCAGGCATTTTACGCACCCGTGAATTTATCATGAAGGATCTCTATTCTTTCTGTCGTGACCAGGCAGAACTAGATGAATACTATGAAAAGGCCAAAAACGCCTACATTAAGATTTTCGATCGGCTTGGCATCGGTGAGATAACTTATGTAACCTATGCTTCCGGTGGCACTTTCAGCAAATTCAGCCATGAATTTCAGACTCTCTGCGAATATGGTGAAGATATTATCTATATCAACGAAGAAAAGAAAATCGCGATCAACCGCGAAATCTTCGTCGACGAAGTTATTGCCGAATTCGGTCTGACCCGCAATGATTTCGTGGAAAAGAAAGCCATTGAAGTGGGCAATATCTTCAAACTGGGAACCAAATTCTCTGACGGTCTTGGCTTGCAGTATGTCGATGAAAAAGGCGAAAGAAAGCCGGTAATTATGGGAAGCTACGGAATCGGGCCAGGCCGCGTCATGGGCACCATCGTGGAAACCCACAATGACGAAAAAGGCATTATCTGGCCGAAAGAAGTAGCTCCTTATCAGGTTCATATCGTTTCGCTCGGCAAAGAAGACAGCATCATGGCCGAGTCTGAAAAGCTTTATCGCCTGCTGAACGAAAATGGCTTCGAAACCCTCTGGGATGACCGGGTCAATCTAAACCCCGGTGCTAAGTTCGCCGATTCAGATCTGATCGGATGCCCGGTTCGCGTTACCGTCAGCGGCAAGAATATCGAAAATCGCCAGTATGAAGTCAAACGCCGCAGCGGTGGCGAAGTTGAATTTATACCCCAGGAAAGCATCATCGATTATCTGAAAAAATAATCTGATTTAAAAAAATAAGGGTTTTGTTCAAAAAACGGTCATTTCAACCCTGCTTCGCTGAAGCTGCGCAGGGCTCAGTGACCGTTTTGTTTTTCGTTTTCAGCTTCTATTAGTCCATAAAAGGGGCAATGAAAGATTAAAGACTGCCGTTGCTCAACTTGATAAGACGATCGATTAATTAAAAATCAATACAAAAATTTAAATCAGAGATTGAATTGCGGGTGATTGCGAAGCTTCTGGCAAAGATCTGTTTTATCTTCTTCGGAGAGATTGTTTTGAAAAGGCAGTTGATTCTGGCAGAAATTTTTCAGCCAGTCACGATTCAATAGTCCTGGTGACCATGGATGATTGGCGCTGGTTTTATTGGGCAGATAAGCGACCGTCGATTCGCCGCTGAAAGAGGTGCTGACGCCGCGGCCAACCATAAAGCCCGCAGAAAGAAGGGCCAGTCTGGCTTCAACGCTGTTGATCGAAGTGATTAGTTCGGTTGGACGACCGTTGCACAGCCTTTTTATTGTTGCGAACGTGTCGCTTTGCCACAGTTCGGTTTCGCTTTCTGGCGAAAAGGGGTCATAAAAAATCAGATGGGGTGGGGCAGCCCGCGCCATCGATACTCTAAAGTCGCCTTCGAGCATCTGAATCGAAATAAGTCCGGAAGGGTGGTTCCACTCGTCTTGGGCAAGAAGTTTGTGAGGGGCGCTGTGGCGCAGATGGGGAAAGCGGTTCGGGTCTTTACAGGCCAATCTGAGAGGGTCGAGGTCTTTTTCGAAGGTATAAATCTGCAGCTGCCGTAATTTGCCGTAATGGCTCAATAATTCTTCACTGCTGTTTATAACTGCCATCAGATTGGTGGCGGCCCCAAGCCAGATATCCCAGATTATCAGTGGTTCTTCGGTGAAATTAAGCAGCTTCTGATTGAGTCGGGCCTGTTCGATGTAAATTTTTACCGCATCTTTTTCGGGTTGGCTGGCAGAAATGAAGATTTCTCCGGAGCTGATCTGGCGGATGCTTGCTGCTCCTTCTTCAAGGTCAACAATTTCATAATCTCCCAGGCGGGCCGGTTTTGGAGATGCTTTGACTCTGGGAGGAATACCTGGATTCTGCTCGTCTTTGCGGTCAAGCTCGTTTTTCATGGCTTCATAAAACGACCAGAAAGTTCCGGCAAGAATATTTTCCCGTATCTCATGCATCAAACGGTGATAATAATGAATGTTATGAAAAGTCAGCAGCTGGTTGCCGAGAATTTCCCCCGCTTTAATCAGGTGGTGTATGTACGCGCGGCTGTAATTTCGACAGGCATGGCATGAGCAACGGCTGTCGATTGGTTTTTCCGACAATTTATAAACCTGGCGGCGAAAGTGAACCATGCCATGCGAAGTAAATGCAACGCCCCGGTGCGCCAGCTGCGATGGCATGATACAGTCGAACATGTCAACTCCGCGATGCACCGCTTCGAGAATATCGAGGGGGGTGCCCACTCCCATCAGGTAACGGGGCAGACTGTCTGGAATCAGGTCGGTAACCAGTCCGGTGAATTCATAACGCTCCTGCTGGGTTTCGCCAACTGCCAGACCGCCAATGGCAAGCCCGTCGAACGGCAGTTTCTGGAGAAATTCGGAGCTTAATTCACGCAGCTCGGGAAAGCAGGCGCCCTGGATGATGCCAAAAAGAGCCTGTGGTGAATCGCCTCTGGCTTCAAGGGATCTGACCGCCCAACGGTGAGTCAGTTCAACGGCCCGTCTGGCTTCGTCAAAATCGGCTTTGCTGGGAACGCATTGGTCGAGCACCATCATAATGTCGCTGCCAATTGCCCGTTGCATTTCGATGCTGGTTTCAGGTGAAAGAAGAAAGGTTTTGCCATCGACGTAGCTTTGAAAAATTGCTCCCTCTTCGTTCATGGCTCTTGCATGCGGCAGAGAAAAAATCTGAAAGCCGCCCGAATCAGTCAGAACCGGGCCTTTCCAGTTCATGAAATTATGTACGCCGCCGAATTTTTTGAAAACTTCAATGCCGGGGCGAAGCAGCAGGTGATAAGTGTTGGCAAGAATTATCTGAGATCCGGTCTCGACAAGCCCTTCGACCGTCAGGCCCTTTACTGCAGCCTGAGTGCCTACCGGCATGAATACGGGCGTTTTTATTTCTCCATGCATGGTACGCATTCGACCGGCTCTGGCTTTCGAACCAGTCGCCCGTCGTTCAAGGCTGAAGCTGAATTTAGCCATCAATCAGATTCCCATGGTTTCTCTTGACTATCTATCTTTAAGGGAAATTTTAACCGTGAAATATTTATAAGTCAAAGCAAATCTGTTATTCTTTTGCATCAGTGAAAATGCAGGGAAATATAGGCGAATTATGGATGAAATCAAGGATACAGTTGAAGTTCTGGTTATCAACAGTTTTGTTTTAAACGGTTCGGGAGGCAACCCGGCGGGGGTAGTGCTGAATCTGCCCGGACACCTGAGAAACGAAAAGGTTATGCAGAAAATTGCGGCAGTGGCAGGTTTTTCTGAAACTGTTTTTCTTGAAAACCCTGGATCTGGCTCAAAAGATCTGAGATTTTTTACCCCGGAAAATGAAATAGATTTTTGTGGTCACGCCACCCTTGCCATGTTTTTTGCCTTCAGAGCTGCAGGAATGCTGAAAGAACCAGTCGCAAATTTTTCTACGGGGGTTGGAAGCATAAAGGTGCTTGAAAAGTGTAGCGGTGAAATTCTGATGCAGCAGGTTTTGCCAGAGTTCAAGCAAAAATTTGAAATGATGGAAATCTGCGAAGAGCTTGGCTTGTCTTCGAGCCATGTTGAAAAAAGCCTGCTGCCACCCCAGATCGTTTCAACCGGAGTTCCTGATCTGATAATGCAGATCAGCAGCATAGAGCACTTAGAGAAACTTGAATTTTCGCCGGAAGCGCTGAAAAAGTTCAGTCGGCACACCGGGTCAGCGGGTATGCATGCCTTTTCCATTATCGAGAAAGGTGAAATCTGGGAGATCGCAGCGAGAAATTTTGCTCCCCTTTTTGGAATTGCGGAAGAATCGGCCACCGGAAGCGCAAGCGGTGCACTTGCATGCTATCTGCATCGACATTGTAAAGAAGCGCCGACCAGATTCCGAATTCTGCAGGGGCAGTTCATGGGACTTCCGTCAGAGATCAACGCTGAACTTGAGATTGCCGGTGGAACGATTGCAAAGGTTATGGTTGGCGGTCGAGCAGCCTTTATGAAAAAACTGGAGCTGAATTCAGCCGGGTTATGATTTTTTCGTTTTTGTGCTAAAGTTTAGATATAGAATGAGCCTGTTCACTATCTATATATTTCTAAAATGAGGTTGCCCATGAATCGACGCAAAATTCTTATTGTGGATGATGAACCGGTTAATTGCCGACTTTTGCGGGAATACCTTGCCGGCCATGCATGTTGCGACGCTGTTCTCAATGGTGAAGACGCAATTAAAATGTTTGAGCTTGCCCATAAAACCAGAAATCCATATAACATGATTCTGCTTGATATTGCGATGCCCGAAATGGATGGCCTTGAAGTTCTTGAAAAAATCCGGGCTTTTGAAGAGAGCTGCGGAATTCCCCTGGGCAGGGGGGTAAAAATAATAATGGTAACCGCCATAAAAGAAACCTTCATGCAGGCTTTCAAAAAAGGTGCTGAAGATTACATACTGAAGCCCGTGGAGCTCAATTCTTTGCTCAGTAAGTTAAATGAGCATCTTGGAGCCAGTCAGGTCTGAGAATTTCGGCCCAGCTGTTTTTCCAGCTTTCGACGCAGGTCTTCCGGCTCAAATGGTTTCGCGAGATAGTCGTTCATTCCTGCCTTCAGACAGACTTCCCGGTCCCCCTTCATCGCTCTGGCGGTTACACCGATTACCGGCACATTCTGGTTAGGCCCTTGATTTCTCCGTAACTCTTCAACAATCATCAGGCCATTCCAGCCTGGCAGGCACCAGTCCATGATTACCGCGTCGAATCGCTGCCGATGCAGAATTTCCGTTGCTTTGATTCCATTGTCGGCGGTTACTACCTGAAACCCCAGATCAAGTATGCACTGGCTGGCAAATTTGGCACAGGAGTCGTCGTCTTCAACCAGAAGAATTGTTATGTTGCCACCTTCTGGCCTGGTGGGATGCCCGCCAGCAGGAGTCTCATCGACAGTCAGGGGCTCTTTTCCGGATTTTTCTCCTGGCAGATCGAAGGGAATGTGAAAAAAGAATTCTGAGCCTTTGCCAAGAGTGCTGCAACAACCCATGGTTCCGCCCATCAGATCAACAAGGCGCTTGGAAATAGCCAGTCCGAGTCCGGTGCCCCCGTATTTCCTGGTCGTGCTCGAGTTTGCCTGGGTGAATTTGCCGAATATTTTGGGCAGATCGTTTTGTGATATGCCTATTCCTGA
>JBMOKV010000189.1:0-2630 GCA_049325495.1 Candidatus Rifleibacteriota bacterium | reverse complement strand
CGCACTGCAGCTCATACTGGCGCGAAGCCATGATCAGAATTCCTTCCATTTCGTTGCCGCCGATGTCAAGATCATCGGGAAAAACCGGAATTTCTTCGGGATTGAGTTTTACCTTGTTCTTCTTTGCCAGAGCGATGAACAGGTCTTTCTTGTCTTCGGGGGTCTGCGGGGCGAACAGGGGAATAT
Organism: Candidatus Rifleibacteriota bacterium; assembly: GCA_049325495.1. Lineage (GTDB taxonomy): Bacteria > Muiribacteriota > Ozemobacteria > Ozemobacterales > Ozemobacteraceae > DYKG01. The sequence continues at coordinate 2,444 of JBMOKV010000189.1, read as the reverse complement.
GCACATCGAGACGACCGACACGTTTCAGGTCAACCTCAAGCAGGTCTGGTCTTGAAGTGGCGAAGATCCAGAAAATGCGGCCACGGTTGCGGGTATCGGCCATTTCACGGGCGAGCATGGCATAAATTCGGCCTGAAACCCCCGAATCGCCTGAACCGGCGCCGCGTTTGCCGGCAACCTGGTCGGCTTCATCGATAAACACGATTACCTGGCCCATGGCATGCAGAATTTTGAAAATCGCTTCAAGGTTGCCTTCGGTGGCTCCCACCCACTTATCCCGGAAATTTTTCAGTTCGACGCAGGGAACGCCCGCTTCGCCGGCGAAGCATTCGACCAGATAGGTTTTGCCGGTGCCGATGCGACCGGTAATCAGATAACCCATCGGCAGCGCTTTGAGTTTGCCTTTCTTCATCAGCTGAGCATCCTGGCGCAGCCACTGCTTGGCCTCGCGGTGGGCGGCCACATCATCGAGATTGCGGGTAGATTCAACGAAAACAATGCGGCCCGATGCCGATTTTTCGATCATTTCTTTTTTTACATCGCGCAGATAATCCATGGTAATGCGCTTTTTGTTCTTAACTGCCCGCTCAATCAGGTTCTGAACATCGATGCAGGAAAGCCCTTCAAGTTTCTGGGCCAGAGATTCACGTTCTACATCACAAATTTCATTGAAGTTCTGAATCGAAGCGGTAATTGCCTGAACAAAATTCAAAACCTGATCTGAAGTCGGCAGTTCGATCTGAATTTTGGCTGAACGCGAGTTTTCAACGAGCTGGCGGTTCATATCGTTGAGATTTTCCGCGATCAGACATGTAGAAATGTACGCATTGGTAATCGAAGGGTCAGATGCCCAGTCGAGAATGCGAATCAGGGTATCTACGGTTTCAGGGCTGGTGTAGGCGATATCAGCCCTTGGCAGCAGGTATTCGGCGTATTCTATAATGACGGCAATTCTGATCGGGTTTGCAACCATTTTGCCGTCTTTGTCACTGCGGGTTCGGTTCAGACCATATCTGATGAAGCGGTCAATCAGTGCGAGCGCTTTTTTGGGCTCTTTGGGAAGAGAGTTTGCTTCAATAAGCGTCTGTTCACCAGAATTTCCCGCCGAAAAACCGGTTCGGTGAAAGCTGTCGAAAGCCTTGAGAAAATTGAAGAATATTTCACTGCCCTTACAGGTTCTGATGCCATGACCGCGATCGTAGCTGAGAACTACTTCGAAAGGCGCAAACATTATATTGGTCAGAAAATCCTTCAATGAGAGGCATTGCAACTGGTTGCCGGTTTCTGATTTGAAGCTGACCCAGTCGTTGATATTGCCGTAAAGAATGAATTGACTGATTGAACCGCTTTTGAAAATTTCGGCCATTTCACTGGCCCAGCCAGGATAATTAGTCATGATTTGCTTCCTTTATTCCATTTCGCGAGGTGGCGGAGGGGGTACAAATGTTTCTTCAACAGGAGTTTCAAGGTCGTCGATGGGTGGCCCACTTAGTTTGCGCAGAAAGTCCGAGTGAGAATTGAGCCAGTCCTGTGTTTCGCCCAGGGTGATATTGATGCGGTCGATATTTGAAGATAACCCCTCAGGGCTGCTGTCGAGGGCAATTTCTTCGCGAACCAGAAGCATCTGGCTTTCGATGCGCTGCAGCTCCATTTCAACCAGCATTTCGTTTTCTTTGGCATTGGCCAGGTTTTCGAGGCGCTTGCGCTGAATCTCGATATTGCTTTTCAGCGACTTTTCAAGAGCTGCGCCAATGTTTGGGGTTTTCAGCTGATTTTCCAGCTTTCGCAGCTCTTTGTTAATTTCTTCAGGTTTGGTTCTTGCCAGGCTTTCCTGAATCAGCTGTCTGGTTTTGAGCAGCTTGAGGAAAATGGTCGGCAGGTGATTGAGCGTTTCCTGTTTGCTTTGATTGAGAAAGCCCGCCGATTCATCGAGGTTCCAGTTCATCAACTTGTTAATTTCTGAAAGATTGCTGTTAAGCCGGTTGAGGCGGTTTTGCAGTTCCGGGTCGAGTGATGAAACCATCTCATGCATTTTGCTGCTGCGGCTTTTCTGGATATTTTCGTATTGCTTCGATTCGACGTAGCGCTGAAACCTTGGATTGGTGGAAAGGTAATAAAGATAGATGATTTCAAGGGCAAGGCCCATGAACCAGAACCCCGGGTTGCCGAAGCCAAGAATGAAAGTGCCTAGAATGAAAAGCTTGTTGACTGGAATCTCTCCCATTCCTTTTATTACTAGACCGGCATTGAAAGCTTCGCTCAAGTAATCCGAGAAGCCTGGTTTGTATTTTTTATTCATCATTTTCAATTTATGTCACCAATTTTCAGAAATTCATCGGTTATTTCTTTTAATGCGGCTTTGAAAGGCTGGCTTTCCTGAACTTCGAGGGGAGAATGGCCGGGAAGCTTGCCGATTGCCTCAGGTGGAATATAGATCTGTTTGT
>JBMOKV010000188.1:0-19755 GCA_049325495.1 Candidatus Rifleibacteriota bacterium | reverse complement strand
GGGCGCATCTGACAATGGATTTCTTACCGCATACCAGCCGGTGGCGAGAAAAAGAATTCCCATAGCAAAGTCGATAATGGCCAATAGATGGTTGCCAAGCTTAAGACAGGCAAGACAGAACCAGAAGCCATAAAATACGGCTACTGCAATCGCAAAAAGCAGAACATTCTGCCGTATTGCGCGGCTCTGCTCGGCAAGCGTATTTAAAACTGGCTGTTCAGGCATTTCTCGGATGTTTCAAGTATTCAGGTTTTCTTTATGTCAGTTATTATAGCAGACTTTTACTTTTGTACCAAATTGATTCTCTTTGTTCATAAGGATTGATGACGATTAGTTTTCTGAAGAACCTGTTCTGAGAAGGTTTGGGCTAATTAAAATTCTTTTGCCCCATTTTCATTAAACTCTTGCTTGTATCACGCGCTTTGAGTACAATGCAGCCCTCATCCTGACCTGAATTAATTCGTCGGAGCACCTCAAGTGAAAGCACACAGACACATTATTGAACCATCCAGAATCCGCAATGTAGCCATTATTGCCCATGTTGACCATGGCAAAACCACGCTGGTCGATGCAATGATCAAGCAGTCGGGGTTGTTTCGCGATAATCAGCGAATTGAAGAGCGTTTCATGGACAGCAATGACCTGGAACGGGAACGCGGCATTACTATTCTTTCGAAAAATCTTTCCCTCGAATTTATGGAATATCGCATCAATCTTGTCGATACCCCGGGGCATGTAGATTTTGGCGGCGAAGTTGAGCGGGTTCTGCAGATGGCCAACGGTTGTCTGCTGCTCGTCGATGCCTTTGAAGGGCCAATGCCGCAAACCCGTTTCGTGCTTAAAAAAGCTCTGGCCGCTGGTCTAAGACCGGTAGTCGTCATTAACAAAATTGACCGGCCCGATGCCCGGGTTTCTGAAGTAGAAGATGAAATTCTCGACCTTTTCATCGATGTGGGCGTTGAAGAGAGCATGCTTGATTACCCGGTTCTTTACGCCTCTGGCCGTGAGGGCTACGCAGTGCGCAGCATGGATGACCCCCGTACCGACATTCGACCACTTCTTGAAGAAATGGTTAAGCAGGTTCCCCCGCCGACCGGCGATCTGGATTCTCCAGCCAAAATGCTGGTAACCAGCCTTGATTACAATGACTATGTAGGTAGAATAGGCATTGGTCGAATTCTTGGCGGAGTTTTGACCGGAAAGTCAGATGTTTACCGGATAAATCCGACAGAAGTCGCTGAAAAGCAGAAAATCATGCGGCTTTATTCATTTCGCGGCATTCAGCGCGTTGAAGTGGAAGAGGCCGGTGCCGGTGATATCGTGGCAATCTGTGGTCTGGATAACATTTCTATCGGAGATACTATTTCAACCGAACTCTGTGACCCTGAAGAAATCATCAGCGTCGATCAACCGGTAATTTCAATGACTTTTGCCGCCAATACCAGCCCGTTTTCAGGGCGCTCGGGCAAGTTTCTCACCTCGCGCCAGATTCGTTCCCGTCTCGACCGCGAACTTGAAACAAATGTGGCAATGCGTGTCGAAGAAACCGAAGAACGGGATACTTTCCTGGTTTCAGGGCGAGGCGAGCTGCATCTGGGCATTCTCATCGAAACCATGCGCCGTGAAGGCTACGAGCTGCAGGTCAGCAAGCCCGAAGCTATTCTCAAAAAGGATGAAACAGGCAATCTGGTTGAGCCAATTGAAGAGCTTTCTCTCGATATTCCCGATAATTACATGGGCCCGGTAATGGAAGTTCTCGGCCCCCGCCGGGCCAACCTGGAAAATTCGCGAAGACTGTTAGACGGTTATCTGCGCCTGATTTTCTCGGTTCCGGCCCGTGGTTTGCTCGGTTTCAGATCGATGTTTCTCACTCTTACCAACGGTACCGGTATCATGAATCAATGCTTCAGAGCCTATGAGCCCTATCGCGGTGATATTCCCCAGGGTCGCAACGGGGTCATGGTTGCCACTGACACCGGTTCTACCACCGCTTATGCGATTAAAAACCTGTGCGAACGCGGCACTCTTTTTTATGGGCCCGGCGAAGAAGTTTACGAAGGCCTGGTGGTGGGTGAACGCCCGATGAGCGGCGATCTTAAAGTTAATATCGTTAAGAAACGTCACGTGACCAATCACCGGTCCGCTACTTCCGAAGAGCTCGAACGACTGCCTTCGCCGCGGCGCATGACTCTCGATCAGGCTCTTGAATACGTTGCCGACGACGAATGGGTTGAAGTTACTCCCGATGCCGTCAGAATCAGGAAAAAGGGTGAAGCCAGGGTTGGCCGGAAGAATTAAGCACTGCCTGCTGCTGCTGACTTTTCTTCTGGTCAGCAGCCTGCTTTATGCCAGCCAGGTCGAGCGAATTGCCCAATATTTACGAGCAGACCCGAATAATCCGGATTTGCTCAATTCTTACGGTATCGAACTTGCCAACTCCGGCAATCTTACTGAGGCGATAAGAGTCTGGCGGCGTGCTCTTGATTTTTCACCCCGTAATATTCATCTTTACAATAACATCGGCAGCGCTTTGAAGAGGCTCGGGCACGACCAGCACGCCTGGCAGTGGTATGCTGCCGCCCTGGCCATTCAACCCACTTACTGGACCTATTACAACCTTGCAATAATTTATCGCGACCGGAATCAAAACAATGAAGCAATCTGGTCTTTAAAAAAATCACTTGAATTGAACCCAGATTTTACCCAGGCGAAAGATCTGCTCCGACGCCTTGAATCAGGTCTGCTGCCAGAAGTAGCTGATCAGAAAATAAAAACACCAGTTGCAATACCTGATAAAAAGACAGCTGAAACCGCAGCTGTGCCTGATGTAAAAAACAAACATTTGTATGAAAAAGTTGTGGAGAAAAAGAAGCCGGCAATCATACGACAGCCTGAAGCAGTAAAAGCAGAAGATTATTCTGCAGAAAAAATTGTGCGACTTCCCGATGACCGGGGCGGCCAGGTGTTTTTAACCTTCGACGGCGGTGCCGATGATGATGGTTTTTCCTCAATAGTTGAAATTCTCGATGAATTCAGAGTGAAGTGTACCTTTTTTCTGACCGGTGGGTTTGTTCGCAATTACCCTGATCAAGCCCGGCAGATTCTTGCCCGGGGCCATGAAATAGCCAACCACAGCATGAGTCATCCCGATATGAAAAACTTCAGCGCCGAAAAAATCGCCTCTGAAATCAATGCCGCCGAAGAGGTTTTCGCAGAAGTTACCGGTCAGAGGGGCGCGCCTTTTTTCCGATTTCCTTTCGGTCACCAGAATCAACGGGTCGAAAAAATCGTGGAAACTCTCGGTTATCGCCCGGTTTACTGGCATATAGACACGATCGACTGGCGCGAAGACCCGGTCAATTCAATTATCAGCCGGGTTGACAAGAAACTGCGGCGCGGTTCCGTCATTCTCATGCATATCGGCAGCAAAAACGGAGCAAAAGCTCTGCGCCGGATTCTCGAAATCATTACCAGCCGCGGTTACAGCCCGGTACGTCTGTCTGATCTCGACCCCTCGCTTCTCGTTTCCCTGCCATCGATCCATTCCCACTGATTCCTCTGTATAAGAGCTCTTTCTTTTGTTTCATTTAAGGGCAGGCATTTTACCAGTCCTTCGCGTCCGAAAAGCTCAATGACAGCCCTTTGCGGTCGTTGAGCCAGGTTTTCTGGTCGAAACGACACGGTGGCATAGGAAACGATCGGTAAGCTTTTATATAGAATAGTGTTTTAAACCGTTTTAATGCTGTGTTATTCTGGTATTGAAAAAGCCTGCGGGGAGAATTAAATGCCCAGATTATTTTTTTTGATTCTTGCTGTTTTTCTGCTGACTACTTTTTCAGTGACAGCAAAAACAGGCGAAACCTGGCTAAATATCAACGTTAAATCCGGCCTTCCATCGAACAATCTAACCTGCATGGCAATTACCGACGGCAAGATGGCTGTCGGCTCAGACAAAGGCATTGGTCTGTTTCTTGAAAACGACACCCGCTGGCACAATCTTAACCAGTATGCTGAAGAACTGGGCAATCTGGCGATTCGCTCCATCGATTTTGACAGCTATGGCAATATCTGGGTTGCCACACCTAACGGGGTTTTCAGTATTGAGATCGAAAAATTTCCCGAAGAACCACCGATCATCAGCAATTACAACACCGAAAATGGTCTTTCGACCATCGATACCGAAGTTCTGCAGATTGTCGATGACAATCTCTTTGTGGGCTGTTTCGGCGGCTGGCTGTTCAAAGCAAATATTTTTCAAAAAGCCGTTGGAATTATGTTCACCCCGGTCAATTCAGGGGGAATGGGCTATGATGACGAACACAAGATAATGTCGGTCGGCATTACTGCTCTGGCCATGGATTTTCCCGGCTGCGGCATTTTTTCAACCAAGGGCCGCGGTTTATTGCAGGCAATTGATGGCACTGATTACTGCAAAGATGAATTACCAACCGACTGGGTGAATGACTTCTGGAGCTTCTCCGACGGAAATTCCAATCGTGTTATTGCAGTTATGCAGGGAAACATGTCGCTGATCGAAAATCATCAGCTTAAAGGCGAGGCCGGATTGCCCATCGATGACTGCTGGATATCATGTTTAACCACCGCTCCCGACGAAGAAAGAGAAGCCATGAACGTTGTAGTAAAAGACAACGACCGCTATTTGAATGAGTTTCTCGGGAAACGCCTTTTGTACGTAGGAACCCAGGGAAAAGGACTATGGAAATTCGACGAGGGGCGCTGGTTCAACTACACCAGTCGTGACTGCCCACTGCCTTCTGACAATATCAACCGGGTTTACTACCTTCCCGGTTCGAAAAAAATCGCCATTCTTACCGATGCGGGTCTCACACTCTTTGGACTCACCGAAGAAATGCAGTATGACGAGTTCGAGCATCGTGGCAGTACGCCGTTCTTTGCCAAGACTTTCTGGCCGTTCATGACCCAATGGGGCCCCTATGTTTATGGCTACCCTTCTCAGCATTCTTATCCGATCGAACCGTTCATAACCTATAAAAAAATGGTTCGGGGCAAAGATTTGTGGATTTCGCACCAGAAAGGCCTTTCGCGCTTCGCCTTTCCTTCTGCGCCATTTCTCGGAATTCTCGGGTTCCGGCATCTTCTTTCTGGCCGTTTTGAAAACCCGAAAGGCGACCCGGCAACCAACAATCAGCTCGAAGATGATTCGGTGATTGTCGACCGCCCACCCGCCGCCGAAGGTGAGAGATTGTGGCATCATTACTGCCAGGAGCAGCCGCAGGATTATTCCGAAGCTCCATTAAGTGAAATTTTTTCGAGTCGCGATATGAAAACTCTGGTCGGGCCGCTGAACCGGTTGAACATTGTGGTTGAATCACCGGAAGACTACAATCCGCAGGATCATGCCAGAACCATCGCCAATGCTTCCCAGACTTTAAGATTCCCGCCGGTTATTACTCTCGAAACACCGGGGGGATTATTCGACACCAGCGGCAGAGAACTGTTTTCGATTGCCAGTCAGATGGCAGACTGCCCGCTGCATCCGATTCCTTCAACCGAGATTTCCGATTTCTGCATCGATTTCAATGAGCGCTGCTGGGTCATTTTCGAAAAATCACGCATTTCTGTATTGAACAGCACCGATTATTCGGGGGGGCTTTCGTTCGGTGTAACTCATGGTCACGAATGGACAGATATCAGTGAGCTTCAGGTGCCATGGCCGAAAGATGATGAGTTGCTCTGCGTTCGTGGCATTGGCGGCAATATCTACGTGGGCACCAAAGCCTCGGGAATGTATCTGTTGCCTGCAGCCCATGGAGTGGAGATCGAGGATATAAATCCCGAAATGTGGCGTCATGTCGATGTCTCTGATGACAAGAACCGGTCAGAGACAACTGAGCTGGTCAAAGAAATAGCCTATTGGAACACCAACGAAGGGGAAATGGTGGCACTGCTGCATGAGCAGTCGCTGTCTTATTATGACGGTCAGAACCTGACCAAAATTTCGGTGCCTGAACGCCGTTATACCTGCATGATAGCTGATCGCAAAAATCGCCTGTGGGTAGGTGCGATGACTGGTCTTCTATATATCAGTCCGGATATGAAGATTCATGATATTCAAATGAATCCGATGGTTTTCGAATCGGACTGTATTGTCAGCCTGGCCGCAGCGCCGGATGACGCCAAATACCCCTATGTAATCGGGCTTTCATACGACAAGCAATTCTATCCAGATGCTCCAAAACATCTTAAAACCTCAGATGTGCCGCCGATGCTTTCACCAGATCCAACCAATCCATACCGTCTTAGAGTCAAAAACCCCGAAATCATGGGAAGTCGGGTTCTGCTGTGGGACGAAAAAAGATGGGAAATTCTTTCAAGGCCTGGGGTTCACGATCTGATGTTCGATCAGCGCTTTCTCTGGACCGCGACCAGCAATCGCGTTATGCGTCTATATCTGCCGGTCGAACAGGTGCCATACTGATTCACTTGAACGGTCACTGAGCCTCTTCAAGAGGTCGAAGTGACCGGGTAAATGGACTATACGAACCGTTCAAATGTGATTGATTTAATCAGACCCCGCTTAATGATTTCTTGATCATTTGTGTCAGTTCATCGGCAGTATCGGCGATCTGGAACATGTCGAGATGCTCTGGTTTGACGGTTTTTTCGGCGATGCTGTGCCTGAGCATTGCCAATAATGGCTCGAAATAGCCGTTGATGTTGAAAAGAAACATAGGGCGATCGTGGCGTTTGAGCTGTTTCATCGCCAGCAGATCGAAAAATTCATCATAAGTGCCGATTCCGCCGGGAAGTGCCACGATTACGTCGGAATGATCGAGCATTGCCTGTTTGCGGTCGCGCAGATCTTCAGCGGCGTAAGCTTCGTCAAGATCGGGATGCTGAATGCCACGCTCGATCATATAGCGCGGAATGACGCCAAGCAGTCTCCCGCCCGCTGCTTTGTGGGCATCAGCCACTATTTTCATCAGGCCACAGGTGGTGCCGCCATAAAGCAGAGAAAAGCCTTGTCTGGCGAGAAGAGCCGCGAATTCAGCACTGGCGTGCCTGATTTTTTCAGACAGGTCGGTGCTCGAAGAACAGAAAATACAAACGGTTTTACCGGTAGTTGGGTTATTCATGACGGCAATTATAGTAAATGAAGGGTTGACAGGCAAGCATTATACGAACTGAAGAAAACACATCTATTCTGAACCGAACCAGAAACGCTGCCACCAGGTGAGTCTTCTTTTTATCTCGTTTTTTTCGATAACTACCCGGCCGTCGGCGAGAAGAAGGGCATAGCCTTTCCAGGCTTCTGCAATGCCGACAAAACGGGTTTCATCGATAGTTTTGTCGAACCAGCGGTGGTGATGACCGAAAAACCAGAGTTTGGGCCGAAGATGCCGGGCAATTTCAAGTCCACGATCGAAGCCTGGCTCTCCATAATGTTCGAAACCCGGATGATTGGCGATGCCGATATTTTTCGGGCAGTCATGGGTCAAGACTATGTCAACACTTCCCGGGGCATAATCGAGGCAGGCCTGAATCTGCCAATCGGTAATTTCAGAGCCGGAAGGAGTGATTGCCGAATCCATATATGAAGCACCGCCCAGAGTAAGCATTCTGAACGACTCAAAAACATTCATAGTCGCTCTGGGCAAGTATTTCATGTGTTCTGAATATTTTGCGGCAAGATCGGGAAGTGCGGCAAAATCTTCGTGGTTGCCGTCGATGAAGGCAAGCGGTCTGTTGAAACCTTCAGGATTTTTACTGAAAAAAGATTTGATTTCGTCGGGAAAAAAACCAAGATCACCAAGTACAATTACCTGCGATACGGCATTGCCGAATTTTTTCTCGGCAGCTTCAATCTGCTGGTTGATCAGGTGAAACTGACAGTGAACGTCACTTAAAAGCATTATCATGCCTGCTGGCTCATACTTCCGGTAAAATCATAACTCAGGCGAACCTGATAATTCTTGATCTGGGTCAGAATTTCTTTCATTGAACTGCGTTCAAAATGGGTGAGAAGGGCCGGTTCGATGTAATTGTCTACCATTCTGCCCGTTGAAGAAGCCATGGCCTGATGCTCAAGCCTGGCGGTCATCAGAAATTCAAACATCTGTTCTATTTCGCTGAAACTTTCGTTGCTCAAAAGTTCTTTACGATGCATTTCAATAAGTCTGGCACTGGTGTTGTTTATGTCGAATTCATTTTTAAGAGCATAAATGCGGGCAAAGTCAGTTATCAAGGCCATAACGCCTTTAATATTGATTACTTCGCGATCTTTAACATCCGGGTCGGCGATGAAATTGCCGAGAAAGCTGATTGGTGGCTGAAACAGAAGAACGTTACGGGCAAGCAGAAAGTAAAAGCCCGGGTGGCTTTTCAGTTTTTCTCTCACAGCTTTCATCAGTCGAGAAAGCAAAAGCTCGTCGCCGGTTACCGCTCTGGTGTCAAAAAATATTTTGGCATGCAGAAGGTCCTGTGCTTCGGATGTCACCAGCCATTTCTCATAGGTATTCAACCATGCTGAATAATTCAGGCACCAATCAGGATTACTGGCCATAAAATTTCCGTCACACTCTTTGTAACCGCATTCTGCAAGAGTAGTGCAGACCTCTTTCCCCAGTTGCCGGAAATATTCTTTGACTGCCGGTTCGTTCGGGCTGTCGACGTCTTCATAGATAAGCGCGTTATCCTGGTCGGTACATAGTGTTTGCTCCTGGCGCGCGGCACTGCCGAGAACGAAAAATGTCCATTTCGATGGGGCTGGGCCCAGTTTTTTCATGGCCAGTTCAACTGCTTTTTGCGTTACCAGATCCGTATTGTCTGATACCATCTTGTTTATGAGAGCCGACTTGATTCCTGATCTTACAAGATAAGTGACCCATTCAAAAAAACGTTTATTTATTCTTGCCAGTTCTTCTTCGGTAGAAACGGCTGCCAGTTCACTTTTGATTACATGGGGTGAATATGAGCTTACGCCCGACAGTTCAGCGGTTGAAACGATGCCTGTGGGTTTCTGCTGTTTATCAGTAACGAGCACCGGCCGGTAATCATTGTTCTGCAAAAGAGAGAAAATCTGCCAGACAGGTGTGTTTTCATCAGTTACCACCGCCGATTTCCATGAACCGGTTTTAACGGGCGCTTTTTCATCAAGGAGGTTCAAGGCATTGAGAATGTCACCGGCAGTAATCAGGTGCCAGCGGTTGTTAATTTCAACGGCAATATACTGGCATGCTGCTTCTGACAGTGTCTTGATGCTGCTGGTTTCATCAATTATTTTAAAATTTCGATTGATAATTTCTCCGGCGGGTCTTTCCCAGTAGCGCGTTCCTGCCTGGGCTTCGCGCAAAAAAGTTTCCTGTATTGCATCTTTCTGGCGCTGGGCGGAAACGTCGTTGGCAACTGCTACCATTCCCTGCTGATCGCGAATCGAGATGCGTGAAAACGAAACGGTTACTTCTTTAATCTTGCCGCTTCTGGTTTTTAAAGTAGTTTCAAAAATTGCCGGAACCGGGTCACCCTGAATGAAGCGTTGAAAATATCTGAACCCGCCGCTGATTTCTTCAGCAGTCGGAGCAAAAACCTCGCCGAACTGCATGGTGCAAAGGTCTTCCCAGCTGCATTCCATCAGGTGCAACATACTCTGATTGGCGTAAAGAGAATCACGGCCAAACTGCAGCAACAGACATTCTCCCGACGATTCGACGATTTTTCGGTATTTCTCTTCGCTTTTCTGCAGTGCCGCTTCAGCTTTGAGGCGTTTCTGGTCGGTAGTGATGCTTTCCCAGAGAAGCAGGCCAAGAAGTATCAGCACTACCAGCAGAATAAGAAGAGTCACTATCGTCAATTTTTGACGGGCAGCCACAATTTCCTGATGAACATCGTCGATATAGACTCCGGTACCGATAATCCAGCCCCAGGGTTCGAATCCTTTGACAAATGATATCTTTGGCACTACCAGGTCAGGGTTGTCTTTCCACTGCCAGCGGTACTGCAGATAACCCGAACCGCTTTTCTTCACGACCTCGGCCATTTCAACGAAAATTTTCTTGCCATCAGGATCATGATAGTTGCTCAAATCCTTGCCTTCAAGATCGGTGCGGTATGGATGCACGATCATGCGCGGCTGCATGTCATTGACCCAGAAATAATCTTTCATCTGCTGGCCATAATGCAGACTGCGCAATTGTTCGATTGCCTGTTTTTTCGCTTCCTCTCTGGAAATCAGGCCGGCGACTGCATCCTGCTCGTGCCGGGCCAGAATGTTCCAGGCTGAGTTGGTCAGTTCTCTGATCATTTCACGCTTCTGCTCAAGTATCGCATTTTCCAGAGATGGAAGAATGACCATGAACATGGCAGCAAAGAGCAGTCCCAGGCTGAAAACAACCAGCAGGACTGCTCTTAGCGCGAACGACGTCATGTTTAGCAGCTTCTCAGCTTGCTTCGCCGGTTTTCGGCTGAGTCATCAGCGATACGACGATCAGCATCAAAAAGCTAAGGGGAATGGAAAACAGACCGGGATTGCTGAAGGGAATCGGGGCGGTAGCCGGATCAAGGCCATACATCCCATACATCGTCGGTGAGAGGGCGATAATGCCAACTGAGCTGATGATACCGGTGTAAATCGAAGCAACGATGCCTGAAGCTGTGGTTTTTTCCCAGAACAGCAGCATCAGAATCGAGGGCAGGTTGGCTGAAGCTGCTACCGCAAATGCCAGACCAACCAGGAACGAAACGTTGACCCCCTGAAAAATAATGCCGAGAAAGATGGCGATAACGCCAATGACGAAGGCCGAAATTTTACCGGCCATTACTTTCTGCTTCTCATCCATTTTTCGGCCGGCCCAGCGATCGAGAATGTCATGAGCAACCGCACCCGAACCGGCTACAATCAGGCCGCTAACCGTTCCAAGAACGGTTGCAAAGGCAATTGCTGAAATGATTGAGAACAGGAAGGTGCCGAAAGATCTTGCCAGCAGTGGTGCCGACATGTTGTTGTCGAGTGGGTTAACTACGGCGTTGGTCATGGCGCCAAGGCCCATATAAAGAGTCAGAATGTAGAAAAAACCGATGGTAGCGATTGCCACAATTGTTGATTTTCGGGCACATGCTGGACTGGGAACGGTGTAATAGCGGATAAGAATATGGGGAAGAGCCGCCGTTCCAAAGAACAGTGCCAGCATCAGAGAAATGAAATCGATTTTATCGATCAGCGTGCCTTCAACCTTGAATTTCATGCCAGGGCGCAGGATCTTGTTGCCGGTAGCGCTGCTGTAATAGAAGACTCTGATGGCATCATCGCCGTCATTGAATTTGACATCTTTCCAGAGTCTGATTCTGGTTTCTTTGTCAGCCATTACAGACAGAAAGGAAAAGGGGCCGAGCGGGCCGGTTTTGGCTGCTTCACCGGTTTTTCCGGCAATGCTTTCGATATTGCCGATCTGACGAAGTTTGTTCTGTTCAGAGGCCGCTGCGCCATTGATAACTTGGCTGCCGTCTTTGCGGGTAAGCATATACTGGGTTTCGTGCAGCTTCACTGCAGGGTTGTCAGCTTCCTGAGATATTTTCCAGTATGAAACAATGTTATTGGAAGTCAGGCGTGCGAATTTAACCTTGCCCGCGTCGATAATGCGTTCGAATTGATAAGTCGGGTCATTCAGGGTCAGGCTTTCGCCGTTTATCGACGCCTCTATGGTCTTATACTGATAGAAAGGAACCTTTCCATCCTGGTCTGGTTCGGTGACCAGGCCGCGATTGAGCAGCAATACAGTCAGGATAGTCGAAAAAACAACCAGCAGAGCGCCCTTGAGAAACTGAACATAGGTTGTCGAAGTCATACCGGCAGTGGCAACGATGATGATTACTATGAGGCCGACGGTTACAACTCCGGCTGCATGTGGCCAGCCCAGAAGTGGCGTTACCAGAACGCCCGCTCCCACCATTTGAGGAATAAGATAAAACAGGGAAACTATTAATGTGCTTATTGCAGCAGCAAGCTGAATGCCTTTTGAATTGAATTTGGCATCGAGAGCATCGGTAAAAGTGTATTTGCCAAGACGTTTCATTGGCTCGGCAACTACGAAAAGGGCTACGATCCAGCCAGCCAGGTAGCCGATTGAGTAAAGAAATCCATCATAGCCTGAAACAGCTATCATGCCGCAGATGCCAAGGAAAGAAGCGGCTGAAAGGTAATCTCCGGCGAATGCTACCCCGTTGATTGCCCAGTGAATCGTGCCGCCGGCCGCAAAATAGCTGGAAGCTGATTTTGTCTGACGGGCAAAATAGAAAGAAAGGCCAAGAACCAGGCCCACAAAAAATACAAACAGAATTACCGGCATCATTTCCATGTTATTTTGCCTCGCTTTCGGTGTCTGCTGCTCTGAGAGCTGCTTCGTGACCCGTGCAGATGTGATTGTAGATAAGTGCCAGTATCAGGGCGAAAACGATGAGCGCGAAACCATAAAAAGTGGCCAGATTGAGGCCGAACATTACACTGATTTCCATGAGGTCGGGCTGAATCAGGTTGATCGCCACGAACCCGGCATATACCAGGCCATACAGCAGAAACATCCAGGCGCCGAACCTGGTTTTGAACGCAACACCATAATCTTTGCCCGATTGGGCGGCAGGCTGATGAAACATAAAAATGCTCCAGACTTAGAATTGAATGAACTTTCTGCCAGTATGCCGCCGGTGAAAAATTGTGGGGTGAATTGGCAGAACCTGTCAGAAGCTTACCGAATTTAAACCCGTCGGCTTCTGAAGTCAAGAAAATAAGCATATTAAAAGCGCCCGGGGAAAATTTCCGGGGAATTTTTCTGTGAAAGTGTCTCTCACCATTAATTATATATATCTTTTATATAGGCATTTTTTTTGTGATGTCAATGCAAAAAAATAATTTGGGCAATCAAAAAATTGTCACATTTGTACAGTTTTGATTGTCATGGTTATTGTGAACATAATTCAAAAATTTCATAAGGAGTTCAAAATGTTATTTAAAAATATGAAATTGGTTCTGATCGTATCAATTCTTTTGCTTACTGTTTTTGGTAATTCTCTGATGGCTGCCTGCGGGTCATGCTCGAATTCCTGTTGCAAACCTGCTTGTAACACTGAGAAAAGCTTTAATGCAATTCGTGAACAGATAGCGGTTCTCGAAAAAATTGATCCCAGAAAGAATGTCGAAACTGGAGCTCGAGCAGTTCAAAATATTCTTTGCGAAATGAGCAGGATAAATTTCTCAGAACAGGGAAAAGAATATGCCAGGCTTTCTGAAGGCTATTTCAGAAAGACCCTTGCCAATTTTGGAAAAGCCAATGCGGGTTTTTATCAGCAGCCCTGCTTTGTTACCTATCCATTCGCCCTTCATTTTTTTGGTAAACTGTATAGAACCGAACTTAATCAGAACAACCCATTCAAAAATTCCCTGTGGTTTTACATTACGCGGCAGATTGGCTGGGCAAAAGCCGCCGTCAGCAGCTTGTCAGGATTTCAGGCAGATCCGCAGCAGTTGGCAATGCAGAAAAGCATGGTTTATAAAAGAGTTTCCAACCATTTGAAGGTTGTTGCGAAATTTGTTGATGGGCTGGATAACGTTACTGAAGCTCAGCAAAAACAGGTTGATATACTTTTCCAACGCTGTCAGTTCGCATACTCACAAAAAGATTACGCTGGCTTCGACAAGAATTTGGCGCTTCTCGAAGCAGCTCTTCTGAGACTTAAAGGAATTATCACCGCCGATAACTGCTGATTAATTTCGGCAATCCTGAAATTTTGATCATACTCTTAATCGATAGCCGTTCTGATTAAATCAGGGCGGCCTTTTTTTTGTCACATTTCTTTTCTAAAATTTGTTCGTATTGAGTATTTCATAATAAAACTGGATTTAGCCCGGCTTCTTCGTAGCATGGGTTCCAAAATTTTTCAGCATGCCATTTTACCTAAGCTCCAAACCAGTTCCACCGGGTTTATTGTGACTTACAAAAAATATCCTGAATTGGGTGATCAATTTTAACCGTTCATTGAGCCAGTGTGTTGGCCAGAACGGGCTTTGGACAAACCGCCTTTTCAATTCTTTCTGGCAATGGTTGCAAAAATAGTGTATTTTGCTGACTGCCAATACTTTTGCGGAGCAAAAAATGCGTAATTCATATTTAGCCGTAGTTATAGTGCTTTTTGTCGGTGTTCATTGCTCAAGCGCCGTTGCCGCCTCGAAAGAAAAAGAGTTGAACCCGCTTGCGGCATTGATGGTTGCCCTGATTTTTGATTATACCGAGCTCGAAGCGCTGACCGGAGGCTTCGTTGTTCGAAGTTCTGAAGGTATATGTGCGGTTCAGAAGCTGTTTACCCGTAACGGAAAAGAACTGAGACTTCAGGGAATGGCTCATATCGGGGGCAAGGAATTTTACCAGGAAATTAAAGAAGTTTTGAAAAATGAGCAGGCGGTAATGCTTATGGAAGGCGTGACCGATGAAAAAAAGCTGCTTGCCACCCCGCCAGACTACGATTCAGTTGCCGGCCATCTCGGGCTGGCAAGCCAGCGCGACCATTTTTCCCCGGAAAACATGCCAGAGACTCTTGAAATTATCAGGGCCGACCTCGATACTTCAGATTTTTCGCCGCAAACTATAGAAATTTTGAATTTTATCGGCAAAGTTTATTCCAAAGAAGGTATCAACCCTGGAAATCTGCTGTTGATGTATATGAAACTGTCAGATGTTAAGGTTTCCCGTGCTTTTTTAAGCGACCTGATCACCAGAAGAAATCAGTGTCTTATCGGGCATATTCTGGAAAACCTTCCCCGCACCTCGATAATAGTTGTTCCCTGGGGCGCCATGCATTTGCCGCAGATTGAAAAATGGGCAATCAAAGAAGGGTTTGTTTTGAGCAGGACTTCGAAGCATGTCGTTATGAGGTTTCCTGACATGGTGAAGTTCATTCTGGGCCCGCCGAAACCATCTGACAAATCTGAAAGCGAAAGCACCCGGACTCTGATGGATCTGCTGGGAATTTAAAACAATCGTTTAAAAAGTTTGAACAGGTGCAAAAATGTCTGATAGAGCTCTTGTTAAGTATTTCTTCAGGGCCATTTTTTTAATGGGTGGTTTATCTCTGCTGATTGGCAGCGTCTCTTATTTTATGAGTCTTGTCAGTCTTATGAGTTTTGGCATAAAAACTGATGCCATCGTTACAAAAAAAGAAATGGTTAAAAGCCCCCGTTACGCCAACCCGGAAGATCAGCACGATAGTTATGAAATAGATTATTCATTCACGGTTGACGGGAAAAAAATAAAAAACAAAGGCAAGGTAATATCAGAATCAAACTGGGAAAAGATTTCTGTCGACCAGAAAGTTGAAATCTTATATTCAAGAAAGAACCCGGAAAAGAATGTCCCGGTCATGGAAACTGGCTGGACAAAATTTATTAAAATATTTCTGGGATTTGCTCTGGGTCTGACTTTCACTGTTTATGGCTTCATCTGGGAGCCCAAAGTTTGAGCTATACAAAAGCTCATTAACTATTTCTCAAAGGCGGGCATTTTACGAGTCGCGCTGAATCCTCAGGCAACTCTGCATTAGCGAGTCCTTCGCGTCCGACAAGCTCAATGACTGCCTTTTGTCGGTCGCTGAGCCCGCTTAGCGGGCGGTTGGTGAGCCTGTCGAACCATCGAAGCGACGTGGTAATGCGAATTTTTCAATGAGCTTTTGTATAATTATCGGAATTTTTGAATTTGAGCTGTTGCCAGACAGTTTATTGAATTGATTTTTTCAGGTGTGCAGCTTATAATTTCCACCACAGCAAAAGATGCTGAAACCGCAAAAATCGGAGAAAATCATGGTAGATCTCGATAAAATCATTTCTTTGTGCAAGCGCCGTGGCTTTATCTTTCAGGGAAGCGAACAGTATGGAGGCCTGCAGGGCACCTGGGACTATGGTCCGCTGGGCGTCGAGCTGAAAAATAACGTGAAAAGAGCCTGGTGGCGAAGAGTGGTTTATGAACGAGATGACATGGAAGGCCTCGATTGTGCCATTCTCATGAACCGTCTGGTTCTAAAATATTCCGGGCATGAAGAAACTTTCTCTGATCCGATGGTTGACTGCCGCAAATGCAAAAAAAGATTCAGAGCCGATCAGGTTGACCCAAACGAAAAGTGCTCTGAAGGCGACAAACACGACCTGACCGAACCCCGACCATTCAATTTGATGTTTAAAACCACAGTTGGCCCGGTTGCCGATGACAACAACATTTCTTATCTACGGCCCGAAACCGCTCAGGGTATTTTCATCAATTTCAAGAATGTTCTCGATTCTACCAATCGCAAGCTGCCTTTCGGCATTGCCCAGATCGGCAAATCTTACCGCAATGAAATTACCCCGCGAAACTTCATTTTCCGGGTTCGCGAATTTGAACAGATGGAAATCGAATTTTTCGTAAAACCAGGCTCTGATGACGACTGGCATAAGAAATGGGTTGACGCCCGCTTTAACTGGTATGTCGAACTCGGTATTAAACCTGAAAACCTGCGAAAATATGAGCAGAAGAAAGAAGAACTGGCCCACTACGCCAAAGCCTGCGTCGATCTGCTTTATCGCTTTTTCCCCGACCGCGAAGACGTTAACAAGCAGTATGATGAAGTTGAAGGCATCGCCAACCGCACCGATTTTGACCTGACCTGCCATACCAAAGGTGGCAAACTGGTTCTCGGTGATGGTCGCGAAATACCAAATACCCATGCCATCAACAAGCTGACCTATTTCGACCACGAAACCAATCAGCACATTCTGCCCTATGTAATCGAACCCTCAGCCGGCGTTGACCGGGCTACTCTCGCGTTTTTGATGGATTCATATTTCGAAGAAACGGTAAACGACGACACCCGTGTGGTGCTGCGCCTGCACCCTGAACTGGCCCCGATCAAGGTTGCCGTTCTGCCGCTGAAGAAAAACAACGAAAATATCAGAAACACTGCCATCAGAATCAAAAACGAACTGATGAAGAAGAGCGGCTGGCGCACCGTTTATGATGATACCGCCGGTATCGGCAAACTTTATCGCCGCCAGGATGAAATTGGCACCCCATGTTGCATTACCGTAGATTTTGAAACCCTCGAAAATAATACGGTTACCGTTCGCGATCGCGACACCATGCAGCAGGAGCGCGTCAATATCGACGAACTGCAGCAATATCTGGCGAAAAAACTGGGCAATTGCTGATTGGCGTGACCGACAGTTCAAGACTCTATCAGGGCGACATGCTTGATGTCGCCCTTTTACTGCCAACCGGAAGCTTTCGGCTGATCTACCTCGACCCTCCCTTTCTGACCGGTCGCGAGCGTGTTGGCTCGAAGCCGGAATATGCCTACAATGACGGCGGCAGTCTCGATACTTATCTGCCCTGGCTCGAACAGCGGCTTATCGCAGTTAAAAACCTGCTATTGCCTGATGGAAGCCTGGTTCTGCATCTTGACTGGCGCACCTCGCATTACGCCAGGGTCATGCTCGACCGCATTTTTGGCATAAACTGCTTCATCAACGAAATTATCTGGCATTACACCGGTGGCGGCCGTTCAAAAAGCCGATTCTCGTGCAAGCACGACACCTTGCTCTGGTATGGCAGAAACGAAAACCCATATTTTGATATCGAGGCGGTCAGAATACCCTACAAGCCCACTTCGGGCTATGCCAAAGGGGGAATCAGGGCTGCGAGCGGTCGGCATTACCAGCCAAACCCGTCAGGAACCCCGGTTGACGATGTGTGGGATATCCCCATAATCAATCCCATGGCGGCTGAAAGGGTCGGTTACCCAACACAAAAGCCATTAAGGCTGCTGGAACGATTAATCTCTGCTCTGTCAGCACCTGGCGAACTGGTGGGTGATTTGTGCTGCGGAAGCGGCACAACCCTGGTAAGTGCCCAGAAACTGGGCCGCCGCTGGGTCGGTGCCGATGTTTCGCCGGCTGCCATTAAATGCTGCAGCGAAAGACTGGTTAAAGAAACCGGTATAGAGACTGTTACTTTGTATTATAGTTGAAAACCGCTTTACAAAAAGGTTAACCGGCCTTAGAATCTTCCCCTGGAAGTTTTGCGTAAAAAGAGTGGAACGTTTGTAAAATAGAGCTTTTCAGGAACTAAAAGGGGAAATTAAATGTTCAATCGATCTTCAATCTTCGTTTTGATGCTTGTTTTGCTGGTCGGGCTTTTTTGTGGCGGTTGTGGTGGCGATGATGACAGCCAGATTGGCCCTGCAATAGTAAACAATCCGGGAAAAGAAGTTGCCCTCGAACCCAGTGCCTCAGCTCAGGTTGTAAGCCAGGATAATCTGAGTGTAACGGTACCCGGGGGTCTTTTGACTCAAACAACAACCCTGAGTATAGTGCCGAAAGAAGCTTCGGCAATCAGCCCCCTTCCAACCAGCGGGCTGCAGAGTCTGGGTGCTTTTGAGGTCAAGCTGGGTAATAACAGCCAGTTTGCTCAGAACCTCACTCTTGAATGGCAGTATGATCCCGCAAAATTGAGCCAGGATTTGCCTGAAGGTGAAGGAGTCGTGGTCTGCTACTATGACGAGAACATCAAACGCTGGGTTGAAGCCCCTTTTACTGTTGATAAAACCAATAAAAAACTGGTAGTCAGTACCAATCATCTAAGTGCATGGGTAGCTCTTTTCTGGCCGTATCACTCGGCAATACCTTCGCCGAAAAAGTATTTCGAAGTTTACTATAACAGTCGCCATACTGTTCCGATGAAGGATTATGCCAGCTGGACGGATTTTGTGACCATGGTAGGAAATGATCTGGATGCGGCCTATGATAAGTATTCAAGCATGGGCTTCACCATGCCATCAACCCCAATTTATGCAATCATCGATGAATCGGAAGATGCCTCTGCTTCCAGTGGCTTTTTCAGTTCGAGAATGATTCTCCCCAGGGGTAAGCTTACTACCCGTGGTCTGGTAAGAAACGAAACCGCTCATGAACTGTTCCATCTCGTTCAATATAAAATCCATACCATGACAACGCTTTATTACACGGGCTTCTGGATCGCCGAAGGAACGCCTGATTTTGCGGCAACGCTTGTCTGGCCAGAAGAAAGAGATACTATTCTCAAGCCTACAGAATTCGGTTACATCAGCGGCTTTTTCGATAGTCCTCTATGGAAAAGCTCTATCCCTGATGCTTACTGCCTGGTTTTCTTTCTTGACTACCTTAAAAAGGTTGCAGGTTATGATGTTAATTTGAAGACTTTGTGGGATGAGTTTTCTTCAAGTGGCAATGCTGCTCTTACAAAGCATGTTGCAAATATTTCCGGCCAGGATTTTGCAAAAGTCTGGGAAAACTATCTTGACTATTCTTTTTTGAATGAAGCCAGCCCGCTTATTAGAGATTGGCAGCATCAGACGCTTGGCGTCGATGTCCGCGATTTGAACATCACGCTTCCTCCTTATTCTGCCAAAGCTCAGGTCTTTAGAAATTCTGATGGAACGAAAGTCTGGATTGCTTCGCCGACTTCAAAAATTCCTGATGGTGTGGCAGTGGATCTTTCTCACCGTGACGGATCAAGTACCGGCAAAGAACTGTCGCGAAACAGACTGACAACTGTTCCGATAACGACGGTAATGAGCAGTAAACAGACTCTTATAGTTCTTTTTAAAAACACGACTGCTGAGACAAAGACTGTGAGTGTTTCTTTGCGCGACGACGATTTTCTTGCGAAAATGCAGCAGATGACCTATTCAAGAGCTGAACTCTATACCATGCAGATTTTTTCTCAA
>JBMOKV010000187.1:0-2639 GCA_049325495.1 Candidatus Rifleibacteriota bacterium | reverse complement strand
ATCATGGTACAGAATGAAGTTACTTCAAATATGGTCATGATTATGGAAAACGACCTTGGCGGCGGCAAGAAAGAAAAGATCGAAACCCGCATGAATCTTAGCCTCAAGATGGGTCTGACAAAGTAATTGTTGGTACCTTGACGCATCCTGATTCCATTCTTATAATCAAAACCAAGATGTAAATCAAGGTCTTTGAAAATAAAAACGGATTCCAGTGATAGAGCGCTAGAAAAAGTTTAAGTATATCTTTCGTACATTTGAAACTGGAACTCCGCTTTTACCCGAAGCGGAGTTTCTTTTATAAACCCGATACTTACCCGGTATCGAAGTTACCTACCTACCCTTAATCTATTCTTGGTTCGAAAGGAGGAAGGATCGACGAAGGAAAATTTGGTTTCCAGATCCTTTAAGGAGGAAAAATTATGAGGTTGAAACGCAGTTTCCTGAAAATGCTGGCGACAACCCTGGCCGTAGTCATGCTGATTACCGCCGTCGGAACCAGTGCGCATGCAGGCCTGTTCACCAAAATCAAAGATGCGGTGAAGAACAATCCTGTTAAGTCAGCACTTGCCGGCGTGGCAGCAGTCGGTGGAGCCATTCTTGGCGCCCCCTACATTGCAACAGCACTTGGCTTTGCATCAGGATCAATCGCTGGGGTTGCAGGTGGTGCTACAGCAGCAGTAGCTGGAGCCGGAGCCGGTCTTGCCGGAATCGGAGCTACTATCTGGGGTGGTATCAGTGCAGCTGGTGGATTTGTAACAGGCGCCCTGGGCGCAATTGGTGGAGCAATCGGAAGCGTATTCTCAGGAATCGCTGGCTTTATCGGTGGTATCATCGGCAGCCCGCTGTTCATTCCCGCTCTGTGCATCGTAGGTGCCGCAGTTGTTGGATATTTCCTGTGGAAGAAATACAAACGTGACCGCCAGACTATCGGCAACGGCAGCAATCTGCCCACACAGGCTCCGGTAGTAGCTCCAAGTAATGAAATAGCAGTTGTCGGTGATGTTCCCAATCGCCAACGAAATTCCGCAGACTTCTTCAAACCCGGTTACTACCGCTACTGAAATACCCGTCAGTGGTGAAGCAGCAGCCCCGGTTACCGAAGCAGTTGCAGAACCCGCTCCGGCAGCCAACGCTTCTACCGCTCTGAAAAATGCCCATGCTGAATACATCAAGGCCTACAACAAGTACATCAACATGGTCACCAATATCGGTGGTTCTGAAAACCCCGATGAAGAACTCAGATCGAATCTGCTTCGCTCAGACACTCAGAAAGCTCTGAATGACTATCGTGAAGCTTATAACCGCTACATCACTCTCCTCAGACAGAGTAATTCGAAGTAGCCGTTAAGAAAAAACCCCGAACGAAAGTTCGGGGCTTTTTTTTGTCCTTTTCAGGGCTCAGCTTTTTTTCAGCGAGAACCCATGCCAGTCGCCTTCAACGATCTCTTCAAGATCGACCCAGCCATTTTCGGCAAAAGCCTTTTTAACAGCAGGAGCATTGGTTGAATTAACCCCGGAAAAGATGCCCCAGCCACCTTTTTTAACCCATGGTGAAAAAGTTGGCAGATACTCAAGAATAACCGGTGATGTAATATTGGCAACCAGGCCATCTGCCGGCATTTCTGGCTGGAAACGACCAAGATCGGCACAAAGCATTTTCAGACGATCTGAAATTCCGTTCAATGCCGCATTCTTGCGCATATTTTCAACTGCAGCGCCTTCTATTTCAATGGCAACCCCGGCGCCGGCGCCCCGTTTCATCAGGTAAAACGAAAGAATTCCGCTGCCTGCACCAAGGTCGAGAAAATATTGCCCGTCGAACCTGACTTTTTCAAGGAGTTCAAGGCAAAGCCTGGTGGTTTCATGGGTTCCGGTGCCAAAAGCCATTCCCGGGTCGATCAGAATAGTGGTCGCATTTTTTTCTGCTTCCAGAGGTTCTGCCCATGGGGGTCTGATCACGATCGATTCCCCGACCAGAATCGGTTGAAAATGTTCACGAAAACCCGCCATCCAATCCTGGTCATCACTGTAATCTTCAGTTTCAAGCCCCCCTGCAATCCCATTTTCGGCAAGCCAGGAGCGCAGTTCCTTTTCAATAAGATCCGGGTTCTGTTCAACAGTTGAAACCAGAAAAGAAACGAGAGTCTCACCCGTATATTCAAAATCCGTTTCGCCTTTGCCCGTATCGCGAATTAAAGGGCTGGAAAAGGCATTGAGACCAAAACAATCAGCCAGACCCAGCAAGGGTTCTTCAAATTCAGATGGAACATTGATATTGAATCGTCTGAGCACCTTTAGCCCCTTTTACCAAGTTTGTTGAGGCGGCCATCGATTTTTTCGAGCATCACCTTATCTGTAGAAAATGTCTTTCTGGCATTCTGCAGAAGAATGGCCGCATCAGCAATTGAGCCCATAGCTTCGAGAGCTTCGGCCTTGCCCAGCAGTGCAAACTTATCGTTGGCGTCGAATTCCTGCAGAACCTGGTCGAAGGTGCGCAGGGCCCGGTCATTCAACCCGACATCGAGAAACATTCTTCCCAGAACGTTAACTGCATAAACGTCGTCAGGCTCGTAATTCAAAGCAAACATCAGGTTGTAAATTGCATTGGGGTAATCTTTCTTTTCCTGATATGCTTT
>JBMOKV010000186.1:0-2639 GCA_049325495.1 Candidatus Rifleibacteriota bacterium | reverse complement strand
TAGATGCCTGCATATTCCGCGAGCATAAACCCAGAAACGACTGGTATCGGCCCTAAAAAAAAAGAGACCGAAGGCCTCATATAACCTGTTTCAGAGCTCTCTCTTCTCTGATGGGTCGATTTAAGTTGTTGTTTTTCTGCGGCCTCTCACTTTGTCCCGGCGTGAGAAAAGCACTGCACGAAAAAATTCACTTTCCACTCACATTATAACAATTATACGCTCTGTACACCAAGGGGTTAAATTTTCCAATATTGTTTCTTATTTTGCTGCCGCTATGCTAGAATTGCAAAAAATCGGCAGGAGATAAGATTTGCATGAGTTACCTTGAACAGACTTCGGCAATTGAGATCAAAGAGACGCGAATTTCTTTTTCTGAGTCAGGAAAGGGCGAGCCGCTGCTGTTGCTGCATGGCAATCCCGGCAGCCGCAAGGATTTTTCCGCATTGGCTGAGTTGGTTGCCGGTGATACTGTTAAATGCGTTTTTCCCGATCGACCGGGCCACATGGGCAGTGAAGAAATAATTTACGATACCCCTGATTGCTGGCTTGAAACCGAATATTATGCAGAATTCATCGATCGACAATGTAAAGGCAAGGTCTGGCTTGCGGGTTATTCGATGGGCAGCTTCATTGCAAGTAAAATAGCTCTGAAACATCCTGATAAGGTTAAGGGCCTGATTTTTATTGCCCCTTACCTGACCCCTGATAATACCAAAGAAGAGCCTTCCAGTATTCCAAATCTGGCAAAGGGTGCAATTCTTGGCACTTTTTTCGGGGTGGTTCTGCCGCTTCTTTCGCAGAATAAAATGACCAGTCATCTGCAGAAAGTTTTCGCACCTCAGGCTTTGCCAGATGAATATCTTGAAACCTGGCTGCCGCGCTATACCCGCTTTGAAACCCTGATGGCGATGATGGCCGACAAAAATTCAATGCTTTATATTCTCGATCAGGTTCATGAACAGATGTCCGGAATTAAATGCCCGGTCACTGCAATTATTGGTAAAGAAGATAAGGTCTGCTCTTCGGTGAATCAAATCAACCTGATCAGGCAGAAGCTTCCACAGGCAGAAATTCACGAAATAGAAGGGGCAGGCCATGGGCTACCCCTTACTCATGCAGGAATCTGCGCCGAGATTATTAAAAAACTGATGAGGTAATATGGTTTCACTCAAGCAATACGTTCAATACCAGAAACCCCAGGTAAACATGTTGACCGCCCTTTGTCTGCCGCTGCTTGGGGCAATTTACAATTTTGGCTGGCGTTCGGCGGTGTTTGCTCTCTGGTCGATGTTCTGCTGCTGGCTGACCGAATATGCGTTTACCAGAAAAGAAGGTAAACCGGCTTCAGCTGCTGCCCTGGTTACGGGCATGCTGCTCGCTTTGATCAGCCCGCCGAATCTCCCATTCTGGCAGATTGCCGTCGGAGGAGTATTCTGTATCGTATTTGGCAAAATGGTTTTTGGCGGATTCGGCAGAAATATGTTCAATCCAGCCATGGTTGGGCGCTGTTTTCTTTATATCTGTTTCCCTGCTACTCTCGCGGCAAGCTGGTATTCCCCATTTCAGGGTGGTCCGGCTGGTTTTGCCCGTTATGCCCCGGATATGGTGTTAAACCGCACTGCTGACGTCGATTCGAGCATGTTCAATATCGATGCGGTGACCAGCGCTACCACTCTTACTTCGGTTAAGAAGCTGCATGGTTACTATCGCGAAGCGTTGCAGCGCAATGATCAGGCTGCAGCAGACAAAGCTCTGGCCTCTTTCAACAATATTTCTCTTGGAAAACTTTTCGTCGGCAATATCAATGGTTCACTGGGTGAAACCAGCACCATTCTCATAATTCTCGGGCTCATCTATCTTTTGTATCAGAAGGTTATTTTTGTGCCGCTGTTTATCGGTCCTTTCATCGGTATGTTTCTTGCCAAGCTGATGCTTCATCTTGCAGGGCTGGAGTCTTTTCCTCTCATGCAAGGGCTGGCAGTGAATATCGTGGCGGGGGGAACCTTTTTTGCCGCGACTTTCATGGTAACTGAACCGATTTCAGCGCCGGTTAATAATAAAGCCCGCTGGATTTATGCAGCATTGATCGGATTTCTGGCGACCATAATCAGAAGTCTTTCGGCATTTAACGCAGGTTTCATGTTTGCCATTCTGCTCGGCAATACTTTCGGCCCATTGATTGAAATAGCGGTTACCGAATGGGAAAAGAAAGGTCAGGTTAAAGCGGCATGAAAGAAAAATTGAAGACCGTTCTTTTTACAGTTGCGGTAACGGCAATTTTCACCATTCTGGTCAGCGGTGTAAATGCGGTGCTTGCCGACCGCATTGCGGCCAATAAACTGGTTGCCAGACAATTTGTGGTAATCGACCTTTTTGGCCTGGCCTCTGAGACGGTAAATCTTACCGATGCCCAGATACCTGGCTACTTTGACGAAAAAATTGTTGCTGACCCGGCATTTAAAGACAGCGGGATCGAAAGTTATCGCCTGAAGGGTTCTACGGGTGGATTGGTTGTTTGCTCCTTTTTCGGCCAGGGTTTCTGGGACAACATCAATGGTTTTATCGCCATTGATCTGGCAGATCGCAAGATAAAGGGAATCGAGTTTACCATGCATGGTGAAACTCCCGGTCTTGGCGGG
>JBMOKV010000185.1:0-19794 GCA_049325495.1 Candidatus Rifleibacteriota bacterium | reverse complement strand
GAAAAATCAATTTCGATCGGCCTGCTTGTCAGCTTCATCGCTTATGTTCAGGCTTTTTTCGAGCCGGTCAAACATATAAGTGAAATGATCACGGTTTTTCAGAGTTCCATGGCATCTGCGGAAAGAGTCTTCGCTCTGATGGATGAAGCTGAAGAACCTGACCTTGAAATTGGGCAGACCTTCGAAAATTTTAAATCAACGCTTGAATTCAGGAATTTCAGTTTTTCATATAACCCCGACAAACCTGTGATAAAAAACTTAGATGCCATTATCAGCAAATGTGAAAGAGTTGCCATCGTAGGTCATACCGGGGCCGGCAAGACGACGATTGCGTCGATTCTCAAACGATTTTATGAATTTTCAGAAGGTGAAATTCTCATCGATGGAGTCGATCTGAGAAAATTTTCGCGAGCATCGGTGCGTCGAAGAATCTCGCTCATTCAGCAGGATGTAACCATATTCTCAGGCACCATCCGCGACAACATTTTTCTTGAAGAAGGAACCTTCAACGCGGAGAAAATGGATTCAATCATCGAGGAACTGCAGATGCAGAGCTTGCTAGACAAGCTGCCGAATGGGCTTGACACCGAAATTTACGAAAGGGGCGCAAATCTTTCTGCGGGACAGCGTCAGTTAATCGCCTTCTGCAGAGCACTGGTAACCGATCCTGAAATTCTGATTTTAGACGAAGCAACCTCTTCGGTTGATTCAGAGACCGAGTCTATCATCCAGCAGGCGGTTCTGCGCCTGACCAGCCAGCGCACCAGCCTGATCATCGCCCACCGACTTTCCACAATCAAGAATTGCGACCGCATTCTGGTGCTGCATCACGGCCAGCTGGTCGAACAAGGAACCCACCAGCAGTTACTGGCCGCCAGTGGCCATTATCACAAGCTTTATCAGCTGCAATTCAGCAACAACTCCTGAAACCATTCTTCGGAAAGAATCATTTTAATTTACCGGCCTTGCAATTGCCGAATATTTACAGAAAGCCAATTTCTGGAGTATATTCCCAGCCATCAGAGTTAATTAGCTTAAAGGTCGCTTCTACAGTTTTCAGGAGGGGTCTATGTTTGTCGATACCAAAAATTTCTCACGCGTTTTTTTATTCCTGTTTTTCGCCATTTCATTTTGCACCTGCATTGCTTTTGCAGACAGCTCCGACCCAAGCATCGGCCGACAATTTCAAATGCTGGGGGATACGGGGGGAATTCAGTATACTGATAAAGATTCAAAGCAAATTGGCGAAGCCAGTCTGCGAGTTCCGGGTTACGGACTGGTTCGCGTGATAATCGATGGCCCGATTGGTGCCGTCTGGTCAACAAGCGGCTGGTGGGGCGAGCCAGGTTTCCCGGCCACGATGGTTTATCGTGAATTCAAGACCGCAGGCGGTCAAACCTATCCGCACAAAATTCCAGATGATCTCCTCAAGAGCAATCCCGATTTATGGTGCCAGGAAATCAGGGTTGGCTGGGCAGTCGAGCCCTACAATCAAGAGCTTAAAATCAGATTTGGGCAACCACAGCAGCATTTTGGCTATTCTGGAGAGCACACTAACATTCCTGGTCTCAGGCGAATTCGAATCGAATTTTCGCCGGGAGGTCCAGGGGTGCAGACCACCCAGAACCCTGCAGCAACTGGAAAGCCTGCAACAGACCCGGGCAGCACAAACACCCCCTCGAATTCGCCGAACCCAACCACACAGCCAACAACAACTGCTCCTACCGCCAGCGATGGCCAGTGGAAGACATTTCTGGGGCACCGCTACTGCCTGACCGGTGTTGTATCTACCTGGGCAGAAGCAGAATCAAAAGCGGTCAGCATGGGTGGACATCTGGCAGCCATCGGTTGCAAAGCAGAACAGAACTGGCTTTGGCAAACATTTGGCACAGAGGGGAAAAGCTTGTTTTTTGGGTTGCGACGTCCCTCTCCCCCACCATCTGGCAGCGATTTCCGCAATGGCTGGTTTTGGACAAACAGCGAGCCGATGGTCATGCAATTCTGGGGGAATGGTGAACCGAACAATTACATTGGAACCGACGAGTGCGGCATGCTTTTTGCCCCATTACAGGGCTACTGGGCCGATTGTCCGCTGACTGGCTGGCCAGAAAAAGCAGGTTTCAATGGCGTTGTTGAAGTGGGGCCAAACGATGGCCTGTATCCTTTTAACGGGCATCGCTACAGACTGACAGGTATTTGCAAAACATGGCTTGAAGCCCGTGAAGAGGCCAAAAAGGCCGGTGGCGATCTTGTTAGCATCGAAACCCTTGAAGAAAACCAATGGCTTAACGAAACCTTCGGTGGAGAGAACCTGTTCATCGGGCTGGAAAAAGTTGCAACCGAAGCAGATCCGGCCAAGGGCTGGCGCTGGGTCAACGGGGCAACATTCACTCCAGAGGCCTGGCAGGGTGCACAGTTCGACAATTTTCAGGGCAAAGACATTTGCGTAATGAGAAATTCCGGTGGCCAATGGTTTGATACCCCCATCGAAGGCTGGCCGATCAACGCTGGCTTCAGGGGTATCATCGAGGTAAAATAAGACTTCATTTTCTATTCCGGGTGGCCGGCAGAAAAGCGCCGGCACCCGTTAAACCCACACTTATGAATAGCCCGAATATTACCGGGCGATCATACTTTGCCGGCAGGTCGAGCAGGCTCGCATCGAAATAAATCAGGCAAAACGAGGCAATTACGATAGCAGAAGAACCCAGAACCGCCAGAAAAGTCAGCAGTCTCCTGTCAGAATTCTTTTCCGCACTGCTTCTGCCATGAAAAATGGCACCGGAAAGGACGACCAGAAAAGCAGTTGCATAATCCGGGCCGGGCTTTATCTCTGGCCAGTTGCGCCAGGCATTGAAAATGAGCAGACCGCAAATCACCCAGAGATTAAGCGACAAAAGACGACTGGCCAAAACAAAGGCAGCTGGTTGATGAAAGTTTTCCTGATCTGTGGTAAAAGTCATGCAAGACCGTCGCGCAGCTTCTGAGAAATGATGTTTTCAGCATCAAACCCATCTATTTTTGCATCAAGAAACACCGAGAAAAAATCAACCGTTTCATCGATCAGATCAAACTTGCAATAATCGGGGTAAAGAACCGATGCGAGCCACTTCAACCCAATAATGCGCATAAAGCATGGTGGTCGATCGAACCAGTTGAAAGGAACATTGGGAATGGGAAAAACCCTGCGGTCACGAACCGCATTAATTCTGCTCCAGGCAGGATCCAGCATGATTTTTTCAGCCAGATTTCGACTCCAGGTGATAATTACATCAGGATTTCCCTGTTCGATCAATGCCAATGAGTATCTTTCAAGTCCTTTGTGTTCAGTCATATGGCCGCGCACCATATTAACGTCGCCAATCAACTGCAGAAGATGTCCGTGAAGTGAATCGTCGAATTCGGTCAGCAAACCATCTTCACCTTCGGCATAATAAACTTTCAGGTTCCGGTCAACTGGAACGCGGGCAACAATGCTTTCAATTTCCTCGAGAGTCTTTCGACAATAATCGGCCATACGGTTTGCGCTTTCTTCTTTGCCCAAAAGCCTGCCAAGAAATTCAAGGGCAGCAGGGTAATCGGGAACATCGCCCAGATTGCCGACGATAACATAAACAAACGGTATTTTCAGCGAGTTGAGGATGTCTTCAGATTTTCTGTGAAATGGCTGCTTTTTGTCGGCCCAGACCACAACCACTTCGGGATTAACTTTTTTTATGGCATCGACATCGGTAATTTTCTCGATAAACGGCAGATGATGAAGATTCGGATGCAAAACTTCTTATCACAGTCTTTTGGCGGCAATGGAGTTGCGGCAACCGACTCTGGAGCGAGTGCCGCCAACATTGTATAGCCATAAAAAGAAGCGGCAAAGACCCTGTTGACTTTTTTCGGAACCAACACCCTTCTCCCTGTCATATCGATTATTTCGTGGTGGTTTTCATTTAAATTTTTATTTGGTTCCATCGTTTTCTCCAGAGCAAAATCAATTTTCAGTCTCTCCAGACTTAATGATAATTCATTGTCTTAATTTTTTAAATCAATCTCCCCGCTCAAAAATAAGGTCAACTAGAAATGCAGCGGAAAAACTGAATAAAAAAAGATGGCAACCGACAAAAAATAATTTACAATCTAACTGTATTGCAAGGATTTCATTGGGAGGTTTCGGATGTTCATTTTTGGCTGTATTTCTGGTTTTATCGTCTGGTTTCTGCTGAAATATCTGGTTGCAGGTATATTCACCGTTGACCAGAATGAACTTGCGGTCAAAACAGTATTTGGCCGGGCCAAGCGCATTGAAAACAAGACTACTCTGTCGACCTCGGTGGCAATAAACATGATAGAAGAAGAGCGAAAACGTTACAACTATCCACAGGTAGAGGTCATCCCTCCAGGCGGGCCATATTTCAAATTCCCCTGGGAACAGGTTCACAAGGTTAATGTTTCAACCCAGACTCTCAATATGGCTCATGACCCTGAAGATCCACATGCCAATCACAACGGCCAGTTCCTCGAAGCGGTAACCAAAGACCAGCTTAATACTGCATTAACAGGTCACATTCGATATAGGGTCAGCGATAAGAACCTCTATGCTTATCTGTTTGGAGTAAAAGACCCGATCATCCACGTTATGGCCTATTTCATTTCTATTCTTCGTGAACGCATTGCCAATTTCGAAGCCAAGAAATCTGAAGAAGAAGGCGCTACCGCGGGCGTGTCGATTAATGACCTGCGCAAAAATCTTCACGAAATCAACGAACATATGATGCGCGAATGCACTCAGTCGGCGGCCAGATACGGAATAATTCTCGACGCCTCTCTGATTACCAGCATTGACCCGCCCGATGAAGTAGAAAGTGCGCTGGCAGCCATTAATACTGCCCACAACGAAGTTTCTTCAGAAATCAGCCTGGCCCAGGCATCTGCTGACCAGAAGATCGTTCAATCCAGACGCGCCACCGAGATTGAAACTCTCAGGGCAAAATCAGAAGTTGAGCCTCTCAAGAGTCTGGCGCAACAGCTAACTGATATCAAAAAATCGGGGCCTGATGTTCTGACAGCCTATGTTCGCAATGTAAAACTTGCCTTGTTCAACAAGGTCAAAAAGGTCATCATGGAGGTGGGAAAATAATGGAAATGTTCATATCTGGTTTTGTTTTCACTTTTCTCGCCTGCTTTTTCATTTTGCCGATCATGTTTGGCTTTGCCAGACTTTTTGGTCTTTACACCATCGTAAATGAAGGCCAGTGCCATGTTTACGTGATGTTTGGCCAGGTTCTCGGGGTATTGAAAGAGCCGGGCATTTATTTCCTGCCATGGCATATCGGGATAAAAGCTTTTTTCATTCATTTCCTCGGCTCATGCTCCCGGGTTGACACCCGCCTGGATCAGGAATATCTGCGCAGCCAGCCGGTAAACTCTGAAGAAGGAGCACCAATGGGTATCGGCATCTGGTATGAGATGATCATCAACAACCCGGTCGCTTTTCTGTTTAAAAATGCAGACCCGCGAAACTCGCTGTCTACCAACGTCAGAAGTGCCGCAGTCCGCTGTTTAAGCAACATGAAACTGGGAGACATGCTTGAAGACAGGCACACCATGAGTCAGAAAGTTCGCGAAGAGGTTTCACCACAGGCCGATGAATGGGGTTATAAAGTTGGTTCGGTTTACATCAGAAAAGTCCATTTCCGTGACAAAAAAATGATTTTCCAGATTCAGGAAAAAGTTGTTAACCGTCTTCGCCAGGTTACTTCGGCAATCAAGCAGGATGGCGTCAACCAGGTAAGCATTATTACCAGTACCGCCGAAAACCAGGCAGCCGCTGAATTTGCGAAAGCAGCAGCGGTTCGCCCGAAAATCGTCGGCGAAGCATTACAGGAAATTTCAAAAGACCCGGAAATTTCAAATGCCCTTTTTGAAATTCTTGAAGCCCAGAAATTGGCCGAAGGCAACACGCAAATAACCATGATACCTTCAAGAACCCCCATGCTGAGAGAACTGCTTGCGGCAGAAGGGGCTGGCAACGAAGAACCTCAGAAAATGCAGCCCAGGCCTGATAGAGCTGCAATTGAAGCACCAGACAGCGATAAAAAAGGAAGGAAAAACTAATGGAAAAAAGAGTCAAACAGAAATTTTATTTGATCAAGCTCGAACTTATGGAAGTTACGCCAAAAGTCTGGCGAAAGTTTGTGGTGCCTGCAGATATTTCTCTCGACCGTCTTCATGATATTATTCAGATCGTCATGGGCTGGCAGGACGGCCACATGCACGAATTCAATTTCGGAAAGCAACGCTATGTAGAAACCATCGATGAAGAATTCGATGATGAAATGACAATGCTGGAAGCAAGCGAAAGATTAAACAAACATTTCAAAAAGAAAGGCGACAAATGCCTTTATGTTTACGACTTCGGCGACTCCTGGATGCACCAGCTCACCCTTGAAGACTCTGATTACGAGCTTCAGGATGACGACTGGACCATCTGCTGCAAAGATGGAGAAAATGCCTGTCCGCCCGAAGATATTGGGGGACCTCCGGGTTATGAAGAATTTCTCAAGATTCTGAAAGATTCTAAGCACGAAGAACACAAAAGTATGCTTGCTCTTTCCACGACCCTGCAACCGGGCAATAAAAAATTCAACCCCAAACTGTTCGACCTGGAAATGATCAACAACATCCTTTCCTGCTTCCTGCGCTGGACAAGACCGCGTCAGCTCGACTGAAGACATCTGCTTATGAAATCTGGAGTTGATGAACTGCTCGACAGTCTTAGAAAAAGCCCTGGGGGGCCGGTTTTTAACCCATGGTGGGAGTCGGACCGGGAAAATGATGACTACAGCAATTCTGCCGAAATTCGGCGGCACCAGCTTAAATTCTATGTCCAGGAAAGACTTGGAAGGAAGCCATATCTGCTGCTTGGGGAGGCCCTGGGATATCAGGGCGGGCATTTTACCGGGATAGCCATGACTTCAGAGCGCCTTCTGCTCGGGCATCTTGAAAAACGGGGCTTAAAACCGGAATTTGTTTTTATCGGTATGCAGCCTTCACGCACGAGCCGGGTTGAGGTTCGCAAAGACGGCTTTTCTGAGCCAACTGCTACCATTGTCTGGAACCATCTTCTCGGTCTGGGCCTGAACCCTTTTGATTTCATCATCTGGAATGCCTTTGCCTGGCACCCGTACAACCCGAAAAAGGGAATGCTGTCAAATCGCACCCCCACTCCAGCTGAGTTCAGTTTTGGCCAATCGGTTTTGCAGAAATTCATCAAGCTGGTTGAACCACGCCAGATTGTCGCTGTGGGCGAAAAGGCATCACTGCTACTCAACGAGGCGGGCTACGGACATGAGAAAGTCAGACATCCCGCTAATGGTGGCGCGGGAAAATTTCGCGAACAGTTCAGCGCCCTGCTTTAACCAGAGCAAAGCCCAGCACTGACAAAATCAGGGGTGACAGGGTGGCAATTTATCGGTTATAATATTTGCCACGCAACCGACCCCTCTGCGCAATCAGCAAAAGTTTAATTCAGGAGTTTATCAATGCACAGCGAACATCACAGATGGTACAGCCCTAACATCGGGCATGATATGCAGATGAAAGTTTTTGGCCACTATGGTCGGCCCCTGCTGGTTTTTCCCTGCGCCGGCGGCAGCTTTCACGAATTCGAAGATTTTGGCATGCTCGACATCGTTCGTGACCATGTTGAAGCCGGACGCCTGAAAATTTTCTGTGTTGACAGCCTTGACAATCAATCATTTCTCAAAAAAGACGGGCACCTGGGCGACAATATTTACCGCCATGAAGCCTATGACAAATACATAGTTAATGAAGTCGCTCCTTTTATCAGAGACCACTGCAAGGGCAACTGGAAAATAGCCCTGACCGGCAACAGCATGGGGGCATACCATTCAGTGAATTTTCTGCTTCGCCACCCCGACGTATTCGATGCCTGCATTGCCCTTGCCGGTGTTTACACGCTGAAGCACCTGGTTGGA
Organism: Candidatus Rifleibacteriota bacterium; assembly: GCA_049325495.1. GTDB lineage: Bacteria > Muiribacteriota > Ozemobacteria > Ozemobacterales > Ozemobacteraceae > DYKG01. The sequence continues at coordinate 11,803 of JBMOKV010000185.1, read as the reverse complement.
GAATACTGGGATGAAAACGTTTATTACAATTCGCCTCTCGATTACCTGCCAGGCCTGAATGATCAATGGTTTCTCGACAATATCAGACAGGCAAGGATTATCGTCTGCTCTGGCCAGGGTGCCTGGGAATACCCCGACGATGCAATCAGACTGAAACAGATTTTTGCGGAAAAGGGAATCGATGCCTGGGTTGACCTCTGGGGTCACGATGTGAACCATGACTGGCCATGGTGGAAAGTCATGCTGCCATATTTCATTCCGCACATTCTCTAAGTCTGGCCAAAATAGAATGAAACAGCCTGACTACGGGCGATACGCAAAATACTACGATTATTTTGAACTGGCCGGCTATGAAGAATCGGATGAATTGAACATTTTTTTAAATGAATTGTTTGATTTAAACAAAGTAGAGACGATCGTAGATTTTGCCTGCGGCACCGGCGCTCAAAGTGTCGGCCTGGCAAAGCGCGGTTACCGGGTAACCGCATCTGACCTGAGCCAGGAAATGCTCGATCTTGCGGCGGAAAAAGCCGCTCGTTACAAAGCCTGCAAGATTGATTTTTTCTGCTGCAATATGCTCGAGGCAGATCTGGGCAAATTTGACGCGGCAATTTGTATTTTCAATGCCATAGGACATTTGAGCCGAAAAGACTGCAGTAAGTTCTTTGCCAATGCTTTTAAGCATTTGAAAAAAAATGGTCTTTTCGTTTTTGACATTTTCAATTTCGAAGCCCTTGCCGCCGGCAGCTTTGACGACTACTGTCAAATGAGCAAAGAACTGCTCATCGATGGGCAATTGATCAACCATGCAAGAAACTGCCGCCTGGATGCAAAGAAAAAGAAAATCAGCATCGAGTCAAGAACCAGATTTCAGGATGGGTCACATCGCCCCGAAGAGTTCGTTGACCGATGGGATATGCAGATTTACTGTGTCGAAGAATTGAAAAGCATGCTTGAAAAAACCGGTTTCAGCGAAATCCAGTTTTTCGGCCCAACCGGGACGCCTTTTGAACCTGAAAAATCAGATATTATTCTGGCTATCTGCCAGAAATGAAGAAAGGGAAATTACATGTCTACCGCACGTGCTCGCCACATTCTGGTTAAATCAAAACGACAATGCCTTGAACTTCTTGAAAAAATAAATTCAGGCACTGATTTTGCTGAAGTTGCAAAAGATTACTCACTTTGCCCGTCAGGCCAGAAAGGCGGCGATCTTGGCGAATTCAAGCCCGGAATGATGGTTAAAGAATTCGACAAAGTCGTTTTCAGCGGCAATATTGGCGAAGTTTACGGTCCGGTTCAAACGCAATTCGGCTATCATCTGATCGAGATTCTGAGCCGCAGTTAAAATTCTGTTTCTACAAATAGTATGGTTTTGTGATATTCTGATGCAAACAAAAACCATGACACTGGAGTCGGAATGAAGATCAAAGTCTGGGGCTGCAGAGGAACTTTGCCCACACCAGGGCAGAACACCGTCAAATATGGCGGAAATACGACCTGTCTTGAAATTCGCAACAAGAACAATTATCTGACTATTGTCGATGCGGGTTCAGGGCTTCGCTTTCTTGGCAAAGAGCTGGTAAAAGAAAAAGGTCTCGAAGAAATGTGTCTGGTGCTGACCCATTCACACTGGGATCACCTGATGGGGTTTCCCTTTTTTCTGCCGGCATATTTCAGCCGTTTCAAGATCAATGTCTGCGGCGTTGCCTCGGCAAAGAACTATATGTGTCAATCGTTGGCGCGTCAGCTAGAAGCGCCGTATTTTCCGGTGAATTTCGAAGATCTCAAGGCAAAGTTCAGCTTTGGCTGTTCAAGACCGGGCTGCGCCCAGTGCACCAAAATATCCATGGAACCTATTCTACTCAGCCATCCTAACGGTGGCTTCGGTTATAAATTCCAGGAAAACGGAAAAACTTTTGTTCTGTTGACCGACAATGAACTGGGATTTCAGCACCCGGAAGGCAAGCTGCCGTATGAGTATGTAGATTTTGCGAGAGATGCTGATCTTCTATTTCATGACGCACAATACACCGATGAAGAATATGAGAAAACGCGAACCTGGGGTCACACCACGTTTAATCAGGCACTTAAACTGGCAATTGATGCCAGGGTTAAAAAATTCGGGATTTTTCATCATGACCCGGACCGCAGTGATGATGAACTCGATGCAATAATTGACTCATTGCAGAAACAGGCCCGTGAAAAAGGCTCAGACCTTGAAGTATTCGGGGTTAAGGAAGGCATGGTAATAGATCTGTAATGCATGTAAAACCGGGCCGCCCATTTCCACTGGGAGCAAATTTTGACGGGAAAGGGGTAAACTTTTCCCTTTATTCTGAGCATGCCGAAGGGGTTGAGCTCTGCCTTTTCGATCATTCACGCAATGAAACCAGAATTTCACTCAGGCACCGAACCGCGTTCGTCTGGCACATTTACATTGAGGGGATAATGCCGGGGCAGCGCTATGCTTACCGGGTTCACGGACAATATCAGCCCGAAAAGGGCATGCGTTTCAACCCGCGAGTTCTGCTTCTTGATCCGTATGCCCGAGCCTTGAGCGACATAGAGCACCATGAATACGGGCTTTTTGCCTATGATATTTTTCATCGCGATAAAGATCTTGAAGTCAGCCTTGATTACGCTGCCGGAACTCCTTTTGGTATAGTAACCGAGCCTGATTACGACTGGGAAGGGGATCGATTGCCACGCCACCCATTCCATAAATCGGTGATTTACGAAGTTCATGTCAAAGGAATGACAAAGCTTCATCCTGAGGTTCCGCCTGAAATAAGGGGCACTTATGCCGCCATGGGCTCAGAACCAATAATCAAATATTTGAAAGAACTTGGCATAACCACTCTTGAATTGCTGCCGGTTCACCAGCACATCGACGACCCTTTCCTGATTGAAAAGGGCTTGAAAAATTACTGGGGCTACAGCACCCTTTCGTTTTTCGCGCCAGAAATCCGCTATAGTTCAGACAAATCTCCCGGAGGAGCGGTTCGGGAATTCAGACAGATGGTAAAGAACCTGCACCGGGCAGGCATCGAGGTTATAATTGACGTCGTTTACAATCATACCTGTGAAGGCAACCATAATGGGCCAACGATGAGTTTCAAGGGTATCGACAACCCGACCTATTACCGTCTGGTAAAAGACAACCCGCGATACTATAAAGATTATACCGGAACAGGCAACACGATAAACGTTGTTCACCCGCAAACTCTGCAATTGATAATGGATTCACTGCGTTATTGGGTCAGCGAAATGCACATCGATGGCTTCAGGTTCGACCTTTGCTCGACCCTTGCCCGTGAAATGCACTTCTGGAACCAGCTTTCCAGCTTTTTCACCATTATCCATCAGGACCCGGTTATCAGTCAGGTCAAACTGATTGCAGAACCATGGGATGTTGGTGAAGGCGGTTACCAGGTCGGCAACTTTCCGGTTCTCTGGGCGGAGTGGAATGGCAAGTATCGTGATGTAATGCGCTCTTTCTGGAAAGGCGATGGGGGATACGCCGGCGAGGTTGGCTACCGACTTACTGGCAGCAGCGACCTTTATGAAAACGATGGCCGGCGCCCATATATGAGCATAAACTTCATAACCGCCCATGATGGTTTCACCCTTAAAGACTCGGTTTCGTTTAATCACAAACACAATTTAGACAATCTTGAAGACAACCGCGATGGACACAATGACAATCGCTCCTGGAACTGTGGAGTAGAGGGGGAAACAACGGATCAGAAGGTGCATCAGCTGCGAACCCGACAAATGCGCAATCTTCTTGCCACCCTGATTTTTTCACAGGGAACACCAATGCTCTGCGGTGGTGATGAAATTTGCAGGACTCAAAAGGGCAACAACAATGCCTATTGTCAGGATAATGAAATTAGCTGGTTCAACTGGAATCTCGATCATGAAGCCAAACAAATGCTTGATTTCACAAGGAAGATCATTGCAATAAGGCTTAAACATCCGGCATTGCATCGCACCAAGTTTTTCCAGGGCCGACAGATAAGAGGCAGTAACATCAGAGACATTATCTGGTTCCGACCAGATGGTGGGGAAATGGATGACGAGGACTGGACCAGCCCGCATACTCGAGGACTTTCGGTTTTTCTTTCAGGAACCGGCATCGACGATGTGGATGAAGATGGCATTCCTCTACATGACGGCAATTTTCTGCTGATGTTGAATGCAGCAAGCATAGATGCAGAATTTTACACGCCCGCTTTCAATGCAAAATGGGAATTATTGATCGACACTTTTAACCCGGAGAAAAAAGAATTGCTGCAGGCTGAAGCGCAAACAACAATGCGTGCACGCAGCCTGAAGCTTTTCATCTGCAGGGAGACGGTTCAACCTCTGCCCAAGCCGCCCTACTGAGCCAAAAAGTAGCGAATCAGGGTAAATGACAAGGCAAAAATGAAACCATAGAAAAAGTCGTCGATTTTAATTTTCTTCTGGCCTTTTTTCTCGCGGCTGCTGCCAATAGCCTTCATAATAAAACCCGCTGCAACCGGGGCAACCATAAGATAGGCAAGGCGGAAGCCTTCGTTTTTAATAAATGATTTGGGAAAAACAATGAGGCTTAAGCCTCCCAGCGCAAAACCCAATGAAGAATAGAGAATAAAAGCCCAAAACTGCCCTGCTGATTCATCAGAAAGCACCTGCCCGTCATCATTATTGCGTTCGCGCCGACGATCTCTGGCCTTTTTCACCTGATGGCCACTGACTTCTATGGCCGATTCAAAAAAAAGATTGATACCAAGCTCAAATACAAATTCCAAAATGATCAGAAGTAATTCAAACAAAATTTCCAATCAAAATCTCCTGCATTTCCATCTATTTTCTGGGGGTTTCGACAAAAACATAAGAAGCGACCAGAGCAGTAAAAGGAATTGCCAGAACCATTCCGCCAAGGCCTGCCAAAGATCTTACAATCTCAGCTCCAATGAATTCCATATTCATGATTTTTATCAGAGGAAAATCTTCTTTCTGCATGGCAAAAACCAGAATCAATGTCAAAGAAGCTCCGGTATAGGCGAGAATAAGCGTATTAACCATCGTACCGATAATATCACGACCAATATTCATGCCGCTGGAAAAAAGATCTTTCTGGGTCAGAGAAGGGTTTGCCCTGGCCACTTCCTGAATAGCCGATGCGATTGAAATGGCAACATCCATTACGGCACCCAGAGCTCCGATAATAATTCCCGCAATCAAAATTCCCTTCAGGCTCAGATTCGCATTCATGATCTGCAGGAAGGTGCTTTCATGGCCGGTATAGCCGGTTAAATGCAAAATTTCCGCAGCAAACCAGCCGAAAAGTCCGGCGAGAATAACTCCGGAAAATGTTCCGGCAGAAGCAACCATGGCCTTTTTCGTAAAACCTGCAACCATTACCAGATTCATTATGGTTATGATCAATGCTGCTGAAACCGCCAGCAGAACCGGTGACCATCCATTGAGAAGCATTTGAGCCATACCGCCAAAAATGATCACCAGGGTCAGAATCAGGGCTAATAAAGCTTTGATTCCAGCAACTCCAGCGATCAGCGAAATAAGAAGAATCAGCATCATTGAAAAAGCCATGAGCTTGCGGGATTTGTAGTATTCATCTATGCCGACGATCATCTGGTCATCCTGCTGTTCGATAACTGCAAGCACCGCATCACCGACCTTCAACTCAAGATTGTAGGCAGAACCAGGTGAATCAAAATGATCGGCCTTCATTTTTTTGCCGGCAAATGGGCCTGAATGAATATCAAGCTCAACTTCAAAAATGCGATCGCTGTTTCCAGGCTCCGGGTTGGGCTGTTCAATTACCTGCAGAACGGTCGCCTTACAGTAAATACCCTGACTGGTCGAACCGAAAATATAGTAAAGAAATGCTGACATAAACACCAGGCCGACAACGATGATCGATTTATCTCTAATGCTCATTTTAAAACCTCATTTACCATAGTCGATTGGCCGTACCGGCTTCAAGCCTGTCTTCATTCTGGTCTGACAATGGGGCGAGAAAATCAAGACCGGTAAGCTTTTCAATTTCGTCGATGGATGTCAGGAATTTATCTATGCGATCCTGACCGGAAACTGACTGAGGAACAAGAAAAGCCATGGTTCTAACGGTGCCTTTCTGCTCATCAAACAAAATTTTGAAAAGAGCATCAGGCACTTCAACCTGATTTTTAATATATTGAAGATGATCATCAAAAACCGGGCCTGTAATAACCCAGACGGTCTCAAGATTCTGGGCATATTCCAGTTCAAGTTTTTCAAGTTTCTGCCATATCTTGCGATTCAGTTCAGGTGACTGGGGCACGATATTGCTCATCAGAAATGTTTCAAGCTGTGCATCCTTGCCATATTGGGATGCAATTGCAGAGTTGGGAGCAAGATGTCCGCGGTCATAGCCACTGGCCTTGTAATCATTGGGATTGATTCTCGATGAGGTTCGCAGATCAACCTTGAAACCACCAGGCCTTTTCAAATTGTGAACAAGTTTATCACCATCGATCTTGTATGCCACCCAGAGCGGGTTACGTTTTTTATCACAATAGCCGGAATAATACCCCAGATTTTTTAGAACGGCAACCTGAGCTTTAGTTGAAGAAGGAATCCCACCATATACATGGTTTCCGGTATTGCGGGTCGCCTCTGCCAGGGCCGGTTCAACCGGGCAGGCAAAAGGACCGGTAACCGGCGGCTGAACTGGATTTTTTTGACGATACTGCTGATAATAATAGATACCTATTCCGAGGAAGGTAATCAGAAGAATTGCCAGAATCAGATAATTTGGGTTTATCCGTCCTGGCTTTCCAACAAGCGTTTGTTTGAAAAATCTGCTCATTTCATCTTTTTTTCGGGCACGATTTCGAGCCAGTAATTATCAGGGTCGGCGATGAAATAGATTCCCATTTTCGGGTTTTCATAGCAGATGCATCCCATCTCCTGGTGCAGGCGATGTGCATCGTCGTATCTGTCGGTGGTAAAAGCGATATGAAATTCATTTTCTCCAAGATTATAAGGCTCTTTGCGGTCGCGTAGCCAGGTCAGCTCAAGACTGTGACCGGTAGATCCGTCGCCCAGGTAAACAAGAATAAAGCTGCCATCTTCAGCTTCTTTTCTTCGAACGACTTTCAAGCCCAGGGCTTTTTCATAAAACTCCATACTCTTTTCAAGATTGAGAACATTGATATTGTTATGATTGAATTTAAACATTTGCTTAACTCCACATTTGATGAATTCAGGTGTTATTATGTGAACATCGCAGAACCTTGCGAACGACATTTAAGATGGCTCGAGCATCGATCTGGTGCTCCAGCAATGACTGGTCTGGCCCAAGAACGCTTTGCATATATTGTCGCACTCCGATTCTGACAGGATTTCTAAACTCCAGACCGGCGATAAAGCTGCCAAGCCCGGTTTCGCGCCGGTGATCTTCAAGGGTAAAAATTTTCTGTCCTTTTTCTACCATTGATTTGAGCAGTTTTTTCTGGTCACGAAAATGATTAACCGCAACCACAGTCAGTCGAATTTTTTCGAGAGCAAGTTCTTCTGAGGCAACCAGGGCCTGCCACAGCATATTTGGGCCGCAGACAAAAAGAAAACTTTCTTCACCAGTCTGGCACCGGGATGGGAAAACCTGGGGCTGATCAGGGGCAAACTGCGCAATTTTTCCATGCAGCTCGACTGGCTGATTTCGGTGTAATCTTAAGTAGGCGGGCACCGAAGACTTTTTTTCGGCCCATTCAAGAGTCATGCGATTTACCAGGTAATGCAGCATTGACGAAGCCTGCTCACCATCTATGGGCTCAAGAATTTCAATTTCACCCATCGACCTCATCAGACCGATATCATTTACAGACTGATGGCTTTTGCCGTCAGTGTGATAATCAACCCCTGAATAATGGGCCGCAAAAATGACCGGCAGCTTTTCGGTAATGGCATTAAAGATTTGATCAAGTGAACGTTTAAAAAAGGAAGCATAAGTGTTCACTACGGGAATTTTGCCGGATAGTGCGAGTCCCGAAGCGATGGAACACATATCCTGCTCGCTGATACCGACTTCGACGAAGCGGGTCGGAAACCTGGTGGCAAATTTGGTCAATCGGCATGACTTTTCCAGATCGGCATCGAGAACATAAAGATGCTCAAACTGACTTCCCGCGTCAAAAAGAGCATCAGCAAATTCGGGGCCGGTCCCCGGCAGCATTTTTTTTGGCGAATCTGGAGTTTCATTTTTTGGCAATTCAAGCAAATATTTTTTTAACTGATTCGAAATTTCCTGATTGCCGGTTTTTTCTACCAGTTCTTCGAGAGCGGCGATGTATTGGTGATGGTCAGGAATCTGGCCATGCCACACGCCAAGTCTTCTTTGAGTCTGCTGCGACATTGAAGTCAGGCTGCAACCACCACCCTTATTTGTCTCAGCAATGATTACCAATGGTGCATCATTGTTCAAAGCCTGAGCAATAGCAGTCTCTATCTGATTAAAATCATGGCCGTCAATGGTAATTGTCTGCAGGCCAATGCCCCTGAGCACACTTTCCCAATCTTCAGCATCTTTGATGTCTCTGGTCTGACTGTCCGACTGAAGATAATTTCGATCGATTATGGCAATGCAATTCTTCAGTTTGAATTTTTTCAGACTGAGAAATGCTTCAAAAACCTGACCTTCCTGCAATTCTCCATCACCAAGAATCGTAAAAACAGGAAAATCAAGCTTTTGTGAGTGATACCCGATACTCAGGCCGATCGCTTTTGAAAGCCCCTGGCCCAATGAACCGCTGTCCGAGTCAACCCCGGGAACGGTTCGGTCGCTATGGGCCGGCAACCCGCCGAGGCTTTTATATGAAATCAGGCGCTCGGTTTCGAAACAGCCACGACCGGCAAGAACGGCATAATGCCCCATCGCAGCATGTCCCTTTGAGAGAAAAAGAGCGCCCCGCTCGCCGGTCTGCTTGACTGGTTCGGGAATAAAGCGGTGATAAATGCAGGTAAGAATATCAAGACACGAGAAAGAAGCACCAAGCCAGCCATGGCGGGCAGCAAAAATCCCGGCCATGCAGTTTATTCTATACGCGGCTGCCAGACGGTGCAAATCTTCTGATGTTTCATCTGCCATTTCACGAGTAATTTCAGAGCTGATCAGAAATGGTTTCATATTCATTTGTCCTCAATCTGCCTGAGAAAACCCGGTTTTGCCATCTTTCTGCCATTCAACGATCATCAGATGCTTTTTCAATTCGCCCAGTGATTTTTTCAGCTGTTTAGCCGGCAAACCGGTTTCAGCAAGCAATTGAGAATAATCCTTAAAAGCTTCACGGTCAAGGGCGGTAAGGACTTTACAGTTATTTTCACTCTGAAGCAGCTTCAGAATGCCGTTATGCAGTTTTTTTCCTTCGGCAAGATTTACGGTTCTTGGCTTACCTTTTTCGGGCTGTGAAAAAGTTTTGTAGTTCAGCGGAGAATTCCACAGAACATCTATCTCAGCCATGAAGCTGTCGATGACTTTCTGATGATCGGTATAATTGCCGTTAAAAAACATGACATTTTCAAAATTCAGGTATTCGGCAGAACCGGACCAGTTATAGCTGCCAAGTGCCATTTCGTTGCCGTTTATCAGCATGGTTTTATGATGCAGAAAAAGATTCAGGTAACTGATCAGCATCGGCTTTTTTTCTTCCTGGCTGAAACCGTAGGCATTTCGGCGAAAGCGGTAGCGCACTTCAACGTTTTTCAAACCCAGCTCTGCAACCTTTTTTTCGAACCAAGGAGCAAGCTTGCTTTCTTCAGGATTTGTGTCATCAATTTGAGCGTGATCAAAAAGCAGCCTGAATTTTGCCTCTGGGTTTCTTTCTGCGCTACGCAACACAGCCTCAGCCAGTTCTGGTCTGGTAAAGCTGAACATTGCCAGATCAAGTCGCCCATCGGGTTTAACTCTTCGGATCATATTTATAAGGGCGTTGTCGATGCGTGTCAATTCGGTCTCACTGACAGGTTCCGCATTGAAAACAACTGATGCATAACCTTCAACCGGATCTACTTCATAATATTTTTCCGGGGTTCCAGGCCCGAGAATTACGGTTGAATATTCATTCCAGAGTCTGGCGAATTCTTCCTGAAACTGGCGGGCAACTGCAGGCTGATCATCGAAAAACACACGGTTTTCAGCATAAATTTTGTCAGAAGTGACTGAAATATTGGCGCTGCCGCAGAAGCAGCTATGGGGAACGGGGTTTCCGGCCCGATAAAAAATGCCAAATTTTTCGTGCATGGTGCCCCAGATCAGTTTTCCATCATCGAGAAGTTGTTCTCTGCCGTTTCGTTTCATCGCTTCGGCAGTAGTAATCGCGATCTGGAAATTAAATTCTTTTTTTGCTGCCCAGGCTTCGTCGCGGGCCTTTTTTACTTTTTCAACTATTTTGTCACGACTTGCGCCTGACCACACCGCCGCACCATCCAATAAAAGTTTAAATTGAATATTTTTTTCACGACAAATTTCAATCATTACGTCGAGGGTTTGATAATCACTCATTGAATACATGGCAATTTTAACAATGCTGTCAGGTTCAAGTTGATAAAACTTATGAACGAGAGAATTGGCCAGAGTAGCTTTTTTTATGGTGCCATCGGGAAATTTCAGCATGCGCTGATTATTTACCGGACTGAATCCACCCTCGGGGCCATAAAAGATATCGATTGAATCGGCGGCAGCAACAAGGTTCAGCAAACAGAAAAATACGATCAGCAAATTCTTCTTCATTTTTCCACTCCGTCAATTTTTTCAAGTTCAGAGGCGTCTACTTCAATGTTGTTGAGGGTTTCTTCTTCGCTTAACTCGGGACCCTCGGCAGCAATTTCAATTATTCGACCATCATCAAGCAATGGGTTATCGATTAGATGAAGCATGCGGTTATAGGCTTTGATGCTTTGCTGCAGGCCCTGTTTAATCTGAATGAAATGGCGGGCAATATTCTGATTGCGAAAACTCTGGTTTTCTTCAATTGTGCGCTGGTACATTTCACGAATATCGGACATTTGCCGCAATTGAGCATCGATGCTGCGCAACTGCTCGTTTTCTTTGAGCAGATTGCAGTTTTCCTCTTCCAGTTTGCGGGCCCGTTCTTTGACAACGGCCAGTTCTTTGAGACGGTCATTCAAATTTTCCATCTTTTCACCAGCTGCCCTGATCTCATTTTTCAGATTACCTGCTTCAACCAGCAATTCCTGTATTCGGTCATTTTTCTCGGATAACGTTGATTCGAAGGAATGATTTTTTTCGCGCAGTGCGACTGATTCGTTTTCGAAACGCTTCAAATCATTGATTACCTTTTCCAGAACCTCAATTTTTTTTACTCTTTCTTCGAGAGTAAGGCGCTGCTCATTCTCATTGCGGAATTTAACCAGCTGCTCTTCGTGCTGGCGGCGCAGAAGATCAACATTGTTCTGAGATTCCTCGAGACGGCTGCGAACTCTGGCCAGTTCGTTTTCGTTCTGTCGGGACTGTTCAAGGCGATTTTCCAGCTCTTTTTTTTCGTCCGTAGCGTTCTTTTCGACCTGACGCATTCTTGCATAGGTAAGAAACCAGGTGAAAAAAACTCCCAGAATAAATCCCAGTGCCGGCCCCAGCAAAAGCAGATATTGATTCATTCCTTCCTCCAGCGAAAAGTTTCACCTTCCATAATCCCATATTAGATGAGGAATTTCCAGCGATTCACACAAAGTCTCTTGCTGAGAGATTCGGTTGCCCGGGAATTATTGAATTATCTGACAAAGATGTGTTAGT
>JBMOKV010000184.1:0-2651 GCA_049325495.1 Candidatus Rifleibacteriota bacterium | reverse complement strand
TTGTCTGAGCCAGCGCGTGGAACCCGGCTCGACCCGGGCCAGGCATGCCCCATATCGTGAATCACATAAGCGCTGACTTCGGTATTGTTTTTACCGCCGGAGAAATGATGTAGAGTGGCATTGTAAGCCGACAAAACCTTTGGTGGATCTTGAACCGCGCACTGGTTTGCCTGCACCCAGAAATCTATGGTGGCAGATGCGGAAAGCATATACCGGGGTTCAGTTATTGATTTTCCCTGAAGCCCCCCTTTTATCGGCACATGCTCGTCGATCAGCCCCTGAATGATGCAGACTGAAACCGGAATTTCAGGGGCCGCCGGTTTATGCCAGGTTTTGTCGTGTTGTTCACGACCGCCAGCCGTGCCGACAACCGGCGCGATAGCGGCGATTCTGCTGTCGGGGTCGGCGGCAAGAAAATGGCAGAAAATTGCGCCATTCGATAAACCGGTAGCGTAAATTCTTTTCTGGTCAATGGGGTATTCGCTCTCAACCTTTGCCAGAACTGCTTTTACAAAAGAAACATCGTCGATTTTATTCTTCTGGGCGTAGCCAAAACCAAAAAAAACGTTCCAGGTCAGAAGAACGTGCTCGCTTTCACCGGTGCCGTTGGGTGCAACAAGCAAAAACCCGGCATCTTCGGCTTTTTTCTCAAGCTCATAATAATACAACGCGCCTCTTGCACCGCCACCGCCGCCATGGAACAGAAAAACCACCGGAAGAGGCGATTTTTTATCCCATTTCGATGGAACATAAAGATAATATGAACGTTTGATTGAATCATGGGTAATTTCGCAGAACTGTGATTTTACTTCCTGGGTCAGCGCCTTTTGATCCATGCGTTCCAGCATTTTTTCCTTGATTTTGTTTCGCAGCCACTGCCCACAAGCAACCGAATCAAATGCAAAAAGAACAATAAAAACCAGTCCTGAAATTTTTAAAAGCTTGTTTAACATCAAATACGGCCGGCGCTCAAAGCTTTTCTTGCCCGACGTGATGAAACGAATTTAATAATTCTTATGAGAGTACCACTGCCCGGAACAGAGCTTAAAACAAAACGATCAGAGAGCCTTTTGATCAAGCCAAGGCCGCGACCTCTGACCCCTTCAAGATTTTTCAGGGTTTTAGGAATCTCTATTCGAGTAATGTCAAACCCGCATCCGGTGTCTGAAACAGAAATTTCAAGGCGGTCCTGATAAATCAGAAACTCAACCTGCAGATTAAGCTCAGAGCCTTTTCCACCGTGTTCAATGGCATTTACGTAGGCTTCGTCAACCGCCATGGCCAGATCAAAAATTCGGTTTTCGTTAAAACCCATGCGACGGGCGAGAAGCTCAGTATTCTTCTTTACAATCGAAAAATACTGGGGGTCATTGAATTTAAGAACCATTTGTTCGGGAAATTTTTTCATCCGTATCCTCTATCTAAAATATACTCCCGCCACAATTAAAAGCAACCCCTCATCAAATACATAAAAAATCCCAATAATAAAGACGGATCGGTCAACCAATTTCGATTTTTTGTCCCGCAAATCGGCTGACCGCTTTAAGGACCTCGAACCCTTCAACAAAAACAACTGGATTGATTTTTACAATTTCATTACCGAAATAAAGATCAACTGCCCCCGAAATTCTTTGTCCACGCTTGTTTGTCAGGGTGGTTCTATGGCAGCGAACCAGGTCTTTCCAGAAAACCGCTTTTCCGTTTCTTTTTACTATCCCGTTTTCATCAATCACCCTGGGATACCTGTATCTGGCGACCCACCACATTATAATTGTACCAACTCCAAGGGTCAGAGGCAGGCAAATGATCATCACAAACCAATACCAAGCGGAAATAGTTACAAAAAGCGGGCCATTATCTGGTTGCTGCATAGAAAAACACCCTCCCAATCTTAGACTGACCGACCTCTATCCGATTTTTTCCAACACACAATTAAACTGTGTCAAACATTGTAATTTACCAGCAAAACAGAATTAAGTTTCTTGACGTATATCTTATGGCAATATAGAGTACCCCAACGTGGTAGATCAAACAGTTATTCTGACAGGAACATGTTATGAACTCAAGAAAGACGCTTGAAGAACGCCTGACCGAGCTGAAACCTGTGGTTGAACCGAGACTGAAAGAGTATTTTTCTCTTGAAAACCTGCTCTACCCACCCGAAGCTTTGGTTTTCACAGCTTTCAAAGAAGAAAAGGTTCTTGAAGTATATGTCAAACACAAGCAAACCGGCAAATTCGCACTGCTCAAAACTTACCCCTTGCTGGCCGCCAGTGGTCATCCTGGCCCCAAACTGCGCGAAGGCGACCGGCAAGTTCCCGAAGGGGTTTACCTCGTCGATTTTCTCAACCCCAACAGCCTGTATCATCTGGCGCTCAAGCTGAATTATCCAAACGAGTTCGACCACCGAAAAGCCCAGTCAGACGGGCGCTTCAGCCCAGGCAGCAATATCATGATTCACGGCAACCAGGTCTCGAATGGTTGTCTGGCGATCGGTGATGGGCCCATAGAAGATCTTTTCATGCTCTCGGCGAAAACCGGCATTGATAAAGTCGGCCAAAGGCTTGGATTTAAGCCGGAAGCCTTCTTAAACAGCCACGATTCATACAATTATTTTAAACAAACCGACTGCCTGATCAAAACCGGCTACA
>JBMOKV010000183.1:0-2656 GCA_049325495.1 Candidatus Rifleibacteriota bacterium | reverse complement strand
ATAATAAACGATTTAAATGAATATTTGAAGCAACACCCTGACAGCCATTCTTCAAAGCTGGTTGTGAAGGAAGGGGTTCGCAGCAGCCTTACCTGCCCTCTGATTGCCGACAACAAACCGATTGGTTTTCTTTTCTTCTCAAAAAATCAGGCCCGGGCTTACGAAAACGCCCATGTGGATGTTTTTCTGGAAATCGCCGAGCACCTCTCGCTGGTAGTGGCAAGAACACTTGATCTTGAACGTCTGCGCCAGCTCAATGAAATGAAAAACAAGTTTCTTGGCATTGCGGCCCACGACCTGCGTGCACCGCTGGCCCTGATTCAATCTTACATCGACCTGATCAACAATTCTGACGTGTGTGCCGACGAAGAACAGCGCAATTATTTCTTCAACAAGGTCAAAACGACGGCGCAACGCATGTTCAACCTGATCAACGATCTGCTCGACATCAGTGCCATCGAGTCAGGAAATCTGCAACTCGAGCTCAAACCCCACGACATCATGGCCTTCATGAAAGAAACGATCGAGAACCATGAACTCACCGCAAAGGTTAAAAACATCAAGATCGTTGGTGATCTGCCGAAAAACCTGCCCAGAGCAGCAATAGACATCCGCAGACTTACCCAGGTCGTCGATAATCTGATCAGCAATGCGGTCAAATTTTCACCCAAAGGCACGACCATTACCGTCAAAGCTGAAGTTCAGGCCAATTTCATCAACATCAGCGTAATTGACCAGGGCCAGGGTATCCCGGAAGCAGAGCTCTCCAAACTGTTCCAGGAATTTGGCAAAACCAGTGTCAAGCCAACCGATGGCGAAAAATCAACGGGCCTTGGCCTGGCCATCGTTAAGAAAATCGTTACCGGACACGGCGGAAAAGTTGGAGTCACCAGCAAGGTCGGCCAGGGATCAACATTCTCGCTGACCCTTCCGGTCCTCGATGAAAGCTCAGACATGGAAGCCGGCGCTTGACTGCCCACCATTTTGACGAACTGCTCAAACGGGCCAGAGAAGCCGTCAACCCGCGGCGATTGTCAGAATTCGCCGAATCCGGTGGGGTAGCCGCCGCAATCCAGACTTCATCCAATAAAATCTATGTGGGAGTCTGTATCGACACGACGTCTTCAATGGGTTTCTGTGCCGAACATGCGGCTGCAGCAGCAATGGTGACTGCCGGTGAAAACCAGGTGACCGGCATGGTTGCAGTTAACTGGCAGGGTGACGTTTACCCGCCCTGTGGCCGCTGCCGCGAGTTTATCAGTCAGCTGCACCCGATGAACCTGGAAGCTGAAATCATGGTAGGATCAGCTAAAATTGTCAAGCTCAGCGAACTGCTTCCCCACAACTGGCAGAATGTCGTACCCAGGAAAAAAGAATGAAACTGGCCACTTTCAGAACCGACATCAATGGCTTCATATTTCTGCTGTTTTCACTGCCATTCATGTTTGTCGGCTTCGGACTGCTTTTTTACGGCCTGTTCATGTTTTATACCTGGAATCAGAGCGCAAGCTGGGTGAAAGTGCCGGCAACCGTAATCGAAGCCAAAATCAAATCAAATCGCAGTTCAAAGGGAAGCACCACTTACACCCTTACCGGTCGCTATCGCTACAGCTTCAACAACATGCAGTTCGAAAGCCGGAATATTCTTATCGAAAAAGGCAGCAGTTCTTCATATTATGAAAAGGCTGAGCTGCTCGAGCAAATGGAAAAGGCTATCGCAGGAAAAATAACCCTTGATGCCCTGGTTAATCCAAATGACCCACGGCAGGCGTTGCTATTCAGGAAAATTACTTCTGGCATCTATCTCCTGGGTGGGGTTGGGTTAATCTTTGCCGTCGTTGGCAGCGGTTTCTTTCTACAGGGGCTCTTTTTAATAAAAATGCAGAGCAAAAAGCAGGAATTACGCCGTCAGCATCCCGGGCAACCATGGAAAGCGGACACCCGCTGGGAGGGCTTCTCGGTAAAAACCCGATCTATTCGCGATCTTGCCGTTTCATGGATGTTTGCCGTATTTTTTTCGGGGTTCGTCAGTATTTTCATTTTTCTTCTGCATGCAGACGATACCGTTCCCGTCTTTGCATGGGTGATAATCGGGATTTTTGCCATCGTTTCAATCGCTTTTGCGGTTTCGGCCATCTACGACACCATGAAATTTTTGAAATTTGGCGAATCAAACCTGATTTTGAAGCAGATTCCTCTGGTGCCGGGCAAAGAATTTACCGGAATCGTAGTTTTGCCAACTCGCATAGAACCGGGGGCTCAAATTGATTTTGAACTGTGCTGTGAAAAACGCACCACCACAGGATATGGAAAGAATCGCTCAACCCGGACCGAATTTATTTTTTCTGAAAAAAAATCGGGCGTGGTAGAACAAAACCGGAGTTTTGGTAAAAATCTTTACATCCCGGTGATTTTTCAGGTTCCAGAAGGGGTCGCCGTAGATAAAATCGATGCAAACCCGGCATTTGAATGGAAATTGAAGGTATCCGCCAGTCTGCCGGGGGTTGATTATGCGGCTGAATTCTCTTTACCGGTTTTTGCAGTTGAAACGGAAGAAATGGTAGAATACAACATCTAAACTTATTGCATGAGGTGAACTTTGGCATCAGCAGGAAGTTTCAAGCAGCTACTGCCCCACCTGGCAAGAATGCTTGCG
>JBMOKV010000182.1:0-2666 GCA_049325495.1 Candidatus Rifleibacteriota bacterium | reverse complement strand
ACCGTTATTGGTTTGCTTCTGGGTGGTTTTCTCTTCATGTTTCTTGAGATAGCAATCCTGCCTGGTTTCGGCGCAGCAGGAATAATCGGCCTGGTCGGAATTTTTGGCGGCCTCGCTCTGGCTTACACAAAGTTAAGCACCGGCATGGCAGTCGCAGCGACACTTGCAGCCGTATTCGGCCTGATTTTTCTGCTGGTATGGTTTTTTTATTATTTTCCACACACGACTTTGGGCAAAAAGTTCGTTCTTGAAGCTGAATCATCAGTCGAAGACGGTTGCATTGCCGTCCAGGATCTGAAAAAATACGTGGGCAGAGAAGGAATCACCCAGACAATGTTGCGGCCGTCAGGCATTGCTCTGGTAGATGGCGAAAGACTCGACGTAATCTCTGACTGTGAATTCATTGAAAAGGGAACGGCAGTTAAGATTGTAAAAGAAAATGGCGGGCGTCTGGTAGTCGCGGTGAAAGATACTGAAGCCTGATTTTTTCAATGCTTGACTTTATCAGGCATGATATCGGATTATAAATCGAATAAAACATTCCGGAGGGGTTTAACAATGTCAGACATGATTATTATTGGCGCCATAATCGGTGTTTTTGGCTTCTTTGTCTTTACCTATTTTGTTCCAGTTGGATTATGGATCAGCGCACTGGCATCAGACGTCAAGGTTAATCCACTCGAATTCATTGGCATGCGATTTCGTCGCGTATCGCCCCATGCGATCATCAACCCCGCAATCATGGTCAAAAAGGGCGGTATAGAAATACCTCTACAGGCTCTCGAATCGCATTATCTGGCGGGAGGTAACGTATCAAAGGTTGCGTCAGCCTTGATTGCCGCCCAAAAAGCCGGCATAAACCTTTCATTCAAACAGGCCACAGCCATTGACCTTGCAGGTCGCGATGTGCTCGACGCCGTAAAACTCTGCGTTAAGCCCAAGGTTATTCAAACCCCGCTGGTAGCTGCAATGGCAAAAAATGGCATTCAGGTCAAGGCCATTGCAAAAGTTACCGTAAAGGCCGACATCAACAAGCTGGTTGGCGGTGCTACCGAAGAAACCATTCTGGCCCGTGTAGGTGAAGGTATCGTTACCACCATCGGTTCAGCAGCAGGTCACGAAGAGATTCTCGAAAACCCCGACCGCATTTCAAAAACCATTCAGGATAAAGGCCTCGATGCCAATACCGCGTTTGAGATTCTTTCAATCGACATTGCAGACGTTGACGTTGGTGAAAACATCGGTGCCAAGCTGCAGATCGACCAGTCAGAAGCAGATATGAAAATTGCCCAGGCAAAGGCTGCTGAACGCCGTGCCATGGCTGAAGCCAAAGAGCAGGAAATGAAGGCGCTGGAACAGGAAATGAAAGCAAAGCTGGTTGAAGCAGAAGCACAGGTGCCACAGGCAATCGCCGATGCTCTGCGTGATGGCAACATGGGCATTCTCGACTATTACACTCTGAAAAACATCAATTCCGACACTGAAATGCGCAAATCTTTCTCGCACCTTGTCGAACCCCCAAAACCCATTAGAAACTAAGGAAATCCAATTTTGGAATTTGTAATTATAGTTATTGCCATCGTTTATTCAGTCTGGTCTGAGATTCAGAAACAGAAAGAGGAAAAAAACCTCGATTTTGATTTTTCTGATCTCTCATCGGTTGATGACTTTCTGAAAAAATCACCGGACCAAAAAGCTGGTCAGGCAGATAAACCTGGAAATAAAACTCGAAAAAAATCAGAGAAAAAAGGTGCTTCACCATCTTCAATTGAAGAGCATGGTGAATTACAGCTTCCAGAGAATTTCAAACTGCCTGCCCCCTTAAACCATGACATGACCTCAAGACCAGAGGTTAATTACGACGAACTTAATTCACTGACTGGCGTTGATAGAAATCAGACTCTGGCAGATAAACTTAAAAACTCATCATTGCCAACTACCCGGAATCAAGCGCCCCCACAATCGATAAACCTCGGTTTCAGCCGTGAAAAGCTGATTCAAGCTTTCATTATGTCCGAAGTAATGACGCGCTACGACATAAATCGCATTTATGAGCGCGTTCCCGGTGTCAGCAACGACAACAGTAAAAACAATGCCTGAGAATCCCGGATTTTTCTTTTTTCATTTTCTTGCAAGAATATTTGGCAGCATCTTTTTTCCACTATTTGATGCTTATGGGGAAAATGAGTTCAAAAATCGAGCAGGTCGGGTCGTTTTTGCCCGATCCGAGGGCTTCATTTCAGCGCTGAACATTCTTCGTTTTTTCAAAACTCCTGTAATATTTTTTGTTAGAAGAGAAGACACTCGTAAATTTTTCTGGCGGCTGCTTATTACCGGTGGAGTCAATGTTTCTGAAATTGATTCTGAAGCCACCGTTTCTCAAATCAGAGAGACGGTTTCAAACACAGGAAATGACTCCGAAACGCCGGTCTATTTGATTGATCAGGCTTTCCAAAAATTTGATGATGAATTGATAAGAAGTTTCAGTCCTGATAAAGTCCTGTTTCTTGCGATTACAGCAGCAGGCAATGCATTTTCTGCAGCAATAGTCCCGGTTGTACGAGACACAAAAGCTTTGTGTGCAGCAGTTCCTGCTTTCAGCGGCAACCAGGAAGAATTTGCCGGCCTACGGGGTCTGGAATTTCTCGAAAAATCTCTCGCGTTAA
>JBMOKV010000181.1:0-2673 GCA_049325495.1 Candidatus Rifleibacteriota bacterium | reverse complement strand
GTTGCAACCTGGTCCTGAGCCTGGATCTGTGAAGAAAAAAGGAAAAACGCCAGCAAAAACAGACCAATCAATTTTTTAAAATTCACTTTTGAATTAATCAATTACGATCACCTGTCCAATATAGAAGCCTGCCACAATTAGTACATTTTTCTGCCCCATCATGAGCACTGGCCGCGCTGACAAAGCCCCCCGGCAAAGCCATTCCGCATCCGGGGCAGGCCGGAGTTTCTATTGGGAAAATAACCCGACCTTTGAGCTGTTGCCGCAAATCTTCGTAAAGCTCAAGGCTATCGGACTCAATATTCAATGAGGCCTGTGACCGTTCGGTTTTTACCAGTTCAATTTCCTTTTTCAGACCAAGAATTTCATCGGTCACCCGCGCCTTTACTTCCTCAAGATGAATTTTTCTGCCTGCGACCACCTTCTCTTCCTTGGGAATGTCGTGCTCGAGTTTTTCGATTTTCTCCATATCTTCCAGAACCGCGGTCTCTATTTCTGAGGCTTTGGAGCGCAGAAGCTTGATTTCTTTTTCCAGGGCAGAGTAAGAGGCTGGTGAAAGTCCGGCGCTTTTCATTTTGATATCCGAGGTTTTTATATTGTCATTAACCTCGTTCAACGAGGTTTCGGCCGTTCGGCGACGCAATTGAATTTTTTTCAGCAGCGCTTTTTTCTTTTCTGCCAGTTCAGCTGCAGCATCGATCTCTTTCTGCATTTTGAGGATTTTCTGCTTCTTTTCGTCTATCGCAGCATTGGCTGCGTCAATTTTAAGGTCTAGACTCTGAAGGGGAACCAGTTTTTTGACAGGAATCACGGCCTACCTCAACATAAATTTTTCAGGCATATAAATTAACAGATGAGCGAACCGGTGTCAAATTGATGATATCTGGTCAGTTTCTCTTTTTTGATTGAATAAGCATTCGCGCCAGTGGAAATTCAGGATATAACCGGCAAACAGCTGAGTTGACCTTGACTTTGAGGGCTGGCTGGTGTTACCATTGCATCTCTTGATCTGGAGGTAAGTCATGCACACAATTCCCACAATCGCCATTGTTGGTCGTCCCAATGTTGGCAAATCATCACTGATGAATCGCATCGTTGGTTACCGACATGCGATCGTTGACCCTACCCCAGGTGTAACGCGTGACCGCAACTACGCCGAAACGGTCTGGAACGGCAGAAAATTCAATGTTGTCGACACCGGCGGCCTTGATCCTGACGATACTAAGCCTTTGATGCAGGCCATAAAAAGCCAGGTTGATTTTGCCCTCAAAGAAGCAGAGTCGATCATTTTTGTCTGTGATGGTCATGCAGGGCTGGTTCCGGATGACAAACAGATTTTGAATTTTCTTCGACGCCATTGGCCCGACCGGCCTTTGTTTGTAGCAATAAACAAACTCGATCATGCTGCGAATGATGACATGAACCTGGCTGAATTTTATGAGCTGGGCCTTGATGTTATTTACCCGATTTCCGCAGTGCATGGGCATGGTGTTGCCGATCTTCTCGACGTTGCTGTTGAATCTTTTCCCCGCAACTGGGACGGGGAGGAAGAAGACAAGCGAACCAATCTTGAGCAGATAGCCATTGTAGGCAAACCCAATGTCGGCAAATCTTCATTGTTCAACTGCCTCATCGGCGAAGACCGTTCAATAGTCGACAATGTTCCTGGAACCACAAGAGATACAATTCTCAAGCGTTTCGTTCGTGATGGCAAAACCTACAATTTCATCGACACCGCAGGGCTTCGCAGACCAGACCGGGAAAAAGACGATGTTGAACAGTTTTCAGTTTACCGAACCCTTGGAGCAATCAAGAACACCGATTTAACCATTCTGGTAATGGATGCGGCGGAGGGGAAAATTACCAATCAGGACAAGCGCATCGCGGGAAGGGTTATAGACAGTGGTGCGGGGTGCATAATCGTCTGGAACAAGTGGGATATTTCGAAGCACAGTGATAAAGATTGGGACGACCTGATCAAGCATACCAGAGATGAGTTTCCCCAACTCGCCTTTGCCCCGATGCTGGTGACCTCGGCAAAAACCGGCCTGCGCGTTAACAAGCTGTTTTCCCTGATCAATCAGGTTCAGGAAAATGGCCGCAAGATAATTTCAAATGAAAGATTGAAATCTATTCTTTATGATGCAGTGACCATGCAGCCCCCAGCCTCTTTCAATGGCCGCGAAGTCAAGCTTATTTCCCTGAACCAGTTCCCCGGTCCGCCGATCATTTTCAAGCTCAAAGCATCAGAACCAAAAGCGGTTCACTTTTCCTACCAACGATACATCCTTAACCATATCCGCCAGGAAGAAACATTCGATGGCTGGCCGGTTAAGCTGGTGGTGAGAAAGTAATGGCAAGTGATTATCTTTACGCTCTTCTGATTGGATATTTCTGCGGATCAATTCCAACAGCATATTTGATCGGTCGAGTGGTTTATCGCCTCAACATCTTCGAACATGGCAGCAAAAACATGGGTGCCACTAATGTTTACCGGGTTCTGGGCAAAACCCCTTTTGCCTTTACTCTGGCCATAGATGTTTTGAAAGGCATGATGGCAGTTATTATCACAGCCAGCGTTCTTCAGAGAAATCCACTTGCTCTTTTCGTGGCGGGTGGTGCTGCCCTTATCGGGCACACCCTTTCTTTCTGGGTTGCATTCAAAGGCGGCAA
>JBMOKV010000180.1:0-2691 GCA_049325495.1 Candidatus Rifleibacteriota bacterium | reverse complement strand
GGCTCGATGCACAAAAAGCCTGCCATGTCTGCAGAAGAACTTGGAAGCACAATTGTAAGAAGTTACAAACAGTCATATACAGGCGGCTCACAGGGTAACACCGCAGTTGTTCTTTCCTTACTCAACCTCCAGAAAGTTCCCGAAATCCAGGAAAGCTTCAACGACTTCTGCTCTGATCTGCGCAAAAACATTTCCGACATCGACAAGATTGAAAAATGCCGTGAAGAAGCTCTCAAATACTCGTATGGCGACTACATAGATCTGGCACATTTCCTCTATCTGCTCACAAAAACCAGTATCAGCAGTGCAACGAGGTCATCAGCCGCACAACTTTACCGTGATATCATCGGCAATAAAAAAGATCGCGGTTTTGTGACCAGCCTTGCCGCAAGCGGTGAAAAATTCGCCAATGCCCGTGGTCTTTCGATTTTCTTCCCGGATCGACAGGGCTTCAAGACCTATATGAACCCTTACAAACCCTTGAATTTCTGCAAAGAAACGGAATGGTTCACCACCCTTCAGGAAATTTCCGTTCCTAACCTGCCATATCTTAAAATCGAAGACGCGGTACTTTCTGATAAAAACAAAGATGGCAGAATCGCTGCCGGAGAAGAAGTCACCCTATACCTCAACATTCGCAATCTTGGCCGCAAAACGTTAAAATCAGCATCCGTCAAATGCGTAACCGATTCCCCCTACCTCGGCACTAAAAACTTTTCGGTCAGCCTTGAAAAACTGCCCGGCCCGCAAAAATCTGAATTGATCCCGGTCATGAAGTTCCAGGTTTCTGAAACTACGCCGGTTCACAGCGAAATAGTTCTGAATATCTCATTAAACGGTGAAGGAATTCCCGTTTCAACCTTCAAAACCACTTTTTATGTGAAAGAGCCTTTCGCTTCAACCGGTCATGCCCTTCTTGTAATGACCGACACATTTTCACCCGCCGGACCGGCAATCACCGAAATGCTCAACAATGCCAACGTTCAATTCGACACCTGGGATCGAGTTCTCGACGGAGACCTCAGACCGGAAGTACTGAAACGCTACCTTGAGGGCTGGATTCTTATTCTTGTTCAGGATTCAACTCCCCAGCAATCTTTGACTGATAAAGAAATCGAAGCCCTGTCTGAATTTCTCGGCGCTGGTGGTCGCCTGGTTCTCAATGGCCAGGACATCGCCTTCTCACTGAGAGAGAGCCCTTTTCTCCGCGACAAGTGCAAAGCCTCTTTTATTCAGGATGATGTAAACGTTCATGTAGTTGCCGGAACCAACGGTTTTGCCAACAATCAGATTATTCAGATTTTTGGCGGCGATGGTGCCAACAACCAGAAATGGCCAGATGAAATCGATGCTCTTCCAGGTGCCCAGGCCATTATCAGATATGAAGAAAAGGGCCGCGACATGGCTGATGAATCACAGATGGTTGGCCCGAACCACAAACCCGGCTCGAAAACCAAAGGAATCAAATCCTCTGGAACTGCCGGAATAAAAGTAATCGACGGATACCGCCTGCTGCTTTTCACCTTCGGGATTGAAGCGATTAATAATAAATCGCAGCGAACCATGTTCATGAAGGAAATCGTCAAAGTCATGCAACCTGACGTAGCCGCAGAAATGCGAAATTATGCCAGTGCTGCCAATCGCCGCCCCAGCACCAGGTCGAGTGCAGAAACTGCAATTATCGAGCGGGCCGACCTGCTTTCAAATGTAGAAGACCGCCTGATCGGCCAGATTCGACGTGAAGCCAGCAAGAACCCGGCCTCAGCACGAAAACTTCTCGATCAGATAGAAAAAATGCCGGAAAATGAGAAAAAGGCATTGAAAAAACTTGAAAAAAATATCCGTTCCATCTTGGAATTTGACAACCAGCATGGTACCTTGAGATAAATCAAACCCTGATCTAATTTAACGGAGAAATCTCCACCGGGGGTTTCTCCGTTTTTACGTACGTACCAGTAAATAATGGCCAATCAGACAAAAATACTTCTAAATCCCTCAGCTCCGGGAACCCCGCGTCCCGAAACAGACCCGCAACCAGGAACCAGAAGAAGACAGCTGATCCGGCTTTACCTTACGGCAATCATATTGTTGAGCATGATGTTTACTCTCTATGTCTGGCAATCCACCAAGATGATAGAAGTTAAGCTGCGCATAAAAAAAATTGAAAAAGACATCAGCAATCTGGAAAATGGAAATTCTGACCTGAGGGCAGAGATTTCAAAACTTCAATCGCTGAGCCGAATAGAAACGGTTGCAAGAAACGATCTGGGCATGATTGTGCCCAAAAATCTTATTTACATTGACATGCCGGAGAATTTTAAATAAATGATTGAATCATCCCCTCAACATCTTTCAGTTCTCCTTGACGCAGTTCTGCAATTTGGTTTCCCTGACAACGGCAACGTTTTTGCTGATCTTACATTTGGACTTGGCGGACATACCAGAGCTATTCTCCAGCGGTTTCCCACCATTCACAAGGTAATTGCCATCGACCGCGATGCTGAAATACTTGAGCATTCCTGTAAAACATGTGACGACCCGAGAATTTTCAGGTTTCAGGCCAATGCGTCTGATTTAAAGGCCATTCTTCCACTTGCCAAAGAAAACTTCGTAGACGGAATTCTCGTTGACCTCGGAGTTTCATCTTATCAGCTCGACAACCCTGAGCGTGGCTTTTCATTCAGCCGCCCC
>JBMOKV010000179.1:0-2693 GCA_049325495.1 Candidatus Rifleibacteriota bacterium | reverse complement strand
GTTGAAAGAAATTCAATTTCTTTCAACCCGATTTTTTCAACTTCTCCCATGTGTGAAACCGCAGTCTTAACCCTGAATTCAAAAACCCGGTCATCGCTGAGAGTCATGCTCAACCCAAGACGCCTGGTCTTGACCGTGGTTACAAAAGCATAAGAAGCCACTTCAGACATGGGTAAGGTATATGAAGATTCAGGAATGGTCGATTTAACTGCATTTAAAATTAGCGACATTTACACCTCTCAAGTTACCTGGTAACGCAAAGTAGTATTAGGTATCATGTTAAACTCTCAGTATTTAAAATGCAATAAAAAATGGCGAAATATCTTGATGCTACTTTGCGTGCATGCTATTTTATGTAAAATTATGGGATTTAAGGAATAAAAATGACAACCTCGCGTTTGCTGACCATAAAAGAAGTTTCAAAAATTCTCAACATCAATACCGAGGTACTTCGTCGATGGCTGCGCAGCAAAAAGTTGCCGGGAATCAAAGTCGGCAGCGACTGGCGGGTTAATGAAAAGGACCTGGAACCACTTTTAACGCCGGTTTCGCAGCAGACCGTCGAAAATGATGCGGCGAATCAGCCCAAAATGTGTTTCCGGTTTCCCAAATGGCTTGAATACTCTGGCCTTCCCATGCTTTTGAATGAAAAGCACGGGCCCGAATGCTGGCCGGTTTTTAAAAAAATAATTGAACTCGATTTTGAACAGGGAAAACCCGCCGACCGTGAAATTCATGTTTCAGCTGATGAGCTGGCAGAAAGGGTAGGTTATCGCAGTGACGTGGTAATTAAAATGCTTAACAGCCTTGCCACTGCCGGCTACTTGAAGCTGACCAGAAAATCGGGTAAAAGTCTTGGTATTACCGTTATCACGCCCCTTAAAACTCCCATACTGGTTTTTGACATCAGTTTTGAACAAGGCGGCATTAAAGGGGCGCCCGGCAAAGCTCTGCAGAATAATTGCCTGCGGCGTTTTCTGGAAACCGATGAAAAGGATCTTTGACCAATATGCAGGAGAACAAAATGGTAACTGAGGAAATGCAAAAATTTGATCGGGGTTCGGAGCGGTTGATGATCGATTCGACCTTGTTTGAATATGTGGCCGCCGTAGGTTTTCTGGCAATGATTCTTTCAAATTTTCTCAGTTTTGCTCCCATAGAAGAAAGAACCTGGCGTGAAATCGGGGTGGGGCTTCCGGTCGTAATGGCTTCGATACTGGGAATTGCCATGGTTTTCAAAAAGCAGTATTTCTCAAGCTTTTTTATTGCCATGTTCAGCGCATTTTTCATTACCCATGAAATTATCATCTGCTACGATAACCGGGCAGTAGAGCTTGGTCGCGAACTTGGTGCAGATGGCTGGTTCAGACCAGTGCCCATGATTTTTACCGATGCACTGAAACCTGCTTATGGTGCGTTCTGGGGAACAACAGGGATAAGTGTGGCGATTTTCGCGATTCTCATTGCCTGGATGATTTCTACTTATAAAGCCAATCTGGAAGCTGTTCAAATTGGAGAAGAAACTCTGCCGGAAGAATTTTCCCCGGTAGAATATCCCGATGAGAGCGAACAGGCTGACGAAACTTTTGAAAAAGAAGAATTTGAAGAAGACCAGGATGAGATTATCTGAATTTTCTCAGAGGCCCGAAAAGATCCAGGGCAATCTGGCGAAGTCTTCGCAGATCGATTTTTCCTGTGCCTAGAACCGGCATTTCATCAACTTTGACAAAGTGCTCTGGTTTCGGCAGATAAATGTTAGGTAAGCCGGTGTCATTGAGCTTTTTCAATATCGGCGGAATTCTTTCTGAATCAATCGTATAAAGAACTACAAGAATCTCGCCTTTTTTCTCGTCCGGAACTCCGGTGACCGCAAAAACACGTCCTTCTTCGCCGGAAATATTCTGTAGAGATTCTTCAATCAGGCCATGCGGAACCATTTCTCCCCCGATTTTGGAAAAACGGGCGAGACGGTCGGTAATCGTAATAAAGCCATCCTTGCTGATTCTGGCAATATCGCCAGTATTGTACCAGCCATCGATAAAGCATTCGGCGGTTAAATCGGGAAGATTCAGATATCCCTGCATCAAATTGGGGCCTTTAACCAGCAGAAGGCCTGGTTTATCAAAACCAAGCATCTCATGAGTTTCAGGATCGATTACCCTGACCGCCAGCCCGGGAACTGGCTGTCCAACGGTTCCATGTCTCGTGCCGATTTGAATGAGTCCTGATTTTCGGTAGTTGCTGACATTAATGCTCAACACCGGCGAACATTCGGTGGTGCCATAACCTTCGGCGGGTGTGAGGCCAAAAATTTTCTGGTAGCTTTCGACAGTTGAAGCGGGCAATTTTTCGGCACCGGTAATCAGATTTTTTAACGATCCAAATTGCTCGGGTCTGCATTTTCGCAGATAGAGCTGGGCGAAGGTCGGCGTGGCAAAGAAAAAGGTTGCCTGGCATTTTTCGCAGATTTCTCCTATGGCCTGGGCATCGAGGGGATTGGGATGAAAAATTGCCGGCAGGCCCATTGCCAGTGCCATCCACATGCCAAGGTAGCCGAATGAATGAAAAAACGGCAGAATCTCGAGAACCATATCATTGTGGGTCAGTTTCAAATACTGGTCGGTCTGCCTGACATTGCTGACCAGATTGAAATGAGTCAGCACAGCGCCCTTGGGTTCGCCGGTGCTGCCGCT
>JBMOKV010000178.1:0-2713 GCA_049325495.1 Candidatus Rifleibacteriota bacterium | reverse complement strand
GATGCAGGGAATATTAAAAAACAGCAGCTGCCGCAGCCTGACTTTGCGGGTTTCGGCAGTCTGTTCGCCGAGATATGCGAGCTCGGTACGACCAAGCACGATGATGCGCTCATAGCCGAAATGCTCGAAGAAACCTGCCAGTTCGAGACCGGGTCGATGTACTTCAGCTGAAATAACCTTTCGGTCAAGGCCTTCCTGGCCGGCGATAATTGACAAACCCTGATCTTTAACGATTTCTCTTACGAGAATCAGAGCCATAACTGCGATTTGCCTTTCCCTTGATTAGTACCCTCAGAATAATACAGAAGCTTTTTTATTTCAACGTGGCAGTTTGCTTTTCTGTTCGGGCAGCCCAAACGAAGAGCAGCAGCCCGAGAATAATGAAAACCAGTGAAAGAACCTGGCTCGATGAAAGGCCCCAATAAACGAAGGGGTTCAATCTGATCGATTCAACCAGATAGCGCGAAATTCCAAACCAGACGAGGAAAAAGGCAAAGCGACGGCCGCTGCCAGGTTTCCAGAAAGGCAGCAGAAGAATAGCCAGCAGCACAAACGATGAAATTGATTCGTAAAGCGGCGTCGGGTGCACTGGAATATCGGCAGGCACTGCTTCTCCCGGGAAAAGTTTTACCCAAAGCGATACCAATATGGGGTTTTTTACCGCCAGAGTAGAAACCAGGCCATTGGGAAAACTCATGGCCCAGGGCAATTTGCATGGAATGCCGTAGCAGCCGTCACCGGCGGTAATACAGCCCAGGCGGCCGATTGCATAGCCGATAGCCATGCCGGGAACATAAATATCGGTCATTTTAAACAGCGGCTCGCCCGAGTGTCTGACTCGGATAACGCATAAAAATATGGCCAGAACGTAGCCGCCCAGAACCGAAAAGCCGGTGGTTGAAAAAATCATGGCCATCGGATCTTTGAGAAATTCGGGGAAATTCTCGAAAATAAAAAGCAGGCGCGAGCCGATCATGCCGCCGAAAATCGCGAGAAAATGGAGATCCCAGGCCAGTTCTATATCGCAGTTATTTTTTTTGAACTGCCAGTTGATCAGCAAAAAAGCAGACAAAAAGGCACACGCGAGCAGAACCCCGTAAGACCCGATCTTTACCGGGCCCAGATCAAGAAGTATAGGATACATGCCTGACAAAATAACACAAAGAGAGACGAATGTCGCCAAATAAAACTTATCGGGGCATCTCGAGAAACGGTTTTGCATGGATCGCCCGATTACCCGCAGGGCACAAGCTCGTCGGGCGATGACAGTTGAAATCGAGTCGGGCGATGACAACAGGCTATCTATTTGCGGTGGACGAGGACGCCGGTAACGTCGGTGTCTTGCAGGGTGCGCACGGAGATTTCGGTTCCGGCGGGGACTTCGACGTCATCGCCTTTTACGAAAGCACCGCCGGCAATGCCGATTGGGCCGAGAACCAGGTAACCAAGAGTCGAAGCTCCGGCGGCCATGCCGATTCTCTTTTTGTCAAATTTTTCCATGCCGGCGTAAGCCACTTCAACCGGCAGTTCGGTCGAATCCATGCTTTCGATATTTCTGATCTGCAGATTCACGTAACCGGTGCGACCAAAGCGACCGCCACGTCTGACGTTTCTGATTCGTGCGCTGATGATACCACCCTTGCTCATTGCAAGGATGTTGCGATCAACAAACAGGTTATCGGCAACGGTCATCTGCACCAGATCGTCTTTTCTGGCGTTTCGACTGGATAGTGATTTGCCCAGAACCAGTTTGATTTCAGTTCCACGGGGAATTCTGACCCGGTGCAAAGATATCAGACCATTTTCAATGGTGAGATGCACCAGCTGTTCGAGGCGAAAAGCAAGGGGCTCGTTTGAAATATTGCCAATTACCTGACGGTCGAGATCAGCGAGGCGGGCCTCGAGATTACCGGTGCCGGTGTGGTTGAAAAGCTTCCATTCAAGAAAGCTCAGCTTCATGTCAAGAGAAGGTGATTCGGTGGCGCCTTTGAAAATGAAATCATGCAGATATTTGACTTTTTCGATTTCGGGTTTGGCAGTTGCGTGCCCGAACATATCTTCTTCAAGCTGATTGAGCCTGGCATCGGCTTCACCACTCTGTTCATCGCCATAGATGTAACGCTCGATCTTGCTGACTTTGGTCTGGTCGACCGAGGAATTTGAAACTGCGGCAAAAGCCGACAAACTGCTGCAAAGAACCAGCATCATAAGAATTACAGTTAATCTGGTTTTCATTTTAAGCCTCCATTTGCCTTATTTACCCCGGGTTCTTCTTTAGAGTCCCGATCTTTTTTCGGGCTTTTTTCGGGTTTCGGGGCTGAAAGTTTACCTGAAACCGGCTTTTTCGCCGGGTCATAAACAATAACGATTTCAAGTTCACGATTGGGGTGTTTGATCATCTGCTCACAGAAAGATGTGGTAACTCTTGCGTCAACATCGGCGATCGTCACATCTCTGGCAGCCAGTTCATGAACGCTGGCTGAAACATACGTATATTCGCCTTCTTCCATGCCTTCTCTGGCTGAAACGGTATCGACGGCGAATTTCACCGCGGGGCGACTGAATCTTTCAGGATGGGGAATCATGGATTCCTGAAACAACAAGGTCCCATTACTGTCAAAAAATCTCGGAAACAGCGAAGGTTCGAAGTAAAACTGGCGAACATCGACAACCAGTTTTCGGCATTCGGGAACAGGGAGCTTTTCTTCTTTCA
>JBMOKV010000177.1:0-2717 GCA_049325495.1 Candidatus Rifleibacteriota bacterium | reverse complement strand
AAGTTATTCCCATTTGAAATCCCGTTTGACTTTTTTCTCTGTGGCCATGATCACAAGCTCAACTCTGCGGTTTGCTTCGCGATTTACCTCAGAATCATTTGGAAAGCGTGGTCGCTGATCAGCAAAGCCCTGAGCCGAGAATCTTTCGGGATCAAGCTGCATCTTTTCGGTAAAAAACCTGACGACAGCACAGGCGCGAGCTGTTGAAAGCTCCCAGTTTGAAGGAAAAAGAGTGTTTCTCGCCGGCAGATCGTCAGTATGTCCATCTACTCTTACAAAATTGTTAACTGAAGAAATAATGGGCACCAGTGCGGTAAGAACTTCTTCAGAGCCCTTTTTCATTTCGGCTTTGCCGCTTTCAAACAAAACACCAGATGGAATATGAATTTTCACCATCTGGTCGTTTGAAAGCACCAGAATTCTTTCGGCCAATGAAACTTTCTGAAGCTGATTTCTTATCTTGCGAACGATCTGAGGCATTTCACTCTTGCGACTGGTCGGTGTCATAAGAATGCCCTTGCCACCGTTATTCAGCCATTGATAAGCCCCTTGTGCAGAGTTGATACTGAATGCTGCCCAGAACCTTTCATCACGTGATTGACTTTCCTGACGTTTTTTGGGCGAATCCAGGGTAGAAAAGGCAAACAGCATGACGAAGAAACAAAGCATATTCGTAACCAAGTCTGCATAGGATACAAACCATAATGGCGCCGAAATTTCTTCGGGTTTTTTCTTCTTAGCCACCCTGACCAAGCTCCTCAGACAGATGCAGTTCGTTGAACTGAATTCTTGATTTTTCTGAAAGGAAAGCGAGCAGACGTTCTTGAATGATTCTGGGGTGAATTCCCGCTGCAATCGCCATGGTGCCTCTGGCGATTATTTCGCCATAAAGCAGTTCAGCATTGCTCCGCTCTTCAACCTTTTTACCATAGGGAATGAAAAGCAGATTGGCTGCCACGGCTCCGTAGAAAGTCGTGATAAGCGCAACTGCCATGTTCGGGCCAATTGAAGAAGGATCGTCGAGGTTTCCCAGCAGACCAACCAGACCAATAATCGTACCAATCATACCAAATGCCGGAATAACTGACGAAAGGAAGTCCAGAGCAGCTTTTGTATCGGTGTGGCGGTTAGCCCTAGAATCAAGCTCGGTATTGAGAATTGACTCAATAACATTTACGTCTACACCGTCGATAACCATCTGCAAAGACCTTGCCATAAACGGTTCGTCTATTTCTGCCAGTCGCGAATCGAGGGCAAGAATACCCTCTTTTCGGGCAACTTCAGCAGTCATAAGAATATTACTGATCAACTTCATGTAGTTGAATTCTCTTGGAGCCAGATAGCAGAGTTTTATCATTCCCAGAGCCGCTTTTACCCGGTCGCCGCTGTAAGCAACACACATTGCTGAAACGCCACCGCCAAAAACGATCAAAACCGATGGAATGTTGATAAAAGTGCTAAGATTGCCGGCCAGCTTGATACCAACCACAATCAGAATCGTTCCTATTACTGTTCCTAATACTGTTGTATTATCCAAGAAAATCCCCCTGGAAATCCATTAACGCCATTCTATACAAAAGCTCATTGAATTGTTTCGGCATTTCTCTGTTGCTTCGACCCGTTAAACGGGCTCAGCAACCGAAAAAAGCGGTCATTGAGCTTGTCGAAATGCCCGCATTCTTTAAAACGAATGAATGCGCTTTTGTATAAGTTCGACAATTTATCACAAACCTGAATCAGCCCAGCAGGTCAAGCTTGAAAACAAGCTCAGAAACGCCCTTTTTGGTATTAGTGAATTCTTCAACCTTGATGGTAAACTTGTAAGGTGCGACTTCGGCGACTCCAAGAGTCATTCCCTTTTTCAAAGATTTGCCATTGATGGCAACTTTGGGGGTTTTCAGGGTTCTTACCGGAGTATTTCCTTCCATCATATTGATTTCGAAACTTAAGCCATTAATATAGCCTTCTTCATCACCGATGACTTTCCATTCTTCATTGTATTTGACGCTGAACCAGTAGTTTTTCCCGTTACATGCCAGGGGAGTTTTCTTGAGAAACTCTTCGACCTGCGGATGGGGCGAATAGTTAAGCATTCTTACGTATGAGAAAAGGTTTTCGGGTTTGACTTTCTGAGCCGGAGCCTGTGCCACAATCTCTTTTGAAGCCGCAGCTTTGGTTTGCGAACTCTTGGTTACAGCAGGAGCGACAGGCTTCAGAGAAGTGACCATTGCTGCTGATGGTGCATTAGGCAGTTCCGCGGGTGGTGGAACGAGCAAAACCTTGTTTTCTGCTGCTCCAGCTCGGGCAACCGGCAAAACCTTGCGATGAGTCGCGTTTGCATTGTTATTATGTCTAATTACTTGGAGAACCGAATTAGAAGAAGTATCTGCAAAGGTAGAAGAAACGAAAAAGGTACCACCCAGCGCAACTGCGCCAACCGCCAAAATTCCAGCCTTCAGGTTTTTCATGTACTGCTCCTCAGAGTATTTTGAAGTAATAAATTAGTTATTTCTTGCGCCACCATTGATCCAGTTGGAGATCAGGCCCTGGTCAGAGGTAGATAGAGAAGGACGATCTTTAGGCATTCTCGGGGTTTCGATGCCTTTAATTCTTTTAACAATTTTGCTTCCCTGCGCGTCATAGGGATAAATTACCGCGCCATATTTCGAACCTTTCAGCAGGTTTTCATAGCTGTTAAGGCGAAGACCGGCAGCGGC
>JBMOKV010000176.1:0-20405 GCA_049325495.1 Candidatus Rifleibacteriota bacterium | reverse complement strand
ATATAATACGGCAATATCTAACTAATTGACCAGCAGGAGGGTATTGATGAGATTTTCCAGCTCAAAATTCCAAGGGCTAATCATTATTAGCGCTACATCTTCTCAATCGCTTCCAGCAATGCCTTTGCTCTGGAACTCTTTCCACCTTCGCTCATAGTGATTGAATCCATCTGAGTTGATGAATGATGCTGGAAGTTATAAAATTGTAAAGCTCCCAATAAAAAGGTTTTACCATGAACGCTTTTAAACCCAAATTTACCATTACCAATCGCATGACCGCCGCAATAACACAGATAGAGCGAGCTCGCGGCTTTCTTGAAGCTGCACGACTTTCAGATGACTGGCTTCGGGATATGGGTAATCAGGCTTTGGTAAAAGAGGCGCATCATACTACTCATATAGAAGGAACTCGCTTAACACTGGATCAGGCTGAGCGAATCTGGAACGGAGAAGCAGTACCAGAAGCTGACCCTGAAGACACAAGAGAGCTTTTAAATTATCGTTCTGCCTTTGGATTTGTTTCTGAATGCCTCTCTGCCGGTGATCCGGTTACTGAAGGTATGATTCGGGAAATTCACCGCAGACTCGTTGATGGAGTTCGTGGTGGTAGTGCTGCTCCTGGAGAGTATCGGCGGATACAGAATTACGTTGTAAATTCTGCAACAAAGAAGGTAATTTATACCCCACCTACAGCTTTTGAAATCCCTGTTATGATGTCGGAACTTGTTAAATGGTTAAATGCAAAACTCGACATTCACCCGATTCTTGTAAGCGGAATTGCACAATTTCAACTGGTTCACATTCACCCTTTCCTCGATGGGAATGGCAGAACATCCCGTCTTCTTTCAACTTTGTGCCTATATAAAGCAGGCTATGATTTCAAACGGTTGTTTACAATCAGTGAATACTACGACCGTGACCGCCCTGAGTTCTACAAGTCCATCCAGAGTGTGCGCGATAACGATATGGATTTAACATGTTGGCTTAATTATTTCGTCACAGGTCTTGAAACGCAGATGGTTGAAGTTCGAGATCGCGGAGAGCAGGTAATTCGACGTGATGTTCTGGTAAATAAACATGGTTTGAATGATCGACAGTCCAAAGCAATAGGTTACCTTCTGCTGCATGGCAGAATGACTATCCAGGATTTTGAAGCTTTGTGCCCAGAAACCAGTCGTAGAAGTCTACAGCGGGATCTTAAACTGCTAATCGATAAGAAAATCCTGACCGGAGAAGGCTTAACTCATCATCAGGAATACAAGTTAATCTAAATGTTTGCGACATGTTTGCGCCAAAGTTTGCGACATGTTCACGACATTTTTGCGACAGGACTCCGCTCTAATCTCTGAAATGGATCTTATTTACCACGGCAGCTTCTCAATCGCCTCCAGCAACACCTTTGGCCGGTAGCGTTTTCCGTATCGGCTCATGGTAATGGAATCGACTGTGCTGCCCCCGGTATAGGCAACGGGTTTATAACAAACCAGAACCTCCAGATCTTCAATTTGAAACCTGGGCTTTAAATCAACGGGAATAAATGTTTGGCCATTAATCAAAATCTCAAAGCCGCTGCCGAAAAAGTTGTCTTTTTTAACCAGTTTCCCGCGCCTGGTGAAAACCGGGTTCTGAACATCGTTCCAAGCCTGATAGGTTATCCCATCCTCTATGGTGTTCACGACCGGATTTGGGTCCCCGATCGCGCTTGCTGTAACATAAAACACACCATCCACCAGGCTCTTGATCATGGCCGGACTCAGATCTTCAGCTTTTTGTGGGCGGGGAGGCTCAGCACCTGATTGTGTTGTCGTAAAACCAGAGGCACTTTCTCGGGCCATTCCAGTTGATTGGCCTTGAGATGAGCTTCCAGCACTCTGCCGAACATTTATTACAGCATTTCCGCTTCTGCCAGCGACGCTCGAAACCCCATCGGCACTGCGCGATGCCCTTTCTCCGCTTTGACTGTATAACGGACAGCAAAAAAGAAAAATCATTATCGCTACCAGCCACCGCGTAATTGGTTTAATGTTGATCATATTTCCCCCCATTTCCTTTAAGTTTACTGAAAAACCAATTGGTGTGGAAGCTTTGCGAAACTCAAAAGAATTATACAATGGCTCATTGAAATTTCATATTTTCACGTCGCTTCGACCCGCTAAGCGGGCTCAGCGACCGTTAAACAGTCGTTTTAATTTTTTGATCAGAAGGCGGTGTAAGAATCTGACTTCAAGATTATAAATCTTGTCCGGGCGATGAATTTAAATTTTCACTTGAGCACCACGTTGGCAGGTTATGGTATATAAATTTACACCAATATGAGCAATGAAATTGATTTACACGGTTTGACGGCGGCAGATGCGCTGGAAACATTCATCAACTATTACAATTCCAGGGTCAGCCGGTCTGACCTGAGCATGATATGCGTCATACATGGTTATGGCTCAAGCGGGACCGGCGGAAAAATTCTGATTAAACTGCGCAATTTTCTCGCAGCACATACAGATAAACTTTCATTCACCCCAGGAGAGGATTTCATTTCAAGAAACCCCGGGCAAACAATGGTTAAGCCGCGCAAGATGCTTCCCGCCAGCGTTGATCTGCTCGGCCAGGAAATTCTTGCCTTTTGTGAGCAACCTAAAACCCGCACGAAAATTGCCGGAAAGTTTCGCAGACATGGCGAAACCCGCATAAAAGAAGCTCTGGCGGAGCTCGAAAAAAAGAACCTGATTGTTTCATTCAATAAGCAGTCTCACAAAGTGTACCAGACCAGAACCAACCAGTAAAACCTCGAAAACTGCCAAACCATTTCCGGAACAATTAATGAGAAAAAAGGGGTTGCGCTTGTGAAAATTTTATTTTATACTATTTTGGTATCAATTAAGATTCGATGAAAGGACTTTAAAATGGCTTATAAAGTTGTAGTTATTGGGGTTAATCACGCGGGGACTTCGGCAATCAGAACTTTGCTCACTCAGAATCCCGACCATAAGGTTACGGCTTTTGACCGCAACGACAACATATCTTTTCTCGGCTGCGGCATTGCCCTTTCAGTAAGCGGTATCGTCAAAAACGTTGACGACCTTTTTTATTCGAACTGTAATGAACTGCAGCAGCTTGGCGCGGATGTTCACATGAAAACCGAAGTGACCCGGGTCGATACAAAAAATAAAATTGTTTATGCCCGCCATATCGAAACCGGTAAAGAGCACGGAGCACCCTATGACAAACTTATTTATGCCGCTGGATCATGGCCAATCGAATTCAATGTTGCCAACAAGGATTTGAAAAATATTTATATCTGCAAACTGTATCAACATGCAGCCGACCTGATCGACAAGGCATCCGAACCGGGAATCAACAGCGTCGCCATTATTGGCGCGGGCTACATCGGAATCGAGCTTGCCGAAGCCTACCATCAGCGCGGGAAGAAAGTAACCCTGATCGATCTGCAGAATCGGGTAGTTCCTGCCTATTTCGATACAGAATTCACTGACCGCCTTGAAGGTGACATCAAAAAAGCCGGAGTCAACCTGGTTCTCGGTTCAAAAGTAACCGGATACACTGGTGGTGAAAACGGTGAAGTCAGAAAGGTTATCACCGACCACGGAACTTACGATGCGGACCTGGTCGTTCAATGCATCGGCTTCAAGGCCAACACTGGCCTGCTGCCAGAGGCTGAAAAACTTGATAACGGAGCAATCAAAGTCGATGCAGGCATGCGCACTTCGATTCCCGATGTTTTTGCCATCGGCGATTCGGCGGCGGTTTTTCACGCATCAACCCTGAATCATCGCCATGTTGCCCTGGCCACCAATGCGGTTAAGGGCGGGGTCGTTGCCGCAAGTCAGATCAACGGAATCGAACAGGTGAAACTTGAAAGCATTGCCGGAACCAACGCAATCTGTGCTTTCGAAAACAAGCTTGCCAGCACCGGCCTCAGTGAAACTGCCGCCAAAGCGGCCGGGTTCGAAGTCGGCACCTCATTCTACTCTGACAATGACCGCCCTGAATTTATGGGCAGCACCGAAAAAGTCAGCGTCAAACTGGTATTTGACAAAAAATCCCTGCGACTGCTCGGGGCCCAGATTGGCTCATACGGCGAAATTCCTCATACCGAATGCATATTCTATCTGGCACTGGCGATTCAGAAGCAGATGAGCCTCATCGAACTGGCTACCACTGATGTCTATTTCCTGCCACACTTCAACAAGCCGTTTAACTTCATCATTTCGGCAATTCTTCAGGCTCTGGGCATCAATTACATGAAGGAATGAGTTCAGGGCATTTAAAATAAAATTTTAAAGCAACTGCGTCGAATTATTCAAATGAATATTCGACGCAGTCTTTTTTTGAAAACAAATTAAATTTATATTTTAAATTAGGCTACAAATTATTGTCTTTTGCATGGTCATTTCGACAGGCTCAATGACCACAGATGCTGCGAAACAGAATACTTTTTTTAAATGTCATCAGACAAGAAATTCAACCTGAGGATGACACATTCACATCGTCGATCAGCATTGCCGGGGAATATGATCCATAGCCGAATTGAGACTCGGCACTCAAATCAATTACATTTTTGAACATATCATAGATATTGCCGGCAACCATGATGTCGCTGGCCCTGCCCTTGATTTCGCCATTTTCGACATACATCGCCGGGCAGCCACCGATCGACAGATCACCGTTGATAATGTTGCCGCTGTGGGCTCCAAGACAAACCTCAACAATGATTCCGCGATCCATGGAGCGTATCAGTTCGGCAACCGTTTTTTCACCGGGCGAAAATCTGAGATTCATGGCAGCTGGAGCTGGATTCAGGGGCAAAGGATCGTTTTGCCACTGCGCAACCCGATAACCATGCCCGGTCGACTCGACATTAAGTTTTTCTGAATATTTAAGATCAGAAAAAAAGTTTTTGAAAACTCCCCGGTCAAACAGGCAAATCTTTTTCGTGGCAACACCTTCATCGTCGCAAGATCGGGCAGAGCGGCCACTATCATCATGGGAATCGTCACAAATCGTCAGTTTTTCTGAAAAAACCTTCTCACCAAGACGCCCGGTAAGCGGTGAAGTTTTCTCAAAAATATTCCTGGCGTTGACAGCGGCATTTATTCTCCAGATCAAAGAATACATGGAGTTGGGCATGAAAAGGACTTTCATACGCCCGCCCCTTACCTTAACTTCATTTCTGGAAGCAATGAAAGTTGAAGCAATATCTTTTACTACCGCATCATCCATGGTCGCAAAAGCTCTGCTCGCAATAATTCTGCCGATTGTACTGCCTGTTCCGGGAAATCCCAGCCTCCCATAAACATGGCTGGCTCCACTGACCAGCCTGAGATCGGTTCCCGCCGAATTCATTACACGAATTCTTTTTATTTCCGTTCCCGCTGATGCCCCAACTTCTCCACCGGTTTCATTCAGAGAATCACAGATACGCTGGCATTCATCGACCAGCTGACTGCTCGAAATATCCTCAACAGACTTGTCAAATGTTGGCAAATCAACCGTTCCGCTGGTAGCAGGAAAGGAAAAGTCGGCACTTACACCGGCATGAAGAGAATCCACTGCGTTCTGCAGCAACTCGTCGGGGTCGATCAGATTTCTCGTATAGGCAAAACTGAGTTTTCCATTTTTTATTGCTCTGATACTGACTCCTTTTTCAAGGCTGGTTTCAATATCATGCAACTTCATATTTTCAAAGTTTACCGATTTAACTTCACTCTCATGGCTGAAAATTTCGACTTGATCAAAAAGCCTGATGGCCTTTTCCAGAAGCTTTTCCATTATCTGCCTCCCACAACCAGTTTAAGTGCAAGCACATGCGGAGAACCCTTGCACGATCTGAAGTTCATCTGACCCTTGCCGCATCCGCCTCTTTTCACGAATTCCAGATCATTGGCGACCGCGCTGATGTTCATCATCGTTTGAAATAAATTGCCTGAAATATTGATATCCCTGATCATTCCAGCTTTTTTGCCATTTTTGACAATATAACCGTATTGGGCACCAAAGGTGAAATTGTCACCGGAAGTCTGCCCGCCTTTTGCATCAAGAATATACAAACCGTCATCGAGTCTGGCAAAAAGTTCTTCAACAGTACTTTCGCCCGGCTCGATAAAGATGTTTCCCATGCGGATGATCGGAGGGTAACGAAAATCTTCCGCAACCGTATGCCCCGATATCGGCTCACCAAAAGAAGCCGCAGTTCTTCGAGAATGCAGCCGGCCAGCCAGCACCCCGTTTTTCAGCAATTCAGTGCGTCTGACCCTTACGCCTTCATCATCGTAGCGGTAAAATCCCACAAGACCAGGCATGGTTGCATCATCGGTAATGCTCAGCACGCCTGAACCAAGTCTGGCACCAATCTGCATTTTTTCAAGCATTGCCGGGCATGACTCAACGCAGTCAGCTTCTGATGAGTGCCCGAATGCCTCATGGGTGAAGACCCCGGCCATGCTGGGATTTAAAATGCAGTTGTAAACGCCACCGGTAACCGGTTTTGCCTGCAGCAGATCAATCGCTATTCTGGTGCGGTCGGCAAAATTTTTCTCCTGATTGCGAACCGAATGAAAGCCGTCACTTCCGCCGCTTGAGGCGATGACTTCCTGAATCAGATTTCCATCTTTTGCAGTAATTCGGCTGCCCAGCGAAACGGTTATCAGATCTTCCTGAATTTCCGTCCCCGCAGAAGTAACGAAGTATTTTTCTCTAATTATCTCATTATAAGCCGTTTTCGTGGTTACAATCTCAGGACTGGCCAGAGGAACCAGATTTGCTTTTCGGGTTATCTCGATCTTTTCTTCAAATGACACCTGCCTCGGGTCTTCTTTCAGCTGCGGTTTGAAAACTTCTTTGGCCACCTCAACTTCAGCCAGCTTTACGGGCTCGGCAAGATTCCGGCCAATGAGCTGTGCATTCTCAATTACAGACGCAATCGCTTTCTCTGCATCCTCCCGGCGGGTAAACACCCCCGAAGCAAAACCGCCATTCTTCAGAACTCTGACCACAAAACCATCGGTAGAATTGGCACCCGCCTGCGAAAGCTCTTTTCCATCAAATGAAACAACCGTCTCTTTTTTCTTCTCGTATCTTATATCGGCGTAATCGGCATCAATTCGGCTCAAAACCGTTTTTATGAAATCAAGCATGTCCTTCCCCTTTCTGCTGACTGGCTATTTTCAGCACAATTTACTTGTCTGGCGGAATTTTAACTCTATTCGACCTCTTTTGAAAAGCAATCGTGCCTGATTGTTTTTTCACGCTTCTATCGCTTGTGGAAACGGGCAAAATGGTTTATCTGCCCCTGCATCATCTGATGAGCTTCCATTGCCTGGTCATTTTTTCCTGAGCCAAGAAGCGAGCCTGATCTCGCGTCGAGAAACACCGCCTCGCCGTCAGCACTGATTCTGCCATAGGTCCAGCGGCCGGTATGCCCGATTACCAGCTGCTGTGTTCTGGGCTCAGGAAAACTGCCGGCGAAGGCGAAATGCCTTATCATCGCTGCCAGGTCAAGGTGTGAATACATTTCTTTGTTGATGCCCGGTTTCACATTCTTTCCAATAATCAACAGCGGCACCCGGTAAAATTCTTTTTCATCGGCCCGGCGGCGTTCACCGTGATCAGCCACGATAATCATCAGAGTCTGTTGTGCAACCCCAATATTTTGAAGGCCCCGATAAAGCTCACAGAAGTATTCATCGTAATATTCCAGCTGACTTTTTCCGGTCAAATCCATCCATCTTGGCGAATGCCCGTAAACCATCTCATGCATCACCAGAGCTTTATCATTTTTTTTGACAAATTCAAGAATTGTCGACGCTGCCGCTTTATCTTCAATACCTGCTTCGACCCTGTTTTGACCCACCTGAACCCATTTTTCTTGGTCTGGCAGATCTTTTCCGTGAACTATTACATCCCAGTGATCTTCAACCGGAATAAAGGGCTGAAAAAAGCTGGTACAGACGAACAGGCTTTTCCAGCCGACCTTCTGCAGCTGATTCACCAGACCTTTTTTCTGATTCACCGGTTTGAATAATTCAGGCTGTTCATAAGCCCGATAAGGCACCTGCTCCGAATTCAGCATGGAAATCAAACTGGTATATGAATCTAGATTGGTTGTGTGGTAATTCTGAAAAACCAGACTGTGTTCCTTATTGTTTTCATATATTTTAAATGATTTTTCGTTTAACTTTTGAACAAAATCTTTCTGGTTAACTGTCTCCATGACTAGAATGAGTATGTGACGATATTCTGATTCTACAGGCAGCTTCACCGGTTCTTCATCAAAATCAGCTTTCGCATCGTTCCCCGGACGAACCAGCTCGGGAACAACCCTTGAAGAGCCCAGAACACCGTCTTTCAAAGTCTGAACGATGCTGTGAACCAGGGGATTCGGC
Source organism: Candidatus Rifleibacteriota bacterium (assembly GCA_049325495.1). GTDB lineage: Bacteria > Muiribacteriota > Ozemobacteria > Ozemobacterales > Ozemobacteraceae > DYKG01. The sequence goes on along the minus strand of JBMOKV010000176.1, from coordinate 12,006 downwards.
AGGGTTTCGAGAAATCCGGCGTTGCCAGCATTGGCGACAATACCAATGAAACCGATGATAAATGCCGCTTTAACCAGACGACCATCGAGAGAAAAGCGCCCGGTAAACTGGTAACGGTAGAAAGTCCATGCCGTACAAAGAGAAAACACTGCGATCAACAGGCCTTTCAGCCCCGCAATGTTGGCCAGAAAAAAAGGAAGAAGCGAAAGATCGGCAGCAAAAATGTTTACCGGAAAAGCAAGAAATTCATCAAGCAGAAATGGATACAGCGGTAAAACCAGAAATATCAGTGAAAGCACAACTTCATAACCCGGAATTCTTTGGGATAACCGGTTAAATGCCCAGCCAAAGCCAACCAGAAAAACAATATCATACTGAAAAGCCAGCAAATGAAGAAGCCCTGACCGAAATCCGGGGTTCTGAAAAACCGCCAGCAAATGCAGAAAGAATTGAACAAAAACAAACGCCGCGATTATTGAATGAACCTTAGTCTTATCTTCGTAATTCTGCTGCTTCATTTCACCATCAAAGATCAATAACTTTCATGGGGCCAGAGCTGAATGAAAATGTGGTCAATTCTATCGCCCCTTGATTCTGGAGATTTTTTCTTCGAGTTCCTTAACATTTGCAGCAGGTTTTGTATCGAGGGCTTTTACAGAAGCAAGAACTTCACCGAGCATGCTTTTCAATTCATTTAAATCATCTGATTTAAACGTTGATTTGTCAGTGGCAGGATTACCTGCAATGGCATTTTGAACCGCAAGCAGTTTTCTCTGCTCTGAAATACTGTGGCATGCTATTCTTTCCATGGCTCCAAGCAATTCAGGCGAGATGTTTTCGGCACCAGAAGATGAGGCCTGATCTGGCTGCTTTTCATTCTTTTCATGGTCAGCCGAATCAGAAATACCGGCATTTTTCAATTCGGTAACCGCCCCTTTGTTGTTGGTATCGAGAATTGCATAGGGGCCTAATATCCGACTGACAATGGCGAGAGAAAAACCGCAGAAAATCATGAAAAACAGGAACCCGAAAATAAATACTCTTCTGGTCTGCGCTTTTATCTGCTCTCTTTTGCCGGCAATTTTCTGGTCGATTTCTGACCGCGAAATGCTGGTGCCAATAACCCATCCGAGGGGTTCAAAAAATTTAAAACAGCCGATTCTCGGCTCTTCACGGGTGAATTCTTCAATCGTTCCTTTGAATTCAAAAAAGCCGCTCTGCTGGCCTTTTTTCAGCATTTCGAGGCTGATCTTGATTGCGGCACCGGGCTCGGATCTGGCGGCGCTGGCCTGAATCCACTCTTCATTTCCGTGACAGATCAGGCGCCCCGTTTCATCATGCAGCCAGAAAAAACCGGCACCGCCGTTGTAACGAATTCTTGAAATATCGCCCCGCATCGATTCAATGCCCATTCTGATTGCATCATCTATATAGATCCCGGTGCCGATTATCCAGTTCCATTCAGGAATCAGTTTAACGAAAGAAATTTTGGCAACGCTCGGTATGCGGGTTCCATCTTTCAGCATTTTTGGCCAGATATAATCAATGAAACCGCCGCCCGCTTCATTTCCCGAAACCTCCACGGCCGCCACAAACAGGTTTTCACCCTTTCCACGAGCGCAGTTAAAAGCCTCATCGTCAAGAATTTTTCCGTTCAGCTCCGGAACCAGAGGATGCTCAATCATTTTCGGCAAAGGACGACCGGTATCCTGAATCCACACGTAGTTTTCACCATTCTGCAACCTGAGATTTCTGACCGTTTCTTTTGCTTCGTACTGAGCCTGTTCCAGGGTTTTAACCCCCTTTTCGACTTCTTCAGCCTTGAGTTTGAGAAAATAGGCAACAATGTCGAGCTCATCTTTCAAACCCTGTCCGTAGAGCCTCGTGATACTCGCCTTATCGGTAAGCATCTGATAATCACGCTGCAACATCCCATAACCCAGGTCGACGAAGTTCTTAACCTGTTCTCTGAGATTATCGACCGCCTCTTCCTCGAAACTTTTCAGCTCACGGTTCAGAGAGGTCGAAATGAACGAACCGGTCACCAGCATCGGGGCAATAATTGCGATGATCAGCATTATGGTTATGGTCAGACGAACTTTGGTCTTTAACAGCATGGTATTTTCCTTTACAGCATTCAGGTCAGGGGAAGAAGATATACAGCGTGGCTCCGTAAATGAATGCAAGAGCCATGGGCCAGTAAAGCAGCTTGGGAATCAGGTTGTCACGATAATGAATGAAAGCGAAATTGTCGGTCCAGGAAAAAATGATCGCATCGACCGAAACCACCAGGAAAATCAGATAGACGACGAAATAATAGTAATCCATGTAGGTGATCGATGTGGTCGAAAGCTGGGCCCGCAGATCTATCTGGGCGAACACCACAATGAAAAACAAGGCGGCGACCCCAGAAAGAACGACGTTGGCGTTAAATCCCAGCAGCGCACCGGTCTGCTCATCCTTGGTTACCGTGAGTTTCAGGATGAACATCAGACTCATGACCAGAAAAATCGGAAGAATATTGGAAATGAACGGATCAAGGAAATCCCGACGGATAACCACGTTAAAAAACAGCTCGGGAAAATTCTGCTGGCCCTGGTAATTTTTCAAACCAAAATTTGAATTATATTCTTTATTTTTGAAGCAAAAGAAAGATCTGGTTATTTCCCAGCCGGGCAGGGTTATCTGTTTGTCGATGCCCGGCTTTTCAGCAGGGTTGGTGGTTGTGTAGCCAAAGAAATCGGGAACCAGAACGATATTTTTGTCAAAATCCTGATGCCACATTCTGATCCAGATGCTTTCCTGATCCAGCGGATAAGTGGCATATTTGAAAGGCTCCCGCAAAGTCGCGGTAAAATACCAGCCGATGATTTTCTCGTTTCCTTCTGTTCTTTCATAGGCAGAGGTGAATTCACATTCGGTGGCTTCAGGAAAAATTACCCCCTGAGACATGGAAGCGAGCGAATCGATTGGGTATTTCTGCCAGACGTAACCGGTCATCGAAACGTCAACCGAGCTCTGAAACGAGATCGATTGAATGAAAAGACCGGTCGGAATGTATTTCGGCGGGTCAAAGCCCTGCAGCCGCGATTCCTGAATATACTCTTCCTGAAATCTCAATACCATCGGTGCTTCAACCAGCGCGGTTCCATCGTTGATATTCTCACTGCCATAGGTTCTGACCTGATACCAGACCGCAGCAATGCCCCCGATCATAAACAGCGAAACGATAATCACGCCGCACCAGGCCTGATAACCAGACCCATCACTTTTTAACGAAATAATTACCAGTGAAAGGGAAATAAGACAAATGACGATAAACAGAGGCACCAGCATCAGATGCCGGCGCATCTTTACCGTTCCGTTTCGCAAACCTGCACCCGGAAAAAGAGAACAGATCGACCAGCCGGTGCCTTCGATCGGTGTCGTAAAACTCCAGTCCTGAATTTCGCCGAAATTGTCTTTCAGCTCAAGGAAACCGGCTTCGCGGGCGATTGCCATGTTTGCGAGAGCGGCCAGCCCCGGCATACTTTTTTCCTGCGCCATCTGATAAAGCGTTTTTCGCTCGGCATCATATTCTTCACCCGGAAATGTCAAAAAACGCGACTCTTCATTTACCAGAAAGGGAAAACCCAGGGTTCCGAACTGCCCGTGATGCAGGCAGTCTTTCAGGCTCCAGCGCGAAACATCGGCGATTACATGACCTGAAATTATATCAGACCCGTTCTTTGTCGGGTTTACGATGGGCACATCAACAACCTGAACCAGAGAAACGGTCGAAAGACTGTCAATTTCCGGGCGGGCTGCATAAAACGGCAGATTTGCCCGATTTCTCGGATCACCGTCAACGGATAGAAAATAAACGCCTATTCCGGCCAGATCTGAATTTTCCTGCAAAACCAGTTTTAAATGCTCATTTATCATTCCCCCGGAAATACGGCCCGAGGCTATTTCACCAGCAAGCTTTTCAGCCACCGGCCTGATGTCTGAAACTTTCTGCCTGATCACTTCAGCAACCTTGAGAGTTTCAGTCTTACCGGCAATCAAAGCAGAATCGAGGTGTCGCTTTTTCTCCCGGGTAAAGGCGTTGTAGTGCCTGAATAACAAGAACAATGAAAGAAAAAAAACACCTGACATCAACCAGAACATCAGTTTTTTCATCATTTACTCACATAACTGCCAGAATGTTGCGATTTTTGAATCGGCAAAATAAACCGTCAACATGGTATCAAAATTCTCCGTGAATCACCTGAAATTTCTTATAGGCTAATTCTCCATGTTTTAATCGAATTACCCCCCGGAAAACCAGTTCGGTTCTTCCCAAACGATGCTATGCAAAAGCTTATTGATTGTATTCAGCGATCTCTTGTCACTTCGACTCGTTAAACGGGCTCAGCGTCCAATAAAAGACTGTCATTGAGCTTATCGGATTCGAAGGACTCCATTAACCGCTAAAATGAAAAAGTATCAGGGCGGCTCTCTGGGGGGAAGCCGACCCTGATACGAACGGAGATTCTGGCGGTCAATAAGTATTGTCGTAAATTACCGGCTGACCAAGCTCAGTCAGCGGAAACTGGTAGAAAACATGATGCCCATCGTAGTCGAGCACCCTAAGATCGTTTTCCTGCTTCAGATCTTCGAGAACTACATCGTAATGAGCACCGTATTTTTGTTTGACCATGTCGATTGCAACTTCATAAACAATGAATTTCTTTATGCCCTTTGATTCAAACTTTTTCAGCAATTCTGCATCAGTAAACGAGTCATAAGTGGTTAAAACCAGAATAGGACCAGTCCCGGTGAAACAGATTCCGGATTTCATAACTTCCTCCCCTGGGGGTTCTAACATCCACCCCTCTGGCAAAACATCTCTCTATAATTAAATGTACCCCTATTTTCCACCAAATCAAGTATTTAACCAATTTTTCATGATCGGGCTTTTTTAAGCCCCTTAAATATACAAAAGCTCATTAACTATTTCTCAAAGGCGGGCATTCCGACAAGCTCAATGACCGCCTTTTGTCGGTCGCTGAGCCCGCTTAGCGGGCGGTTGGTGAGCCTGTCGAACCATCGAAGCGACGTGGTAATGCTAATTTTTCAATGAGCTTTTGTATAGTTATATAGTAAAATTGGGAAAAATCACTAAGGGGAATTTAAGATGAACGTGATTGTTAAATTTTCTGGCACAGCAATTGTTCTGCTGATAATTCTGGTGATTCTGACACCAAATACCAGCAACTTCCGAAGTCCTGAAGAAAAATACGCCAAAGCCTGCACCGCAAACCAGATGGTTATCGAGGGCGCAATCGAGGATTACAACCAGAAAAACCCTGGAAATCACATTAAAGTCTATGAGGGCGATAAAACTCTTGCTGAGCTAAAATCTGCGGGCGTTCTCAAAAGCACTGATTTCAAGTGCTTTAAACTTCGACGAAAAAAACTCAGCAGTGATTTTCTGGAATACTGGTTTTCGTTAATCTCCCCTCTCGCCGAAACGATTTCAAACCAGTATCGCCATGACATATATTATGAAACTACCGGAAAACTCGACGTTATTTGTATTGAGCACGAAAACGGCCTTCAAGACGAAGCTGAACGATGAATTTTAAACCAATGATTGATTTAAAAAAAGCGAAAACCTTTTTTCTACTTACCATTCTGGTAATCTGCCTCAATTTCTGCACCTGCGACCGCGCAGTTGCCGAAAACAAAGACAGTTGGACAATCAGGCCCGGCGTTCTTGTTATAGCAGTGCTTCCTCTTGCCGATGATTCTATGAGCCAGGCCCTCAACGAAAAATATGGTTGGAATGACCCGCTTCTTCTGGCAAAAGATTTCATTGCCGATATAAAAACCATTACCCATGGCCAGGTTCAGCCTGAAATCCGCCAGGTCATCCTTGATCCAAACTGGCCGGAATTCTGTAACGACATGCCAGTCTATGATCACAGCACCTTTAAACAGGACTGGGAAATCGACCGAAAATTTGCTGGAAAATTCGACTATGTGGCCTTTCTTAAAAAACATCAGGTAAGAAAATGGGTGGAAAACAAAAATATCGATGAAGTCTGGATATTCGGCTTTCCCGGTATGGGCTGCTATGAAACCTGCATGGCCGGGGAAGGCGCAATCTGGTGCAACGGCCCAGTTATCGAGGGGTTCCAATGCTCCCGATCTTTTGTCGTTTATGGCTTCAATTACGAACGCGATGTGGATTGCATGCTCGAAAACCTCGGGCACCGCGCCGAATCGATGCTGGCTCACATATATCGCAATGACGGGCCTGAAAATCCATGGGCTCGTTTCAGCCGTTACGAAAAAAACCATCCCGGCGAAGCTGGCTGCGGCAACGTTCACTTTGCGCCCAACTCCGAAAGAGACTATGACTGGGGAAACCCTCGCAAGGTTTATTCAACCTGCGACGACTGGGCCCGCAATTTCCCTGCATTGACCGGCGAAAAAAAGCTGGTTTCAGCCGAAGAATGGGGAAGCGGCGACATGCGCCTGCATCATATCTGGTGGATGTCAAGGTTTCCCCACCACGCCGGCGAGTTTGAAGGCAAACTCGCCAACTGGTGGAAATACATTTTCGACTGGAACAATTACAGAAACTGACCGCTTTTGCCAGTCATTTCAAATAAAGTTACTGAACTCTGATTGCAGAACCGGGAACGTTATACATGGGAATTCGCGTCGAAATTCCGCCAAAAAGGTTGGCAATAAGAGCTCCCAGGCCAAAAATGACCGGAGCCGCCACCACCAGACCAAGACCCGAATTTCCTGAAGAATGATTACCGGAAGATGACGGACAAATGTTTCCTGCGCCATTTTCAACGATATGCATGGCTGCGGCAATATGTTCGAGAGCATCTGCGCGGTCATTCCATAGAATCTGAGTTTTTGCTTTGTCGATGCAGCGCATCAGCCGATAATCGAAACATCTGACCAGACCACTTTTTTTCAGAAGCCTCTGTGCCTGTGAGAGATACATGCGGGCATTCTGCAACTCGGTATAAATGCGACTTCCGGCAACAATGTTGTGAGCAGTGCTGAGATTTGAATAAATCGTATTGATCAGGTTGTTCTGCTCATAGCCGGCAAAAACCGGGGCCGAAAAAGAGAATGTCATTGCTGCCACCAGCACAACAGAAAGAACTCGATAAAAACTGTACTTCATAAATCCTACCTCAAAAACATAAATACTGCCCATCCAGAGCAAGGGCTCGTCGAAGCAATTACCATGCCAACCCCTACAGCCCCTTCAAATCAGGATTTCATTTAAGCAAAACTATCGATTGTGCAAAAAAATGGCATATTCCTGCAAAAATTCCGCCATATCCCAGGCAGCTTACTTGCAAATTATTTTATCAGCACACCAAACAACCGCATTGACAGAACCAGCCCAAATAGGCTAATAATATAGCTCAACCACCATGATCTTTTTGATCATCCGGTTGAACATGGCTTTAGACCTTGCCGGAGTAGCTCAGGGGTAGAGCAACGCCCTCGTAATGCGTAGGTCGCGGGTTCGATTCCCGCCTTCGGCTTCGTTTAAAGACTTTTCGAGAGTCACCATTTTTAACCGAATTTTTTGCTTACAGCCGAGGTTTTATGCCCAAGATCAAACTCTGCCTTGATATCGACATCGAAAACTACAAAGAAGCGGTTAAACTCTACGCCAGTCAGAAAAATATGCCCATCGAACTGATTACCGCTATGATGCCTGAAGCCGCCATCAAATCCGCAGTCGACCAGAAAATCACCGAAAAAATAAAAATCCGGCTCGGCGAATTCGTCGCCGCTGAAGTGCAGAAAGAACTGGCTGAACACGGCGTTTCTGCCACTATCAAGCATTCTTACGAATAAAGACTGCCAGAAATTCAAGAATCGTTCCTTATTTTTCTGCTGAACTTCGGTAGATTCTTCAAAGAAAAATTATATATTTTTTTATTCGCTCAACCATACCTTCCGGCAAAAACAAACATACTGTTTTCTGCATTTAATCATGGTTCCAGGCTAATTACTGAAATACGCAATTTCGATTATAATATAGTCAAACAAAAGAAATTTTTGCGCTAAATTCTTTTCTGCTGACAAGCATCGAAAATACATAAAAAAAGTTATACAACTCCTGAATCTGCCCCGGCAGTTTTCAGGAGTTTCTCTGTTTTTCCAATCTCCAGGAATCGATTGGTGACAATAGATAATAATACTAGAAGCTGATTAGTTCTATGTTCTCAACTCTAGCCAGGAGAAAAAAATATGTGGGAAGGTATTTTGAGTGCAATTGATTGTTGTGACCAGAAACTTTTGAGTTACTACCTGAAACGCGAGCCCGCTCTTGTATTTGAGCACAACTACCAGAATGAAACCCTGCTGCATTTCGCTGCCCGCAAACCAGATGCTTCACTTACAGCTGAACTGCTCAAATTCGGGGCCAAAGCAGATATTCAGGACGAATTCGGCTGGACTCCCCTGCATGAAGCGGCCGCAGGCAATAATGAAGCAGTTGCCCGGCTTCTGATTGAATCGCACATCAACCTCAACATTCTGTCGAGAAAGTCAGAATCTTCTCTAATGGTCGCTGCAAAAAGAAATGCCACAGGTATCATGGCAAGGCTTCTGACTGCGGGCGCAAAAAAGCAGCTTACCAATCGCAAAGGCGACACCGCTCTGCATATCGCAGTTAACAAAGGAAATCTTGAGGCAACCAAAGTTCTTCTGCTCGCCGGCGCCAAAACCTCGGTTCGCAATCTTGAAGGCTACGCTCCTCTTCACCTGGCTGCGATCAGAGGCAATCTGCGATGCGCAGAACTGTTGCTTGAGTTTGGTGCCGACCCCGACCAACCTGATCATAAAGGTCGGTCATTTCTTGACATCGCCGGAATATTTGGAAAAACCATATTCATTCAACTCCTCAAAAACCAGGAAAATCATGGAAAAAATGAAAAAACTAAGGTCATTACTCTTGATAAAACGACCACCCTCCAGGAATTTTATTCCGATTCGACCGATCAACCTGGTAAAAAACTGAGAAGCACTGCAGAAAACCTGATCAACGGACTTTTCTGGGGACATCTGACCCCTGTTGAAAGAATCAATGCCGGAAAGATACTCGAAGTTTCGCTGTGGTTCATCGTTTTTCCAATGCTGGTTTACTGCCTTTATCAAAGCTTCAACCTCGGATATCTTCCAGCAATAGTCTCCTTCAGCAGAAGCTCAGACTCTTTAACGCTTCAACACATCCTCAATACCGGCCTGATTTTTCTTCTTTCCTATTCACTGATAACCACCGAAAAAGGCACTTTTTCCCTGCTGCATTTCTTTAAAGACCTGCGCGAATCAATTCATTTCAGAGTTCTTCACTTATCGGTAATCGAAATTCTTTTCTCTCACCACATACCCATGAACACTGATTTCGTTGGAAATTTCATCACTTTCTGGTTCTGGTTTGTCATGCTTTATTCACTGTCCTACATGTTCTGGTGGACCAACATCCACATGTCCTCAGGCAATGACATGAATGAAGAAGTCAATAACGGGCAACTTGCGGTGCAAGAATAATTCTTTACATTTCGGGGTCTTCATTTTTTCAAAAAGTTTTGGCATAGTCTTAATAGTTTGCAAAAATCAGGAGCCCCGATGAAGAAGATTCTTTTAGCCTTTCTGCTGCTTGTCATAACTTCCCCGCTGTGGGCGGCTTTTTGCCATGTATGTGGCAACAAACTGCCAGACAATGCCAATTTTTGCCCCGCCTGTGGAAAAGCGGTCGCCGGAGCCTTCGAAACCGCGCCAACCATGCCTGCCACGGCAGTGCCTGCTGCTGCCGCGCCGGCAACCACAACGGCAATGCCTGTTCCACCAGTTGAAAGCTCTCTAGAAAACTACGAATTCATCAACCAGATGGAAATGCTGCTTACCGATGCCAGTGCCATGTCCGCCGCCCAGCAGTTCACCAGACTCAAATCAGGCAACAGCGTCAAAATTCTGGCCATGCAAAGCGACCAGCAGAATTTCAACAACTACCGCAGTCGCCTGAACAAGCTGCATCTGGCCAAGATGCAATCGGTTGAAGCTTATATCGAAGCATGGAAACGCAGTCAGACCGGCCCTGACCAGGTTCAGGCCATGGCTGAAAAAGATCGTCAACTGTTCATTCTTGGCAAGATCAACCAGGCGGTTGATCGCCTGCTCACCGGAGGCAACAGCCTGGTCAACCTCGCTGATGTGGAAAAAATGGAGGCCCGAACCAGAAAAACCACCCAGCTTTTCAAAGTTACTTCAGCTTATCTGCTGATAAATAATCAGCGCCTTAACCGGGGTGAACCACTCTGGATAATTGACGTTTCTGGCGCAAACGCCCAGGTTCTGCACATGGGACGCAGCAACTACCCCACCCCGGTGACCGGCTGGGTCTCGATTTACGATCTGGAAAAACGCAGTAACTGGCGCTCAGACCCTGATTTCTTCTATTCATCCGCACCGCCGGTCAATTATAGTTTTGAAAAGCCAGAAACTCAGGTAAAAGTTGTGGTCTATGAAAGAAAACCCTACCATTACCGGCATTACCCCTGGGGTAAACGTCATCCCAACAAAAAGCGCCATCCCCACCGCCATTACGACTACGTGATCGTCGAACCCAAATTCTGGTAAAAACTGAAAACTGCGACAATTTTCGAAAATTTGCCGAGGTTGTCGCAGTCAATGATGTCGCACATAATAAAATTTCCTGAAAATTCAAAGCTTTTTGAATGTTTATTCTTTGTGTCCTTTGTGGCTTTGCGCCTTGGTGAGAACTTTTTTCGGCAAGCAACAGGACAAATACGATTCATTTTGAAATGCTATTAATGTTCATTTCGACCCTTTTAGCCGCCCTGCTTCGCTTAAGCTACGCAGGGTTCAATGACCGTTTTTTAAAACTGGCACGCTTGATGCTCACATAATTGTTGTGTTCAAAAAGTTTTGCGGTTAAAATTCAATTTGTATCCAGAGTCTTGGCACTCGTTCTGATTTGCTGACCTGGGCTTCACCCTGAGCCGTAAAGGCAAGGCTGACTCTCCACGAAAGCCTCAGACCGACCTTGAACAAAGTTCTGGAATCCTTCATTCGCCCGCGAAGATTTAATCTTCGATATTTTCACATGCTGATTTTCAGCAGGAAATGAAAGGAGTCCATCATGTTTAAAATTCAATTCATCGGCGTCGGCAGTGCCTTCACTTCACGCGAATACTACCAGTCCAATGCCCTGATCATTGCAGAATCAGGCAAAAAACTTCTGATCGACTGCGGAACCCATGCCCAGTTCGCCCTCGAAGAGCTTGGAATCAACAACAGCAACGTCGGCAAAGAAATCGACGGCGTGTACATTTCGCATCTGCACGCAGATCACATCGGCTCAATGGAGTGGCTGGCCCTGGTAACCTACTTCAACCCATCATCTCCACGCCCCAAGCTGTTCGCCGTTCAGTCACTGATGGCTGACCTGTGGAACCGCAGCCTCAGGGGCGGCCTTGAAACCCTCGAAGGCAAAATCGCCAACCTGACCGACTACTTCGACTGCCGGCCAGTTCGCATCAATTCCTCATTCGTCTGGGAAAACATTCGCTTCACCCCGGTTCAGACCGTGCATGTCGTCAGCGGCATGATGATACAGCACAGCTATGGCCTGATAATCAGCGAAATCAACTCTGACTACAAAGTATTTTTCTCCACCGACACCCAGTTCGCACCATACCAGATGCGCAAATTCTATGACTCATGCGATCTGATCTTTCACGATTGCGAAACCGCGCCCTTCAAATCAGGCGTCCATGCCCATTATGACGACCTGAACACGCTGCCAGATTCGATCAAACAGAAAATGTGGCTCTATCATTACCAGCCAAACCCCAAGCAGGACAGCCTGAAAGACAACTTTCTCGGATTCGTCAGCAAGGGCCAGATCTTTGAAATAAGTGCCAGAGCCGAAGAGCAGCCTGAACTTAAATCGGCCTGAAAAAAAATCGA
>JBMOKV010000175.1:0-2727 GCA_049325495.1 Candidatus Rifleibacteriota bacterium | reverse complement strand
GTCCGACCAAAGAGGCAGTAATTGCCGCCCATTTGTATTTTAGAAAAATTGCCAGCACCTTGCAGTAAAGCCTGTGAAACCATGCCACAAATGGGAATTCGTATTCTTTACCGCCAGGGAGCAGACTTTCACTGACCGACGGAATGACGATTATGGCGATCAGTAATGATACAAACATCGAAATAAGCATGGTTTGGGCCAGGGGAATGAACATCTTGCCTTCCATGCCCTGCAGCGTGAACAATGGAATGAGGATGAGTACCACAATCAAAATTGAGAAGGAAACGGGACGAACCACTTCCTGAATAGCCTGATTGATTACATGAATTCTTTTTTCTTCGGGTTTTGCCTCTGCTAGATGCCGGCGGGCATTTTCGGCCACGACAATGGTGGCGTCGACGACCATGCCGACTGAAAAAGCCAAGCCACCGAGACTCATCAGATTCGAAGACATGCCGGCGAAGTCCATGATGATGAAACTGACGAGAAAGGTTAGCGGAATCGAAAACAATACGACAAATGCCGTTCTCAGTTCCGCCAGAAAAAGGAACAGCACGAAAATTACGCAGATGCCGCCTTCAGTAATTGCATCGATGACTGTTGCAATACAGGCCTGAATCAATGAGGTTCTGTCATAGAAGGTGTTGAGCTCTACTCCTTCTGGTAGCGACTTCTGAATCTGCGGTACTTTTTTCTTTATCTGTTCGACGACAGTCTTTGAATTGGCTCCCTGCAGCATGATGACCATTCCTGCGACCACTTCCCCCTTGTCATCGCGTGTGACGCCACCCTGACGGGTTTGGGTGCCTGTGGTGATTTCAGCGACATCTTTGAGAAGAATCGGTATGCCATTGCTGGTTTTAACAACGATGTTACCTATATCTTCAATATTTTGAAGCAGGCCAAGTGACCTGATAAAGACCTGTTGCCAGTCTTTGACTATATATGAGCCGCCGGCATTGGCATTATTGGCTTCGATAACCGCAATTAAATCCCGGAGGGTAATATTATACTTTTCCAGGGCAGTTGGCTTGACGAGAACATGATACTGCTTAACGAAGCCACCGAAACTGTTGATCTCGGTGACCCCGGGAATCGAACGCAGTTGTGGTGACACTACCCAGTCCTGCAGTGTGCGCAGTTCGGTCGGGTTAAGTTTATCGCTGTCAAGAGTGTATTGGAATACTTCGCCCAGGCCAGTGCTGATCGGTGTCATTTCTGGTTCTGAGCCATCGGGTAGGGATTCTTTCGCTTCAGCGAGTCTTTCGAAAACCTGCTGTCTGGCAAAGTAGATATTGACGTCGTCTTCGAAGATGACGACAACCTGAGAAATTTCGGATTTAGAAACGGAACGAACCTGTTTTACCTGCGGCAGCCCGCCCATGTGCTGTTCAATCGGAAATGTTACCCGTTGTTCAACATCCATGGAAGTGAAGCCGGGAACTTTAGTCAGAATCATCACCTGCACGTTGGTCACATCGGGAAATGCGTCGATTGGCAGGCGATGCCACGAAACCAGGCCGGTAACGATGAGAACGAAAGTCAGAAGAAAGATGAAGAAACGCTGTGTCAGCAGAAAATTGAAAAGTCGGTTCATGGCTTTTTCTCCTTAATGAGCGCAGCCGGCGCCCATTTTGCCTCGGAGAATGTCGGATTTGAGAAGAAATGAGCCTTCGATAACCACTTCTTCACCGGCTTCAATGCCTGAACGGATGAAAACCGTGTCACCCTGCTGACTGTCAATGGTGATATTGCGGCGAAACAACATTGAATCCTGCCACTTGATGAAGACGAAACTTTTTCCTTCATCTTCAAGAATTGCGGTGGCTGGCAATGATGGTTTGGCAGCCCCTTCACCAATCTGCAGGATGCCTTCGATGAACATACCGGGTCGCAACAGTTCGTCTGGGTTTTTTACTGCCAGCTGGATTTCGAGCATGCGGGTTTCGGCTTTAAGGCCTGCATCAGTAGATATCGCCTTAATTGGGAACTGAAGGTCTGGGTAGGCCTGGGTCATGATGTGGCCGTTAATAACGCCTTTTTTTAGGGCTTTGACGACAACGGGCAGATCGGTTTCTTTAATTTGCCCAACGGCACGCAGCTGCGAAATATCGACAACATCCAAGAGTGTCTGGCGTTCGCTGACAATGCCGCCAATGTTGGCGTGCAAAGTAAGAACCCGGCCTCTGATAGGGGATAAAATTTTGAGTTTGCCTTTGAACAACTGGTTGTTGTCACCGGCCAATATGGCTTTAATTTCGCTTTCACTTAAACCAGAAAGCTTCAGGCGTTCTTTGCTGCATTTTATCTCGATTGCGAGAAGGTCACGGGCAGCCTTGGCCTCTTGGACAGCCTGGAGAGCACCAATTTTTTTCTCGTTGAGCATTTTTTCTCTGGCGAGTTTTTTTTCAGCAAGTGAGAGTTCAGCAACCAATTTCTGCAGATCAAGAGCCGCGTGTGAAAGTTCTGGACTCTCAATTTCGACAAGAACCTGACCCTGTTTGACGATATCGCCCTTTCTGACCGGCATTGCAATGATTACGCCCGAAACCATGCTCGAAACCGAACGAAACAGCTGATTATCATGCTCGAGTTCGCCTTTGAAGGCAACTTCGTGCTTTTCGGCAGTGGTTGCGAGGGTGCTGGTCTTAAGCATTTTTTTTAGCTGCTCGGTCATTTTGACAGCACCCAGCTCATAACGGCATTCATCGCAATCGATCATTTTGA
>JBMOKV010000174.1:0-2737 GCA_049325495.1 Candidatus Rifleibacteriota bacterium | reverse complement strand
GAGCGGGCTTCGATATCCTTACAGATTACTTCCAGGTCAGCACCGATTTCACGAACTTGTTCAAGTAAAAGCGGCACCAGTTCTGCTGCGGCATCGAAATTCCCGTCGCGGGCAAGCTTCTCGATTTCCAGAGCCTGGGAAAATGCTTTCGAGGCAGCCAGCATACCAGCAAGGCCTTTGATGGAATGCGCCACTTCCCTCAATTTCTGAACATCTCCAGTATCAAGACTTTCATTAATGGCATCGGTTAAAGCCTGAGAACGTCTTGAAAAAATTTGACTCACCTGCAATATGTTCTCCGGTTTTTGCAGAATTCTTATTTCAAGCTCTTTGAGATTGATCTGCTTGAGCGAAATCGGTTTTTCGCCAATTTCAGTCGAGGGCAACTCTGCCTTTTCCGCAGAAGCAGGTCCGACAAAAACGTCGAGTTTTACTCTGCTTGTTTTAGCGATTGCGGAAATCAGATCATTGGGAAAATAAGGTTTGGCAAGATAACTGTCGGCTCCAGCAGAAATTGCCTTTTGCCGCTCTTCATCAGTAGAAAAAGCACTTAACGCGATGATCGGAATCTCCGCAAAAGTCTGCCTGGAATTTCGAATCTCCTTTATCAGATCAAGACCATCCAGATTTGGCATCATTATGTCAAACAGTGCCAGATCATAATGACATGATTTCATCAATTCCAGAGCCTCAACACCATCTTTGGCGCAATCGGCTTGCCCCTTGTTTTCCAATATGATTGAACGTGCCAGAAAAAGATTGGTCTCATTATCGTCGGCAACCAGAATTTTCAATGGTTTTCCAGTAACCGTAAGCTGAATTTTCTTTTCCAGAACTTCATTAAGACTAGAAACCATCGCGTTTTCCGCAGGAAATTCCACAAAAATACTGGTTCCAGCCTTGGGTGTTGATTCGAGACGAATCTTTCCTTCCAGCCTCTCGATTATCTGCTTGCTGATACTCAAACCAAGGCCAGTTCCCGTGGCCTCATCGGGATTGCGTGGATCTGAATGAACAAAATCCCCGAAAAGTTCATCTACAAGATCCTCAGAAATTCCAACCCCAGTATCTTTTACAATTACCTGTATCCTGAGATTATTTCCCAGCCGGTGAACAAGCTTTGCCTCGACTTCGATTTCTCCTGAATCGGTGAATCTGACAGCATTGCTAAGTAGATTCGAAAAGACCTGGCGCAGACGGTTGCCATCTGAAATAATCTGCTCAGGCAGACGATGGTCGAATTTAAGAATGGTTTTAATGTTTTTTGGCTCAACCCTGATTTTAACGATATCTATAAGTTGCTGCAAAACCGTCCTCAAATTGAATTCCCGGAACTCGAACCTGAGCTTTCCCGCCTCAATCTGCGACAGATCAAGAATGTCATTCAAAATATCAAGCAACGATCTTGCCGAAACGTAAGCCAGTTCAAGATGTTTTTTGGCTTCTTCACAACTGCAAAGTTTTCTGGCTATTTCATTCAAACCGATTATTGCCGTCAAAGGAGTGCGTATTTCATGGCTGGTGCTGGCAAGAAACCGGCTTTTGATCTGACTTGATCTTTCGGCGTCAGCTCTTGCTTTCATCAGATCTTTTTCGTAAATAATTCTGCTGGTAATATCGCGCAAAAACAATATAACCGCCTTCTGCTGGTTAAAAAAAGTTAATGCTCCATTTACCTCTGCAAAAAAAGTTGTTTTGTCAGTTCTGACAAACTCCCGTTCATGGGAAAAGGAATGTTGCCTGAAATCATGGGTCGTTTGCGCAAAATCTGGTTTTGATGATGCCAGAAAATCTCTGTAGAAGCTATCGACCGGATTTCCAGCAAATTTAAACATTTGCTTGAATCCTTGGTTGGCCATAAGAATTTTCTGATCTATTGCAGATATGATCAAAATCCCCACCGGAGCATTATAAAACACAGACTCGAACTGTTTTAAAGCCGATTTCTGTGCTTCAAGCAATTCCAATCTTTTCTCACCATTAACCAAAAAAACGATTGCAATCAAAGAAAAACACAGAAGGGAAAAAAAGCTGTAAATTTTCAAGGTTCTTATCAGTTGAGCATCACCGATCACAAGAACTCGCCAGCCATCGGGATCTATTTCAAATGATTCAAAGAAGAAATTTCGTAATGAAACATTGAAAATCTCATCTTTTCCCTTATTTACCTCATTAAAATCACCAGGCTCAACTATTTTCAGAGTTTTTCCTACAAAATCGGGGTGACTCGCTAAAAAGATCTTGCCCGTATGGTCTACGAGCATCGAAGGATGATAAAGACTCAGGTAACCGGTTAGATCGTTCATGTTTCTTTTAACCGTACAAACTCCGATAATTTCCCCGTTATCGGGATTTTTTACCGGATGCGCTGAATAAAAACCCAGTTCGTTGGTAAATTTGCCAAAATCAATCAGACGACCGTTCTGACCGGCCATCGCGGCTTTGAAATAGCTGCGAAAATTCAGGTAACGCCCGACAAAAAGTTCTTTTTTGCCTGAAGAAGTCAGAACCAGGCCTTCGCGATTCTTGAGATAACAGATTCCATCGGGAAAGCTTCGGTCAAAACCGGCAAGAAATTTTTCCACCCGCTCTGAATTACTTGCACTTTGTTCGACCAGATAATCCTCAATCACCGGCGTATTTGAAATCAGGCTTGAAGAAGTGCTGGCAAAAATCATTCGCTGACTGATCAGTTTTTCCAGTCCCTGTTTCGACTGTTCAAGGCGATTTTGAATTC
>JBMOKV010000173.1:0-20554 GCA_049325495.1 Candidatus Rifleibacteriota bacterium | reverse complement strand
TTGATTGTAATGAATACCGCAGCCTTCAGATTGCCCACCGATTGCCCTTTTCCATGGCCAATCTGGATGTTTCGCAACACCGATCTGGGCGCTGAATTCAACCGAACTTTCAATGCTTTTTCAGTAATTGCAAGCTATACCTGCGCGATCAAGGGCCTTTCGGCCAAAGTGCGCGAAGGCTTCACTGCTCCGTATGACTGCCCGGCCAACCGCGTTGCAACCACGCGCTTCGTTCAGGATATTCCCCTGTTGCCGGAGGACCCTTCTTACAACGAGCTTTTACGCATTGAAAACGGGCTGGCCAATCTCGCTGAAAAACCAATGTTGATCTGCTTCGGCCGCAAGGATTTCGTTTTTTCACGCCCATTTTACAATGAATGGAAAAGGCGTTTTCCCGCCGCCCGAGCCAACAGTTTCCATGCCGGGCACTACCTGCTGGAAGACGTCGGCAAAGAAGTATTTGCATTGATGCGCAGCCTGTTCGGGCAAAAAAGCTGAGAAGTCAGGAGCTGATAAATGTCTGCCACAGATTCTTTCACCAATATGGCTGAATTTATTCGGCATTATGCCGGAATCACTCCGCACAAGCGTGCGATTGCAGTTCCAACCGGGCGCGACCGGGCCGGCAGGGTCGCTTATACTCATCTGACCTTCAAACAGCTCGAAGAAGAGACCAACCGATATGCCCGGGGTTTTCGCAAAATCGGGATAAAACGCGGCACAAAAACCGTTGTAATGATTAAACCTGGAATCGATCTTTTCGTAACTTTTTTTGCCCTTTCCAAGCTTGGAGCAGTCATGGTCATGATC
The DNA here is from genome assembly GCA_049325495.1 of Candidatus Rifleibacteriota bacterium. Classification (GTDB taxonomy): domain Bacteria; phylum Muiribacteriota; class Ozemobacteria; order Ozemobacterales; family Ozemobacteraceae; genus DYKG01. The sequence goes on along the minus strand of JBMOKV010000173.1, from coordinate 19,744 downwards.
GATCCGGGCATGGGCATACTCAATCTGCGAAAATGTATCGGCGAAGCTGAGCCTGAAGCCTTTATCGGCATTACGCCAGCACATGTTTTAAGGGTTATTTTGCGCTGGGCACCCGAATCGATCAGTTGCAACGTCACTCTTGGCCCGCGGCTTTTCTGGGGGGGCCACCGATATAAAGATCTTCGCGATACTGATGGCTCACCGGCTGAAATAGAAAATCTCGGCCCCGAAGAAATGGGCGCAATCATGTTTACTTCCGGCAGCACCGGAGTTTCAAAAGGCGCAGTTTACACTCATGGCATTCTGACCAACCAGGTTCGCTTCATTCAGCAGACCTATGGCATAACCAGCGAAGATGTCGATCTGGCAACTTTTCCATTATTTGGCCTCTTCGATGTCTGTCTCGGCATGACTGCGGTAATTCCTGAAATGGATGCAACCAAACCGGCCAAAGCAGACCCCAGAAAGCTTATCGAAGCTATTGAAGACAATGGTGCCACGATGATGTTCGGGTCTCCGGCTCTGGTTGACACGCTCAGCCGCTACGGCGTCGAACATGGCATAACGTTGCCATCGCTCAAACGCGTCATTTCCTGTGGGGCACCGGCCAGAAACGATATTCTTCAAAGGTTTCACCGCATGCTGGGTGAAAATGTTGAAATATTCACACCCTACGGTGCAACTGAAGCCCTGCCGGTTACCTCGATCGGAAGCCGCACAATTCTTGGTGAAACTGCCGCCGAAACCGATTCTGGCGGCGGAACCTGTGTCGGATATCCACTTAAACAGGTTCAGGTAAAAGTTATTAAACTGATCGACGACCCCATCGACAACTGGTCAGACACTCTGGTTCTGCCTGCCGGGCAAATCGGTGAAATCGTGGTTAAAGGCCCGATAGTTACCCGCCAGTATTACCGTCGTCCCGAAAATACCAGGCTGGCAAAGATTGCTGACGGCGATGAAGTCTGGCACCGCATGGGCGATGTGGGACGCTTCGACGAAAAGGGAAGACTATGGTTCTGCGGCCGAAAAACTCACCGGGTGCAGGCAACCGATCGGGTTTTGTTTACAATTCCATGTGAACGTGTATTCAACCAGCACCCGAAAGTTTTCAGAACCGCATTGGCAGGAGTTGGTAAACCAGGCGAACAGATTCCGGTCATTTGTGTTGAGCTTGAAAAAGGCATAAAAGATTTGAACACGACCACGCTGGTCGATGAATTGAAAGAACTGGGCGCAAAATACGAACACACTAAAAACATACAGCATTTTCTGCTTCATCCCGGTTTTCCAGTTGACATCAGGCATAATGCCAAAATTGGACGTGAACTGCTGGCAAAATGGGCCGGCGAAATTCTTAAAAGCAGAGGATAAATATGGGCGAACTCAGACCCCTTGCTGAAGGTCAGATTGCTCTCGTAACTGGTGGAAGCGGTTTTCTTGGGCGTGCAATCGTCAAACAACTGCTTGAAAAAAAGCTGAAAGTCAGGGTCTTGTGCAGAAAAAACTACCCCGATCTTCAAAAAAAAGGTTGTGAAATTTTTCAGGGTGAAATCTCGGATGCGGAACTGGTAAACCGGGCAGTTGAAGGCTGCGACATCGTTTTTCACACCGCAGCAAAAGCAGGGGTCGAAGAACCTTATTCTGAATATGTCAGAATCAATGTCAACGGAACCGAAAACATTTTAAACGCCTGTTTAAAAAGCAAAGTCAGCCGGCTGGTTTACACCAGTTCGCCCAGCGTTGTATTTTCCCATGGCGACATCGAAGGTGCCGATGAAAAACAACTCCCCTACCCATCGCATTACGATGCATATTATCCAGAGACCAAGGCAAAAGCCGAACAGATGGCTCTTAAAGCCAATTCTGCTGAACTCGCAACGGTTGCTCTGCGCCCGCATCTTATCTGGGGTCCCGGTGACAACCATCTTGGCCCACGCCTGATCAGCAAAGCCAAAGCTGGCAAACTAAAATTTGTCGGCGACGGCAATAATAAAATCGACACGGTTTTCATCGACAACGCCGCCGATTCACACATTCTGGCTGCAGAGCGCCTGTTCCCCGGTTCGCCGATTGCCGGCAAGGCATATTTCATCACCAATGGCGAACCAAAGACTATCAAGGAAATCGTCAATGGTATTATCGGAGCAGCAGGTTTGCCACCCGTTTCAGCAACTATTCCCCCCTGGGTAGCCAAAGCGGTTGGTGCAGTCTGCGAATTTGCCTGGAAAAATTTCAAACTTGAAGGCGAACCACCGATCACCAGATGGGTTGCCGGAGAACTGGCAACTTCTCACTGGTTCAACATCAATGCTGCCAAAAAAGACCTGGGGTATGTTCCGAAGGTCAGCATCGAAGAAGGCATGAAACGCCTTAAAGAATTCTATCAGAAGAAATGACCGGCAACCGCTGCTGCCGATGTGTTCTTACAACCAGTTCCCCTGGAATTGTTTTAAACAGCCAGGGAATCTGTAATCTCTGCATTGAATGGGAAAAACATCGCCCCACTCTCCGTGATTACCCAGCCCTTAAACGTCTTTTCGTCGAAAAAATCGAGAAGGTACGCAATCGCTTTGAATACGATGCGATTGTTGGCCTTTCGGGGGGCAAAGACGGTGCTTATGTCGCTTATTCACTGGTAAAAGATTACGGCCTGCGAGTGCTTGCAATTACCGGAGATTACGGATTCATGCCCAATGAATCGGCCCGCAATAATGCAATACAGGTGTGCCGCGCTCTGGGAATCGATCATAAATTCTTCAAACTGCCCGAGCAACTGGTCAGAAAAATATTCTCCGGATATCTCAAAATGCCGAATGTGGTCAGTCCATGTCACATGTGCACCAGTATTCTAGGGCCCCTGGTCATGACCGAAATTGCCAGAAATGAAAATGTTCCTCTTGTAGTGTGGGGTCTCGATGATGGTCAATTATACGGTAAATTCCATTTTCCCCATGCGCGGCAGCGGATTTTTGAATATCTCGATTCGTTCCATCATCGACCACAACTTGAGCATATGCAGATGATGCTGAACCGGGCCGGCAAATTTCTAAAAACAATTGGCCTCCAAGAAAGTGAAATAAAAGATGTGCTGCCGCAAAAATTAACCATTGGTGAAGACAATACTTTAATTGAACATTTGTTTTATTTCGCTCATCACCCAAATAATGAAGAACAGATGAAAATGCTTCTCGAAACGGAACTTGGCTGGAAACGCCCGGCAGCAGATCAGCCCCACGATCACTTCGACTGCGAAATGAAAAAAGCGGTTGCCTATACCCAGAGAACTCTTGACTGCGGCAGCGTTCTTGAAAATGTTCTTTCTTTCGATGTCCGTGATGGAAAAATGTCCCGTGAGCAGGCTCTTGCAAGACTCGATAAAGAGCGACAAAAGCCTGTGCCAACCCGCCCTCTGGCTCCGTATTTGAAATTTTTCGGGCTCTCAGAAAGAGCTTATGCCAGAAAAATTCGACTGCTGGCTAAAATCGCGCCGGTTTACTATTCTCTTATCAAGCCATTCTCCCCGCTGTTCAAAAATCATGCATGGTTTGGCCGGTTGCTGGGACTTATAAGATGAAAGAAAACAACAACGCCGAAAAAGTTAAAAGCACCTTTTTCAGCAGGCTGATGGTCTACCTGTGGGAAACCTATCCTCCACCCGCGGCCCTGGTCCTGGCCAACCTTCAGTTTTTCTGTCTTTATTCTCTTTTTTTCTGGGTAAATGATGCCACGGAAATACTGGTAAATGGCAACGCCCTGATCGGGGTTTTGACCTGCTTTCTTTTTATGCTTTTTTTACGGGTTGCCGATGAACTAAAAGATCGCGAAGTCGATGTAACTTTTTTTCCAGAACGGCCATTACCATCTGGACGGGTTTTAGAAACCGATCTCTGGATAGTGATGGTGGTGATTTACGAGCTGATGTTTCTGCTGAATACCGCATTTCCTGCCGGAATTCTGACCTTTCTCGCACTCGGCCTGTTTGCCTTTTTTACTTTCAAATACTTTTTTTATCCTGAATACATAGCGGGAAGCCTTTTATACTCCTTTTTAACTCACAACCCGCTTACCCTTTTGACCGCCATTTATATTATTTCTATCCCTGGAAATTCTTTCAAGCTTCCGATCTGGCGATTCGAACCATTATTGCTGGCCACCTGGTTCTGGTTTTTCGGGATAATCTGGGAATTTACCAGAAAAATCCGGGCCCCTGAAAAAGAAACAGAATATGTAACCTACAGCATGCTTTTTGGCCTGAGAAAATCCATATTCCTCACCCTTGGTCTGATGTATTCACAGTTTTTGATTATTTTTTACCTGAGCCGCCAGCATCCGATCAGCAATACCACTCTTGGTTTGCTGGCTTTGGTTCTGCTTCTCTGCACCATTTATTTTCTGCTTTTTGTTTTTCGGGAAAACCGGGGTAATTTCAAAATTATGGCAGCCGGTGCAATTTACCTCTTCATGAATCTGCTGATACTACTTGGTGAAATGCTTCTAAGTCGAACACTCGTCTGGCAATGAAACAGCAAAAATTGCCAGTGTCAGTCGGTTTTGATAGAATGCAGATTGAACCTGTCGGTGCAAAACCAGCCTCGGGAAATAAAAAATGACAAGTGAACAGCAGTCCCAAACCTACATTATCCGCAACAGCGGTGAACGATGCCAGGAAAAGATCGTTTCCGGGGGGGTCTTTGCCTGGCTTTACAACCATCCTGACGGCATCAAATTCAGACCCCGGCTCATGGAAAACCGACTTCTTCACTGCCTGGTCGAGAAATTCGCCAGCAACTCATTATCTCGCCACCTGATTGATAATTTTGCCCGCAAAGCGGGTATCGATATCAGCGAAGCCGAAAAACCACTTCATCGTTTCAAAAGCCTTAATGATTTTTTTACCCGTAAGCTGAAAAAATCCGCCAGAACCATCAATTATTCAAATGATGTTTTTATTGCACCGGGAGACGGAAAACTTCTGGTATTTGATAAAATTTCTCCCGGGTCTGTTCTACCCATAAAAGGATTACAGGTAAGTCTCAAAAGTCTTTTACAGGATTCAAGAACTGCCCAAACTTTTTCAGAAGGATCGGCCATGGTTTTACGCCTCTACTTGATGGATTACCATCGCATTCACTTTCCCTGCGATGGTATTCCTCACCAACCGGTTAACATAAAAGGTCATTATTATTCAGTAAGCCCGGTTAAAGGCAATAACCTTGATTTTTATTCAATGAACAAGCGCACCTGCACGGGCTTTTCAAGCAAGGATTATGGAGAGATGGCTTTTCTTGATATCGGGGGCTTTCTGATCGCCAGCATTAAACACTTGTTTGAGCCAGAACTTCTGGCTAAAAAAGGAGCAGAAAAAAGCCTGTTTCAATTTGGCGGCTCAACTCTGGTGGTTCTTTTTCAGAAGAATCGCATCATCTTCGACCAGGATCTGGTTGAAAACAGCAAAGCGGGGGTAGAAACCTATGTCAAGCTCGGCGAAAGAATTGGCAGGCCATTCTCAGCCTGAGAACCAGATTCGCAGTGAAGTCATCAAAGCCGACTTTTTTAAAGAAGTTGGCTACACAACGGTTTGGGAAGACGAGCGAATAATTGCTGAAGGTCTGAACCCCCAGAAAGGCGAAAGGGTTCTTTCAATAACCTCGGGCGGAGATTTCAGCCTCCAATGCATTTTATCGGGGGCCGATGTCATCTCTCTCGACTTCAACCCCAGACAGAATTTTCTTCTTGAAATGAAAAAAGCCGCAGCCCTTTGCCTTGAATTTGAAGAAATCTGGAGATTTCTTGGCCTGAAGCCCTGTACGAACCGAGAGCAGCTTTTCACAAGAGTTTCACAGTATCTCAGCGAAGATGCAAAAAGCTACTGGAAAGCCCACCATGAAAAAGTTTGCAGCGGCATAATGTTGAGTGGTCGTCAAGATCGGTATCTGCGGCTGGTAGCCAAAGTGATCAAGCTTATTCAGGGCAGAGAAAGCATAAAAAAAATTTTCTCGGCATCAGATTTGAAAGTTCAGCAGAATATTTATGATAAAAACTGGAATATCTGGCTATGGCGATGCTTTGGTTCACTGATTTTCAACCAGCAGATCATGAATCATTTTTTTCACAAGGATCATTTTCGTTATGCCCAGAAAGATGAGCACCCGGCCCTCATTTTCAGAAAGCAGACCGAAAGAATTTTCCGTGATGTACCGCTGAAAGACAACTTCTATCTTTTCTTTGCCTTTCATAAAACCTACCCCGGCCCCGAAAACTGCCCCGCATGGCTGAAAAAAAGTAACTTCCGCGCTTTACAGCAAAACATCGAACGGCTTTCCATAATCAGCGGAGAACTGGAGCAGTTTATTTTTTCTCAGCCCGATAATTCAATCGATTGTTTCAATTTTTCCAACATTTTTGACTGGATTGACGAAAACAATTTTGTCAGGTTAATGCGGGAAACCGCCCGTGTTGCAAAAAATGGAGCCAGACTCTGCTATTGGACCAATGCAATAAACACTAAAAGAGACCTGGCAATTCTGAACGGAAAGGTCGATGAGATTTTTGAAGACCATGAATTGTCGCGGGTAATCTATGCGACCTGCCGCACTACAGGATATTCAAGCTGCACTGTAGGTAGAATAAAAAAATGAACTTCATTCTGAATTCATCCGATTGTAAAACTGTTAAAACTGCCGGAGGCAAGGGGGCAAATCTTTTTAGAATTGTCTCTGAAGCAAAGCTCGAAGTACCTGAATTCAAGGTTCTTTCAACAGAAGCTTTTTTCTGTTTCATCAACCAGAACGGGTTAAAAGAAAAAATACGCCTGCTTTGTTCCAATTCTGCAGATTCGGATACTGCAATTGAAAATCTCCTTACCAGTACCGAATTTCCTCAGGAAATAAATGAATCATTGAAGCAACTATTTGACCACTTCAACGGCGCAGCTGTGTCGATCAGATCTTCAGCTGAAATAGAAGATGGTCGTCAGATTTCATGTGCTGGAATCTTCAGCTCTTTTCTTAACATCAGAGATTTCAACCAGTTCAAAGATGCGGTTAAAAAGTGCTGGGCATCCTGTTTCTCAAACAGAGCCCGTCACTACCTTGCCGCTGCGGGAATCGATCTTTTTGATACGGGCATGGCCATTGTTGTCATGCGCATGATCGATGCTGATTCAAGCGGTGTTGCATTTTCTGTTAATCCTGCCAACAGCGATTATGACCTGGTGGTCGTTGATTCTGTTCCAGGAATAGGCGAAGGCCTGGTTTCTGGCCTTCTTGAGTCTGACCATTTCGTTATCAGACGCAGTGACCGCGTCATTTTATCCAGGAATCTGGCCAAAAAGAAACAAATGCTCGCAAGCATAAGAAACGGCAGCGGCCTTGAAAAAATACAAATCGCTGCCGAAAATGCAGAAAAGCCATCACTGGAAGATGAAAAGATTCACCAGATTGTGGAAGCAGCAGTTAAACTGGAAAAGATATTTGGTTCACCACAGGATATTGAATGGGCTTTCTCTGGCAATCGTCTTTTTCTGCTGCAAACCAGGCCTATTACCAGTCTTGTTCCCGATAAAAACGTTCTAATATGGGATAACGCCAACGTTACCGAAAGTTACAGCGGTATAAGCTCACCGCTCACATTTTCAGCCGTACGATATTTTTATTATCGTTCCTTCAAAGGTACCCTTGCTTCCAATGGTGTGCCTGAGCCGGTTCTGCAGAAAATAGACTATTTTCTGCAGAACATGTTGGGCTATTTCAACGGTCACATTTACTACAATCTGGTCAACTGGTACAACATGATTTTTGTTTTGCCGGGGATCAGGCATTATAAAGGTTACTGGGAACAGATGATCGGGGTCAGAGAAACCCTGCCCGAATATGCACAAAAGCGGTTGCTGTTCGAAAAAAGTCGCCTGACCTGGGCCGATCACTGGTTCAAGTTAAAGTTAACCATGCGTCTGATCTATCTGTGGTTCTCTTTTGAGAAAACGGTAAACGGTTTTATCGAAAGCGTTACTTCTACATGCCGCGAGTACATGAAAGCCGATCTTGAGAATCAGGATCTGATGGATCTTGCCCGACACTATCGCGATCTTGAAACCATGCTTCTTGAAAAATGGCATGTACCCAATATCAATGATTTTTATACAATCATGTTTTTTGGTGCTTTGAAAAGCCTCAGTGAAAAGTTTTTTGGTTCAGAATCTACAATTCACAATGACCTGCTGACCGGAGAAGGAAACATAATCAGCACCGAACCAGCCCGCAGGGCTGTTATGATCGCCAAAGTCATTAAAAAAAATTCAAATTTCAAAATTCTATTTGATCTTGAAGATAACCGGCAGATTTTACACCGAATCCAGGAAGACTCCTGCTTTATTGAACTCAGAAAACTAATTGATCAATATATCGAAGAATTTGGGTTTCGCTGCATGAACGAACTAAAATTCGAATCAGAAGACCTGTTTCAAAAACCAGAAAATTTCATTACAACTCTCAAGAATTACCTTGTCATGGAAGACCTCGACCATATGTTGGGAACTGTGGGAACAGAAAAAAGGCAAAAAGCAGAAAATCTGGTTAACACAAAACTCTCGGGCTGGCGTCGAAAAATTTACAATTTTTTCCTTACCCAGACAAGAAATTCGGTACGAAACCGGGAAAACCTGCGCTTTCAGCGCACCCGTGTTTATGGCATTCTTCGCCGTATTTTCAATGGCGCCGGCAAGTATCTTGCCAATGCAAAAGTCATCAACCATCAGCGCGACATATATTTCCTGGGAGTTCAGGAAATGTTTTCTCTTCTCGACGGGACCAGCCTGAATCAGGATATAAAGGCTCTTATAGAACTACGCCGCAAAGAATTCAATTCATGGCAGAACGCCGAACCGGAAGACCGGTTCGTTACCCGTGGCCTTGTTTATGCCCATAACCGGATTTCGCGAAAAAAATTCACAGCTGAACCGGGCAACAATCAGTTAAAAGGCATAAGCTGCAGTCCGGGCACGGTTAGTGGAATAGTTAAGGTCATCGACCGTCCCGATGCTGACCTGAGGCTGAGTGGCGAAATTCTTGCCGCTAAAAGAACCGACCCGGGATGGGTGGTATTGTATCCTTCTATCTCTGCGCTTTTGATCGAGAAAGGCAGTCTGGTATCACATTCAGCAATTGTTGCAAGAGAAATGGGTATTCCAACCATCGTAGCAATTCCCGGGCTTACAGAGCGACTTAAATCAGGCGACCAGGTCAGAGTCGATGCCGACTTGGGAATCATAACGATTCTGTCACAGTCTGAAACAGACTGACCTGAATTCAATTGAGAAAATTCCGGAAGTAAACTATATTGTTTTAAGAGTATCTTTTCGAAGGAGATTTGCTGTGTTTTCCACCGAGCACAAATTAGACGGTCAGATTCTTGTTTTTTTCATCAAAGGTTATTTCCAGGATGAATCAGGTACAAGCCTTCTCGAAAAAGTCCGAGAAGAGCTGACGGGCAAAAAACTTCGGGGAATCGTTCTCGATTTTTCTCAATGTACATCGATAAACAGCTCTGGCGTAGCCAGACTGATGGATACTTCAGAACTTGTAGTTCTCGATCATGAAACCGATCTTGTCGTTTGTGGCCTTGATAAAACCAAATCTTCCTTTTTTGAAATGTTCGGTATTCTTGAACTTGCCGAGTTGAAAGAAAACCTTGATGGAGCGGTTGCTTACCTTAAAAAATAGCATTTTTACCCTCTTTTGCTTCATTTTGATCGGCAAAAACTTGTCAACTCGCTTCTGAAGGATTAGAATCAGGGTGATTGCGAAAGGTAACTTACCATTGCTAAACCCGCTTTCAGAAATTTACCAGAACTATTGCCGGCCAGAGCTGGCAAAACTTTTGCGGGTAATCAGGCTTGACTGCAGCTTTCACCGTGGAGAAGGAGATTTTCTCTACTACTTTGACAAAAATGGTGAGGAAAAGCAGGTTCTTGACCTGGTAGGCGGCTATGGTGCCTCGCTTTTCGGTCATAATCACCCTGAGTTGGTGAAGGTCGCCCAGGAATTTTTCAATAATAAAGGTGTTTTCAATGCCCAGGGAAGTTGCAGAAAAAACGCAGGCCTGGTAGCAGAAAAGCTTGATAAATTTCTTTGCCAGGCAACCGGGCAGAATTTTATTACCACCTTTGCTTCAACTGGTGCCGAAGCCATTGAAGCGGCAATGAAGCATGCAGAACTGGCTCAGATGAAGAAATTTGAAGAGCTGAAAAAGCAGGTCGAAATAGATTCGATAAAAATCAAAGCCGCATTTAAAAAGGGCTTACTGTCAATTCCCGGACAATTTTTCAAAGACAGCCTGAGATTGGTTGGCGTTGATAAAACTGCGGGAATCGACCGAATTCTTCAGGCTGTTTATGAATTCAACAGGGTAGCCTTTTTGAGTCCCCCATATTTTGCCGCCCTCGAAAAATCTTTTCATGGCAAAACCTCCGGCGCGGTCAAACTGACTTATAACAAAGATTACCGCCTGCCATTTTCACGAATAGGCCCAAACATTATCTTCATAAAACCAGACGACCCCAAAGAGCTGATCGATCTCGCTGATAAATGTGAACTCACCTGGCTTTTTCCCGAAATTAAAAACGGTGAACTTATCCTTTCAGAAAAAACTCTTTTGAACCTAAGCGCATTTTTCGTTGAACCTTTACAGGGCGAAGGCGGCATAAATGTCCTTGGCTCTGATTCGGCGGCCAGAATAAGAGATTTCACCAGAACCCACAATGTTCCATTGATCATCGATGAAATTCAGTCGGGTATGGGCCGCACCGGCACTTTTCTTTTCTCGCAACAGATCGGGCTGATCGGCGATTATTATGTTTTTTCGAAAAGCCTTGGCGGTGGCATCGCAAAAATTTCAGCATTATGCGTTGAAAAGAGCAGGTATGAAAAAGAATTTTCGCTGCTGCACACCTCTACTTTTGCTGAAGATGACTTCAGTTCAACAGTGGCATTGCGAGCTCTCGAACTTCTGGAAAACGGTGGAAAAATTTTCCAGGATTGCCATGCCAGGGGGCAATTGCTGCTTGGCGGGCTTCGCAGAATTCAAGGGCTTTACCCCGAAGTAATCCGCGACGTTCGTGGCTGCGGGTTGATGCTTGGAATCGAGTTTTTCGATCTGTCTGAATGCCCCGCCTATGCGATCAGGGCATTGGCCGCAGGTAAAATGCTGGGTTTTGCCATTGCGGGGTATTTTCTACACGAGCACGGAATAAGAGTGGCACCGGCAGTTTCGAGCAACCTGGTAATGCGTATTGAACCTTCAGCCCTGATTGCTGAAGAACAGATACAACGTTTTTTTACCGCTCTAGAACGACTATGCCTGATAATTAAAAGACACAACAGCTGTCAGTTACTGAAATATATTGCCGAAGAACCGCCAAGCGGGCTGACCGGCGAAATTGCCGATTATTCCCAACCAGCCAGAAGGGTTTCGGGGAGTTACACCAAAGTTGCTGTAATCGGTCATTTTGTCGAATCCCGGCAAATTTCATTATGGGATAAAAGCTTCAGCGAAATCAGTGATGCGGCCAAAAAAGTTTTTGTAAACCGGGTTTACGAAGCAATTCCACCTTTTGTCTGTGACCCCTGGCTGATTCAATCAAAAAATGGCGAAACCATCGAGTTTTCTGTTATCGCTCTGGTAATCGACAGCGACCTTTTTTATCGCAACATGATCCGCCGGCTCGAGATGTTTCGTGAGAAAATAGAATCTGCGGTCGATCTGGCAATTGAAAAAGGTTTTTCTACCGTCTGTCTGGGTGGTTATACTTCAATGATTACCCGTAACGGTGAAACTATTGAAACAGATCGAATTGTAGTTACTACAGGCAATTCGTTGACCGTAGGCATGGGCCTTGAAGCAGTTTTTCAAACAGCTGTTCAAAATGATATTCAAATCGAGAATTGTGTCACTGCGGTAGTTGGTGCAGCCGGCAATATCGGCAGTGCTTATTGTGAAATTCTTGCAGAAAGAGTCGGGCAACTGATACTGATTGGTCATCGAGGTCGTGATGAAAACCTGAAAAAGGCTGCCTGCGCCATTTATGCTGGTTTAATTGAAATTTTAAATCGTAAAGATGAATCTACCAGTTGCCCAGTCGGCCAGATTTTCCAGACAGTTGCCCGCAGTCGAACCTGCCGAAATTTTCTGGAAGGCCTCATAAAAACCGAATCTCTGCTCGATGAATTTGACTCCGAATTTCCTGATCAACCGCCGATTATGGTGGCCACCGATATTTTTTGTCTGAAAAAAGCCCAGATCATTCTCACTGCCACCAACTCTTCAGAACCGGTCATTTACCCCGAAATGCTTGGTGATGAACCGGTTATCATCAATGATGTATCCGTTCCAATCGATACCCACCCTTCGGTGCTTGCAAAAGAAAATGTTGTGATGATCAGGGGCGGAATCGTTAAATTACCAATGAATGCGGATCTAAAAATCGAAGGTCTGGAGCTTGAACCCGGTGTTCTTTTCGCCTGCATGACCGAAGCGGTTCTGCTGGGCCTGGAGAAAACCGGAATACATTTCAGCTATGGAAAAGTCGACCGCCGGCAGGTAAATCAGATTATGGAAATAGCTCATCGCCATGGTTTTGATCTCAGCCGTTCGAAAATTGAAAGCTGGTTTTGATGATATACAGTTTTTCAGAATTAAGCCGAAAATTTTTTGTTGAAAACGACCGGTCCCTGATCAACGAAATAGGAAAAAAGGCTTTCAGTCTTCTTGAACTCATTCAATTTGGAATTGAAGTTCCTGACGGTTTTTGTATTCCAGCCGATGTTTTAAATTCATTTTTAATTGAACATCGAATAAATCTTCTGGTAAATGAAGCTGCAGAATGTTTTGAAAATAAAGACAAACAGACCGATCTGCTTGCATTGATCCGGGAAAGAATTCTCTCGTCACATTTCTCAGAGAGCTTTCAGGCAATTGTCAGGCAGCTTTTATGCGATGACACTATTTATTATGCGGTTCGCAGCAGCGGATCGAAAGAAGATCTGCAGAACGCATCTTTCGCCGGCCAATACGAAACGATTCTGAATGCAAAAGGCCATGAAGAAATCACAACGGCAATTAAAACCTGCTGGGCTTCCATGTTTTCCAACAGGGTTATTCATTACTGCCATGAAAAAGGTTTGAAGCCAACCGACCTGGGAATGTCGGTAATCATCCAAAAAATGATTCAGTCAGAAAAAAGTGGGGTTGTTTTCACCGTTAATCCGATAACCGGCCTCGACACCCAGATGCTCATCGAATCGGTGTATGGCCTGGGCGACTCGCTGGTCAGTGGAGAAAAAGACCCGGATCAGTATGTGTTTGACTGGTATCATGAAAAGCTCATTGAAAAAAAGCAGACCACCAGAACATCAGAAAATCAAGAAGCCAGGGCAACCCTGAACGAGAATGAGTTGAAAGACATCGTTGAAATTGCCCTTAAGATCCAGACCAATTACGGGTTTCCCGTCGATATAGAATGGGCTTTCAGCAAAGGTCACTTTCACATTCTGCAGGCGCGCCCGATCACCAGCATCAATTTTTCCGGAATTCCCGGTCAGTGGTCAACCGCTGACCTGAAGGACGGCGGAATTTCTTCAGCGGTTTGCAGCCAGCTGATGTATTCGCTTTACAAAATGGTCTGGGACAAACTGATGCCGGAATACCTCATAAAAACCAGACTCATCGATGAAAACAAAGGAGTAAGATCGGATTTTTTCTACGGTCGAATGTACTGGGCGGCGGGCGCAGTCAAAGAGGGCCTGAAAAGAATCATCGGCTTCAACGAGCGGGAATTTGATGAAAGCCTAGGGATCGAGGTCGGTTATGAAGGCGACGGACATGTAACCGGATTATCGTTTGCGTCTGTGGTAACCGGCATAAAAGTCATGATTGCCCTTGAAAAATCATTCAAGCACCGCATTTTGTATAACGAAAAAAACAGCGAAAAAATTGCTGAAAGAATTGAAGAAATCGATCGACTCGCAATCGACTCTTTAGATGAAGAAACTTTTTTCGACCATTTTAACTCATTGATTTTCAAAGATTACTTTATGGTTGAAGGCGCATATTTTAAACATATTTTTGACAACGCCAACGTTCAGACGACGTTCAGAGATGTGGTTAAAAAGTATCCCGAAATTAACTATCTTAATCTGGTAATTGGTCTTAAAAATCTTTCACATCTCAAACCCATAGAACATCTCTGGCAGATCACGCGAAGAATTCGAAAAGATCCGATTTCATTAGATTTCTGGCTTAATCGATCAGTAGAAGAGATAAAACAGCAGTTTCACCTGAGCCTCGAAAACTTCAATCTGGCTCAGCTAGACGAATATTTGAAACGATTCAAATATCTATCGACCCGCGAGCTTGACATTACGGTTGCAAACTATGGAGAAGACCCCGGGTTCGTAATCGAGACCATAAAGCAGCAGATTAAGCTCGATGATGATTGCAACCCGACCAGGCTCAATGATAACCAGCATTGCAGATTTCTCGAAGAAGAAGATCGACTTCTTTCAGCAGCTGGTTTTTTCAACCGCAAATCTGTAGGGGCAAAACTTGAAAGAATGCGCAGCTTTTTATGGTGGCGCGAAGAATTACGCGACCTTTCAACCAGAATGTATGATCAGATCAGACGTTTCTGCCTGCAGGCAGGAACTTTTCTTCAAAAGCGTGGAATTCTCTCCTGCCCGGAAGACGTTTTTTTTCTTGGAGTTTACGATCTTTTCGCAATTATCGATGGAAAAACAACAAGACAAGAAGCCAAAAAACTTATAAGAAAAAACCGGCAGTATTATCAATCATTCCGAAACTTCAAGAATCCCGACGACATCGGCTTTAAAATGGCCGACCAACCGGCACAAAGCTTTGAAAATGAGGATTACATTTCCGGCATAGCCTGCAGCAGTGGAGTAGTCAGCGGCAGGGTTAAGCTGATAAAAGACATCGCCGATACCAGTCGCATCGAAAAAGGCGACATTCTGATAACGCGGTTCACTGATCCGGCCTGGACACCCCTTTTCAGCCTGATTTCTGCAGTAGTTACCGAAACCGGCGGGGTTTTGTCGCATGCTGCGGTAATTTCAAGAGAGTATGGAATACCTGCAGTTTTGGCAGTTAAAGGAATTTTTGAAAAATTCAAAGATGGCGATGAAATTGTTGTAGATGGCAATAATGGCCGAATTTATTTCAACCGTATGACAGATCCTGGCAGAGGTGAAGCAGACGAAATAACCATTGCCGCCTTCTCATCTGATGATCAAACTCTGCTTCAAGAATTCATCGATTTTCCCAAAACAATTTATCGAGGGGATAACCATTTTATTGCGCCGTTTGATCAAACAACCAGTGATGAATTAGACCCGCAGAAAAACCCGTTTTTTTCTTACGGTAAAGCCTGTTGTTTTCTTGCAGAACGCCAACAATCAAAGGTGGCCCGTTGCGCGGCATTTTTTAACCCGCAAATGAATCATGATGGCAAAAAATATGGAGCGGTAGGATTTTTTGAATGTATCGATGATTATCAGACCGCAAAAGCAATTCTGAACCGTGCATGTGCCTGGCTTAAAGAAAAAGGATGCGACCGGATCGTGGGGCCCATGAACTTTTCAATCTGGAGCCGTTATCGTTTCAGACTTGATAATTTTGACCGCATGCCTTTTTATTCAGAAAATTACAACAAGTCCTGGTACCCTGATTTTTTTCTCAAATATGGTTTTAATGAAATTCGTCGCTGGTCATCAAGGAAAATTGATCTTAAGGATTCTGAAGTGAGATCATCGCTTGAGCAGCGCCTGACAAAATACGAAAAGCGTTATCAAAAAGCTCTTACAATGGGGTATTCTTTCGAATTCAACAACAGTGAAAACTTTGACCGGCTGATGCTCGAAATACATCAGGTTGTAAATGATTCATTCAGTGGACATTACCTCTTTTATCCGATCAGCCGCGAAGAATTTCTCTTTAACTTTTCAGGGCTGAAGAAACTGATAAAAGACCGACAAATCATCGTCGCAAGAAAAAACGGTGAAGTTCAGGGTTTCATGATTCATTGTTTCGATTATGGCAAGGCGATTGCAGCTATGGGTGGCAGCCATTCAATGATTTCAAAACTGAAATTCTGGTTCAAGAGCAACGAGGAAACATTGCTGGCGCTGTTCATTGCGGTCAACTCTCAAGGAAGAAAAGATTTATCGGGAGTTTCAGCAGCAATCGCCTATTTGACCAGCAAAGAAATTCTATCGAATAAAAAAATCAGGTATATCATTCATTGCACCATGTATGAAGGCAATCGTTCAAATGTCATGAGTGCCGGTATTGGGGAAACCATAGGAAACTACGCTCTTTTTGAAAAAAACATTTGAATCACTTCTTTTTCCAGAATCGGCGAAACAGGCAGATCTGGGCAGGCAGAACGGTAAATTCACACAGCAAGGCAAAAAAGACCGTCAGCGAAAGCAAAGTGCCAAAATAAACTACTGATTTGATTCTGGCAAAGGCAAAAACCAGAAAACCGATACCATAAAGAAGTGAAGTTGATATTACCGCCGGCCCGGCCTCAACCAGGCTTTCTGAAATGGCATCGACCGGGTCGAGACCGGCTTTGGAAGGTTCACAAAAAAGAAACAGTTCATGAATCGTATCATCGACGACTATACCCATGGTAATTGCAGCGATGGTAACAGTGGCATTATCAAGATTGATGCCGGTCAGCCCCATTATTCCCAGGGTCATGCCGATCGGAAAAAGATTTGGCAGAATAACCAGCAGCATTGCATCGAGTCTGCGAAAAAACAGAGCAACAGCTCCAAAAACAAAAAGGAATGCCAGAATGAAACTCTGAATCTGACTGTTGGTAATGTAATTGATGATTCTGGAATAAAGAGGCACATAACCGCCAAATTTCAAGGCTACACCCTGTGGATCAAAAATTTCATGCAGCACTTTGTGAATACTTTCCTCGACGGCCCTGACCTCAGAAGCGCTGATCATCGGCACTCTAACCGTTAAACGGGCTTCAGAATATTCGGGAGCATCAGTCATGTATTCAAGATCGTTTTCGGGGTCAGACTCATACATCATCATCAGTTGACTGGCCGCATTATAAGTATCGGGAACGCGATAGCTTTCAGAAGCACCGTCACTCATTACCTGATTCAGACGTTTGAAGGCATCGAGAATAGAATTGGCACGGTTAACCATGGGCAATGCTTCAAGCCGTCGATGGGCCTCATCGAGAAGCAGAAGAAAATCCGGGCTTTTAATTCCATCTTTTTTGCCGGTCATCAAACGAATTTCTACGGGAAGATAGTTCCCGTAAACCGACTCGATGTAATCGTTATCCTGGCGCACCTGGTTACTCTGGGGAAGAAAGCCCATGGAAAAAGTATCGACCTTCAGCTGCGAGATTCCATAAATTTGAAGAACTACCAGTAACAGGGTTATCAGCATCATCAGCCCAGACATTTTCGGCAGGTGCTTAACCCAGCGTTTTACCAACCCCGCAAAAGGTCGTGAAATGACCGCCTGTTCACGAGATGGCTGAATTCTGCCAAGAACGAATGCTGCAACAATCATTGAAACAAAGTATTCTGCCATGCTCGCGAATGCACCGAAAGCGCCGAATACCCGCAATACTGCCATCGGGCTGGCAACAATAGCCAGAAAACCGCAAAAATTAGTAAGCGAAGTAAAAAAGCATGGAGCAACCACTTCTTTCATTACCAGCAGCAGACCAGCTTCGCGATCTTCCATGATTTTTTCGATATTGAAGCAGAAACTGTTGTAAACATAGGCCACATCGCTGATTGAAAGAATCATGATCAATGTTGGCAGAACGATGGTAACCATATTGAAACTCTGCCCGGAAAGCCCATAAACGCCTACCAGCCCGGCGGCACTGATAATCATGGCGGCAATGGCCATTTTCAGCATTACCATTGATCGGTAAATCAAGAGTATCAGAATGGCGATTATCAGATAAGCCAGAAAAGTGAAAAGGGTTCCGTCCTCCATGCTGACCCGGTTCAACTCTTCATGCATGACACCCATGCCCGCGAGTCGGTAATCGAGTGAATTGAAATGCTCACGAACCTGCTGAATTATTTTTGGTCGGCGCTGGTCGATGTCGGGCGCTGACACCAGTTCAATCAGAATCATGGCATGTTGTGAAGTTGAATCGAGCAGAACCTTGCGCCGCGATGGATCTTCAAAAAAACGTTTCATTACAAGCTCTGCATCACCTGCGCTAATCACCTGATTTTTCATCAGATCTTCAATGATCAGGGTTTCACCGTCGAGACCAACATAGGGAGCAAGCGAAACACTGAGAACGCGCTTGAATGTGGTTTTATCGGCTTCGAGTTTTTTGGAGACATCCCAGATTGCATTGAGTTTTTCCGGGTTGAAAACTCCTTTTTCACCGCAGTTCACCAGAGCAAGAATTACCTCAAAGTCACTACCATAGCGGTCTTTGAATTCATTATATGCTTTCAGGGTAGGATCATCTTCTAAAAACCATACCTCGAGACTGTTATCAATTCTGATGGGCCCGGCGGCAATTACCAGCACAAAGCTCAAAACAACCATCAGGTAGAAAGCAGGGTTTCGCCTGCGAACCAGAAATTCTGCAAAAGCAGAAAAATATCTGGCGGCAAATTTTTGCTGATTATCCATTATTCCCGGTGGTTTCAGTGATTGCTTCGGTTTCAAGCTTTTCCATGGTCCATCCAGTGTAGCCGTAGAAAATAGAAACGAGCGGATTAATCAAATTCAAAAAAGCATATGGAAGATAAGCAAACGGGTGAATGCCAAGAGCTGAGGTCATGAACGCACCACAAGTGTTCCATGGAACAAGGGGCAAGGTAATTGTGGCAAAATCTTCGAGACATCTTGAAAGATTCTTTGGATGAAGGCCCTTTTCCCGGTAAATATCCTTGTAGATCCGGCCGGGAATAACGATTGCAAGATACTGGTCACCGGTGGCAAGGTTGCAGAAAATGCAGGTAAAAAAGGTGGCAAGCACAGTTGACCCGGTGCTGCGTGCATAAGACAGGATTTTGAGTGCAATGGCATTGAGCATCCCCGAAGCTTCCATAACTCCTCCGAGTGAGAGAGCTACGAGAATAAGAGAGACGGTGCCCATCATACTTTCCATGCCCCCACGTGAAAGCAGGCTGTCAACGGCAGCCACTCCAGTATTAGACGCAAAGCCGCTGTGCGCAGCTTTAATAATTGCAGTCATGCCCGCACCTTGAAAGACGGCAGCAAACAGCCCGCCGAGCACCACTCCGCCAAAAAGCCCTGGTAATGCCGGAACCCGGAAAACTACCATGAGAATAACCAGAACTGGCGGCAGCAAAAGCCAGACATTGATTTTAAAAGCTGAATCCAGAGTTTTGAGAATTGTATCGATCGCAGCCAGGTCAACCTCTTTGCCGGCATAGCTCATGCCCATAACGGCAAAAATCAGACAGGCAATCAGCATGCTTGGGCCGGTAGTGTAAACCATGTGGCGCACATGGTCGAACAGGTTGCTTCCTGCCATTGCGGGTGCCAGATTCGTGGTATCTGAAAGAGGAGACATCTTGTCGCCGAAATATGCCCCCGAAATAATTGCACCGGCAACGACATTAACCGGTATTCCAAGCCCTGACCCGACGCCAATTAACGCGAGACCAACAGTTCCTGCTGTGGTCCATGA
>JBMOKV010000172.1:0-2747 GCA_049325495.1 Candidatus Rifleibacteriota bacterium | reverse complement strand
GCTCGAAGGCGAAGCGGTCATGTTTGAAGTGCCTGACTGGCCAAGAGGCAGCATATTGATGATGATGCTTGAAAGCTCTCCGGTGGACTGGCTGGCACTGGCTATGTTGGCATGGAACGACAGGTAATCCTGGATTCTCACATGGCCGTCATCCATTCCAATGTTGACATTATGATAGGAGTTGGTAGCGATGCCGGCGATGAACGGCGGCTCGTTGTCGATCATCATTGAGTTTGTGTTGGCAGTAACCAGGTGAGCGATAACATCGCTGGCCAGAATGTTGTCATAAACCGTGTCGTTGATGCTGACTCTGAAAGAGGTCTGTGCGTCACGTACAATGCCAGATCTTATTGAGTCTTTCAAAGTAAAACTTCGGGTATAGATTCCTGAACCAGCCGGGTTTTCAGGTATAAAAACCATGGTTGGCGCATCAGGAGAGGTAAAGGAAAGATCAATCGCAGAAAGGTCGACAGTTACCGAACCCATTTCCACGCCTGTCGCGTTTACCGTGATGGTGAAAACATCGCCCACGTTGATATCTGCGTCAGAATTTGTCAGTGTTGCGCTGGTAATTACCGGCAGAGTGTTGTCTATTCTGACAATTGGCTGAGTGTTTTCTTTGAGTACCTGAACATTGTCTTTATCCATTACAGTTACTGGAAAACTGTAGGTAACGTCGTCTTCTAATGCTCCCGGTGGAATTGTCCAAACAACGCGATATTGATCGAGGCCTGCCATTTTGGGCATTGACAGGGCTGCTGGCCCGCCAACCGAACTCAAATTTACGGTTACCGTAAGCGGGGTAATGTTGCCCGATGCAGCCATGTTGGCGGTGATTTCAAGTTTGCAGGTGGTGGTTGCAAATTCATTGGGAGAATCGGAGTTGTTCGGATTCAAAACATTAGCAACCAGCGTGTAGGGGCGGTTGTAAATTTTGTAGCCGCTGGTTAAGTCAGAGACCATGTGTGAAATCATGGTAGGGTCGGCTGCAATGGTATCGTTGGCCGAAACCCGAAAGCTTTTCGCGCCATCGACGGCGAAACCAGCAGCAGCCTCGGTTGGCAAGGTGAAGGTCTGAGAATAGGTGGTGCCGGTTTGAAAATTCAAGGTTGACAGAGCACTTAGGCCTATAGATGAGAGGTCAACTGTAACTGAGCCGGCTTCAATGTTGGTGGCGGTGCAGCTGATGGTGAAATCCATGCCGGCGAGAATGGTTGGCTGGGCAGCGGTGATCGAAATTCCTGAAAGCGTCGGTCGAACGCTGTCGATGCCAATTGGTGGCGTGGTCGAGCGCTGTACGAACTGCACGTTGTCTTTATCACGAACGCTGACGACAAAAGTGTGGTAAACGTTGTCTTCAAGTGCGCCGGCGGGAATTACATATTCGGTTCGATACTGGTCGCTGGCACCAACTCTGGGCATTGCCTGGGCTGCCGGGCCGCCGATCGGGCTTAAATCAACCGAAGCGGTCAAGGGTGTGATTGCACCGGTGGCTGGCACCGTTGCGCTGATGATGATTTTGCAGGTGGTCGTTGCAACCTCATGTGGCGAATCGGTGTTGTCAGGATAAAACACATCAGACGTCACAATCAGATTGCCGTTATAAAATTTGTGAGCGGGGGTTGTGGCATTAACGGTGTGCGCAATCACGGTTGGATGGGCGGCAATCGAGTCACGGGCAGTAACCGTGAAGGTTTTGGGTCCTTCCACCGCAAAACCGGCCACTGCAGCCGTGGGAAGGGTAAAGGTCTGCGAATAAACGTTTCCTGTAACTATGGTCAACTGTTCTGCATTGCCAAGGCCAAGGCCTGAAAGATTGACAAAAACACCACTGGTGCCGCCGGTTTCGATCAAGTTTGCTTCAACTGCGATGGTGAAGTCTTCACCGGCAATGACCGTTTGTTCAACGCTGGTAATCGTAATGGTGCCGATGGTCGGCTGGACGTTATCGATCTGAACATCGGGGGTGGTTCCTTGTAGAACGGTATTTCCAGCCTGGTCAACGGCTCTGACCTGAAAGCTGAAATTCGCCGTATCTTCAAGGGTTCCGGCCGGTATGGTGTAAACACATCGGTAGTCGCCATTTGCTATCTGGGTCATGTTCTGGGCTGCGGGCCCACCGATCGGGGTAAGGTCAGCCTGTACTGTGATAGTATCAGGGCCGGCATCGATGGGAATCGAAGCGACGATTTCGAGCTGACAGGTGGTAGTGCCGACGTTTATGGTCGAGTCGGTTCCGCCGGGCAGAAGAATGTTGGCAGTAAGGTAGTTGAAAGCCGGTTTGTCGAGGTCGATGGCAAAGGTTCGGTCAACGGTATTTATGTTGCCGGCATCATCTTCAAAACTGAAAGTCACCAGCATTGCATTGCTTTTGATATTGGCTTCGCTCAGAATGACATCCTGCTGCCAGACAGCCGGATTGCCTTCGCCGGAGGAAGTGATAAGAGGCATCACAACACCTGCAGAGATTCCTGCCGGGTTTGCTCCTGATGTCAGTGTTGGAATGGTAACCGTTACTGTTTCGTTGTCATATTGGGTTACTCTTGCGGTCAGTCTGATGATATCGCCGGCAAGGGCAGTGGCGTTGCCTGAAAGAACCTGAATTCTGGTCTGGGCAGCATCTATAACCGATGGCCTGGTGTCGAGGATAAAATCGTTGGAAACAAATATCATGGCCGGGTGCAGAGGATCTTTGAGAGTAATCTGCAATGGCCCGGTATATTCGCGATTAGCTAAATAGAGTTGGG
>JBMOKV010000171.1:701-2778 GCA_049325495.1 Candidatus Rifleibacteriota bacterium | reverse complement strand
CTCTTCATGAAAAATAGTGAAAGCATGGGCGAAGACGAAGAATAAAATTCTATTCTCAGCTTTTGAGACCACTCTGCAGCGCAGAGTGGTCTTTTATCTTTACGGGGGAACTTTTTCAGATAAATTTATAGGGTGGAGGCAAAACTATGGATATCTGGCAGGTTCAAAAAAAATTCTCGGCCTTTGAAGAGGGTTCTCTTCTAAGAATGGTTTTTGAGGCCATCTATGGGGCAGTATGGCTGCTGGCTGAAATGGCAGAATACCTTCTTGTCTGGTTCTGCTTTTATCCTGTGCTTTTCTTTGGCTCAACTTTCATGTTGCATGTTTTCTATCAAATCCCTCTGGAATATGCCAACTTTGATTACTGGGCAAATTTAATGCTCACCCTTGCTGCAGTCTTCTTTTTTGGCCATCGTCTTCTGATCAGATACGTTACAACCAGTCATCAATCTGCAGAATACCTGGCCTCCAGACCTGCAATAAGATTGGAATTATTGCTGTTTCTGGCAGTAAACTTCATCAGTTACTACACCATGAAAATACCGGTTAACTACCTTATAACTCGCGAGCCAATGGTTAGAATCGGGTTTTGGGTCTTTTATGCGATCTATGTTCCAGGAATAATTTCGATAAAGTATTACTACGATAAATACCTCCGGTAATTTTAAAAAAACTGACAGAAATGTCAGTTTTTTTCTGTACATTTTCTGGCAAATGTGCTAAAAAAGATCAATAAATTCATTTCCTCAGCCCTGCGAAATTTAAGAATTTTTTTTTTCTGGCAAACAGCGAACTTTCTGACGATTTTGGCAGCAAAGTACGTTGACAGGGCTTTGAACATGTGCTAATATCAATATTCCACCTCACTTTCTTGAGGTGGCAGTTCTGCAGTATTGGCGGAACTGAGCTTTATCAGGAAGGTGTCAGCTGTGCCTACTATTAACCAACTCATTCGTAAGGCCAGACAGGTGGTTAAGTACAAATCTAATTCACCGGCTCTCGACGACTGTCCTCAGCGCCGTGGTGTTTGTACTGTAGTTAAAACTACTACTCCGAAGAAGCCGAACTCAGCTCTTCGTAAAATCGCCCGCGTCAGGCTAACTAACAAGATTGAGGTAACGGCATATATTCCGGGTATCGGTCACAACCTGCAGGAACACTCTGTTGTTCTTATTCGCGGCGGCCGTGTAAAAGATCTTCCCGGCGTTCGTTATCACATCATTCGCGGAGCTCTTGACTGCGCTGGCGTTGCCAATCGCATGCAGGCTCGCTCCAAATACGGTGCCAAACGGCCCAAGAAATAAGGAGAATTGATTCATGCCACGACGTGGTCACGTATCCAGAAGAGAATTGACTCCTGATTCTGTTTACAACTCCAAGCTTGTTACCAGATTCATCAATAATCTGATGTATGATGGAAAAAGAAGCATTGGCAGCCGCATTTTCTATGATGCGATTGAAAAACTCGCCAAGAAGCGCAAAGAAGACAATCCGCTTGAAATGTTCAAAAAGGTTATCGACAGCGCCAAGCCAATCGTAGAAGTTCGCAGCAAAAGAATCGGTGGGGCAAACTACCAGGTTCCGATCGAAGTTAAACCAGACCGCGCTATTGCACTTGCTTTCCGCTGGATCCTCAAGTTTTCCAGAGATAGAAAAGAAAAATCAATGGCCGATCGTCTGTCTGCAGAATTCGATGAAATTCTCAGCAATTCCGGCGCAACTATGAAAAAGCGTGATGAAGTTCATAGAATGGCCGAAGCCAACAAGGCTTTCTCTCACTTCCGGGTTTGATTAACCATCAGTATAATTGATGCACTAAAGTATTAACCAGAGTAAATTCATGAACGCCAGTCAGACAATCAGCAGAATCCGCAACATCGGTATCGTGGCCCACATTGACGCTGGGAAAACTACGACCACTGAGCGTATTCTCTATTACACTGGAAAAGCCTATAAAATGGGTGAAGTTCATGAAGGTACCGCCGTCATGGACTGGATGATCCAGGAGCAGGAACGGGGTATTACCATCACCAGCGCGGCAACAAAATGCCACTGGGGTGATTGCGACATCAATATT
>JBMOKV010000171.1:0-691 GCA_049325495.1 Candidatus Rifleibacteriota bacterium | reverse complement strand
ACACACCCGGGCACGTGGATTTTACTGCCGAAGTTGAACGCTCATTGCGGGTGCTTGACGGAGCAGTAGTAGTTTTCTGTGCAGTGGCTGGTGTACAGCCTCAATCAGAAACCGTCTGGAGACAGGCTAATAAATATCGCGTGCCCAGAATTGCGTTTGTAAACAAGATGGATCGCGTTGGCGCACATTTTGACCGGGTAGTTGCCCAGATTTCTGAGCGGCTGCAGTCGAAACCGCTGCCAATAGTAATGCCGATCGGTTCTGAAGATCGTTTTGCCGGCCATGTTGATCTGGTAACCATGCAGGCTCACATCTGGGCCCTTGGTGAAGATAAATCACTCGGCGCCGAATTCAGAAAATGTGAAATTCCGGCTGAACTGGCTGATAAGGCCAGAGAAGCAAGAGGCCACATGCTTGAAACTCTCAGTACTTTTAACGATGAGCTTTTAGAGCTGCTGTTAGAAGAAAAAGAAGTTCAGGAAAGTCTGGTTAGAAAGGTTCTGCGCGAAGCAACGGTTAAGAATCAGGTTATTCCCATAATCTGTGGATCGGCCTTTAAAAACAAAGGGGTCCAGGATCTCCTCGACGCTATCGTGGCCTATCTGCCATCGCCGCTCGATATTCCTGCAGCGATTGGTTATAAGCGCGATACTCACGAAGAAGTTCAGATTCCCGCCGATCCTGAAGCTCC
>JBMOKV010000170.1:0-2780 GCA_049325495.1 Candidatus Rifleibacteriota bacterium | reverse complement strand
GTTGTAAGTGAAATTCTGTCGAGCAATGGCAGTTCATCAATGGCGTCGGTTTGTGCCGGCAGCCTGGCAATGATGGATGCTGGTGTGCCGATCAAGGCCCCTGTAGCAGGTATTGCCATGGGTCTGATCAAAGAAGGCGATAACTTCAAGGTTCTGAGCGATATTCTCGGTGATGAAGACCATTTCGGCGATATGGATTTCAAGGTTGCCGGTACCACTAAGGGCGTTAATGCTCTGCAGATGGATATCAAGATCATCGGCGTTACCCTTGATATCATGAGAACTGCTCTGGCTCAGGCCAAAGAAGGAAGAATGCACATTCTTGGAAAAATGGGTGAAGCAATTTCTGCCCATCGACCCGAGCTCTCAAAATTCGCTCCGCGAATTGAAACCATCGAAATCGACCCCGAGAAAATCAGAAATCTTATCGGTCCTGGTGGCAAAACCATCCGCAAGATTACTGAAGAAACCGGCGTTCAGATTGAAACCAACGACGATGGCCGCGTTCTCATCATCAGCCCCGATGCCGAAGCCAATGAAAAAGCGATTTTCATGGTTCGCCAGGTGACTGAAGATGCTGAAGTAGGCAAAACCTATCTGGGCAAAGTCAAACGCATCATGAAATTTGGCGCTTTTGTTGAAATCCTGCCCGGAATCGAAGGAATGGTTCATATCAGCCAGCTCGATAACAGCCGCGTGAACAAAGTTGAAGACGTGGTCAACATCGGTGACGAAATCAAGGTCAAGGTTATCGAAATCGATGGCCAGGGCCGGGTTAATCTCTCTCGAAAAGCTATTCTCGAGGGCAGTGGAGAATAAAATCCCCATTCCCTGGAAATTTTTAAACCCGTCTGCCGAAAGGCAGACGGGTTTTTTCAATCAAATATTTTAATAATTTTTACTGGGTAACTTTTCGCGAAACTTCAAGGTCGAGCTCTGCCCGCTTGAGCATTTCCTGGATTTCCGGGGAATCGCTGCGGTTGGCAATAGAACGCATTTTCAAAAGATTCTTTGACGCTTCCTGGGTTGTTACCCATTCCATGTTGGCAATCAAAGCGCGTTTTTCCGGAAATGCATCCTGAAGCAGTTTCTGCATTTTTCGTTTCATTCTGACCTGCATGACCTTGTACTGAACGTAACCGCTGTCATTTTTCTGCCTGAGGTAACATTCGGCTATCATGCCGAAAATATCGATGCGGTGCTTGATATCAAGTGGGTCAACCGATTCAAGCGCTTCATTGAATTTTTGCAGTGCTTTGTCATAGTTGCCCTGCATGAAGATTGACATGCCTGATTCGTATTCGATTACCGGCTGGCGCGCAAGTTCAAGAAACTTTTCATATTGCGGCGACATTCTGGGTTTTGGCAGTTTATCAACCGGTGAAGGCATTTTCTTCAGCGCTTTGTCCATGTAATTGTTGTAAGAGCTGATGGTGGCGGTCATTACATTGGCGAACATTTCACGCTGAATCTGCTTGGCTTCACGCGCGGCTTTATAGGCATTCGGATGCTGGGACCCGATTGGCTGAAAGGCTTTTGACGAAGCTTTTGTCGGTCGGTTGTTGTTGCGGTAATCCGAGTAGTCGACGTAGATGCGGTCATGCGAAAACCGCTTCTGATCAGATTTAAACACGCTTGAAATGAAATTGTAGATCAAAATGATCAACAGCAGAGTAATTCCAATGATCGGCCATTTCTTTTCCATTAGAATTTCCCCTGATCATCGGTGGTGCAGAAGAAATATGGGTTAGCAACCTCTGCGAGCCGGGTCTGGCTGTAAAACTTGGTCACGATGTC
Source organism: Candidatus Rifleibacteriota bacterium (assembly GCA_049325495.1). GTDB lineage: Bacteria > Muiribacteriota > Ozemobacteria > Ozemobacterales > Ozemobacteraceae > DYKG01. The sequence goes on along the minus strand of JBMOKV010000170.1, from coordinate 983 downwards.
GAGCTCTTCATCACGCCTTCTGGGTGATTCATCCTTGAATGTGTGCAGGCGCAGGGTAATAAAAGCCGCTTCCGCCGCTTTGTCGGGAGTTACCGGCAGAGTTTTATACCCGGATTCGGAAGTCGGATCGGGAATCTGCTTGTAACCTTTGAATTCAAAGTCAACGATATCTCTTAGAACCACTTTTTCCATTTTCTTGTAGGAATCGATGAATTGAGAGGCATCGCCTTCGCTGAATTCCATAGGCTTGCGCAAGAATTTCAGCCAGCCGGGAGTTCTTTTTTTGGTAACCTTTTTATCGGCCCAGGAATACTCATACTTAACCACCTTGATTCTTGCATCGCTTTCGCTGTTGTTTTTGCGCGGGGTTCCGTCGCTTTTGTAAAGAACCTCATCGAGCGGCATGCGGGCAAAAGTGAAAGAATAAAACGAGAATTTCTTGTTCTCCGGGTCAATCTCATGGAAAGAGTAGCATGAGCCCATTTCAACTTCGAGCTGGTCGAGAAAAATTCTCGTATCGGCCTGAACCTGGCTTTGCGAAACAGTGTGGGTCATTGCATCACGGCCACTGAAGTAAAACTTCCAGGCAAAGCCCAGAAGCATAAGAGCAAGTCCGGCCACGATCATAAGTTCGACCAGGGAAAACCCCTTTTTTTCAGCTTTCAGCATCATATTTCACCAGCACTGTACCAAAACCAAGATTGAATTTCCGGTTAGGTTCATCCCATTCGATGGTCAGCTGAACCCGGATTTTTTTATTATTCTCGGCCAGAGCTTCATCAAGCTCAATGCTTGTTCTGAATCTTTTGTAATATTCCGGATAAACGATCGATTCGGCGTCTTCTTTAACCAGAGGCCCTTCGACCGCTCTGCCCGAATGCTTAATCCCCAGCTTTGAGGTTTTAATTTCACTTTCAAGGGCTTTGAAACCAAGGGCTCTGATCTCTGCAATCATGGTTCGGCCAAGGCTGTGGGCAACCATG
>JBMOKV010000169.1:0-2798 GCA_049325495.1 Candidatus Rifleibacteriota bacterium | reverse complement strand
CTCGATAAGACTATAATTTTTGCAAATCATCAACTTTTTATCTCTCATTTTGCATTTTTTCTATTTTCCAATAATTAAATTTTTACTTTTTACAAATTTATGCCGATTTTTACTTGACGGTTTTCAAAACGATGATTATTATCAGGCATCCTCAATTTTCGGACAAATTTCAGGAGAAACAAATGTCAGAACTTACCGGAATCTTTGGCGAACTAACTTTCAACCGGGCAGCAATGCAGGAAAAGCTCAGTCACAATACCTTCAACAAGTTAATCAGCTCGATTCACAGCGGAAATCCCCTCGATGAATCAATTGCCGAAGAAGTTGCCCATGCGATGAAAGAATGGGCTATCGGCAAGGGTGCAACCCATTTCACCCACTGGTTTCAGCCACAGCGTGGTGGAACTGCGGAAAAACACGATGCCTTCATTTCCTATTCTGAAAATGGTGAAATTATCGAAAGATTCTCGGCAAAACAGCTCATACAGAGTGAACCAGACGCCTCTTCTTTTCCTTCAGGTGGCATTCGTTCAACATTTGAAGCCAGAGGCTATACCGCCTGGGACCCCACTTCTCCAGCCTTTCTAATTGAAACCGGTCGCAGCAAAACGCTGGTTATACCGTCAGTTTTTCTATCGTGGACCGGCGACGTTCTCGACCTCAAAACTCCTTTTCTTCGCTCGATGAGAGCTTTAAACGATGCAGCTATCAAGCTTCAACGCATGCTTGGCAACCGTCTTGCAAAAAAAATCATCGTTAATTGCGGCCCGGAACAGGAATATTTTGTTGTATCAAAGGCTCTTTATGATTCCAGACCAGATCTGAAAATCTGTGGCCGAACTCTGTTTGGTGCACCCCCGGCTAAGGGCCAGCAGATGGAAGATCATTATTTTGGCGCGATTCATCCCAAAATGATCAGATTCATGGCCGATCTCGACCACGAACTCTACCGTCGTGGAATACCAGCAAAAACCCGCCATAACGAGGTTTCACCAAACCAGTTCGAAATCGCACCGCTTTACGAAGAAGCCAACCTGGCTATCGACCACAATCTTCAGACGATGGATATCATGCGCCAGGTCGGCTTAAAGCATGACCTGATCGTAATCACCCATGAAAAGCCATATGCCGGGGTTAACGGCTCAGGAAAACATGTCAACTGGTCTATTGGCGACAACACTGGAACCAATTACCTTGAGCCCTCAGCCTCACCATTGAAGAACATCAACTTTCTTCTTACACTAGGAGCAATTCTGCTGGGTGTTGACAAGTTCGGTGGCCTTCTGCGCGCAAGCGTCGCTGACGCAGGCAATGATCATCGTCTTGGCGCCAACGAAGCCCCTCCTGCAATCATGTCGATTTATCTCGGTGAATACCTGACACGACTGATCGATGAAATCGAAAGCATGAACAAGGTAACCGAACAGGTCATGGCAAGCATTAACATGGGCGTTCGCAACCTGCCCAAAATTGCCCGCGACTCATCTGATCGCAACCGCACTTCACCGATCGCTTTTACCGGCAACAAATTCGAATTCAGAGCCGTAGGCTCATCGCAGAATCCTTCAGAAGCTGCGACAGTTCTTAATCTAATCTGCACCTATGGTTACTACGTCATTGAACAGCGTTTGAACGCGAGCAAAGGCAAAGATATACGCGAAAGCGCACTGATGGTTCTCAAACAAGTATTTAAAGAAACCAGAAGAGTTCGCTTTGAGGGAAATGGTTATTCGAGCGAATGGCACCGCGAAGCTGAAAAGCTTGGCCTGCCCAACACACGCAATACCCCGTCGGCCATGAACGCCTTTGACGACCACAGCGTCGTCGAGTTGATGGAAAAAACTCATGTTCTTACCGAAAGAGAAGTTCACGCCAAAGTCGAAATCAAGCTTGAAACCTATCTTAAAACAAAAGAGATCGAATACAAAACCGCAGTCAACATGGCCCGCACCCTGATTCTGCCGGCAATCACCAAACAGCTTACCCAGACGGCAAGAGCTGCAGCTGCCATGAAAGAAGCGGGCTTAACCAGCAAAACCCTGCTTGATGAGAGCAAAATTATTGAAAAAATCTACATCGATGTTAAAGCTGGGGCTGATGCTCTGGAAAAAGTTCTGGAAAAGAGCTCTGCCAAAAAGGGTCTGCATGCAAAAACCGCATTTCTCGGAGATGATGGAGAAGCGGCACTGGCAAAGCTCAGACAGGCTGTAGATACAGCAGAAGAAATCACCGCCCATGAATTCTGGCCAATGGCCAAATATCAGGATCTGCTCACGTCACTATAATTCAGTATTCTCATATATAATTCTGCAAGCTGATTTTTAAACCGCCCGGCTGAATCGGGCGGTTTTCGATTATTCCTGGATTTATCGGCCCGTAAAATGTTAATTGAAAGCCTGATGGTGACTTGATTGTTATAATTTTTCGCTTTCTTAGACACAACGTTGCTGGTTCGATTAAGCGGATCTGGGATTGAGCACTGCCACATATAACCAAGGTCGTTACCGAGTTTTTGTCGAATCAATAGCATCGAGTATTCAGGCATAACTGCAATCAGCCTGATTTTAACTCGGGTCGGCTTCTATTTTCGTAGACTCAGATTACAGCGTCAAATTTTACTGAGCCCGAGGAAAATTTTATATTGCCTGCCTTTTTATCAGCGATTTTTTCTGCTATAATCTTAGAACATTCATTCCAGGAGAACGTTTTTGAAGCATTTTCGTTGCTGGTGCCGTGTTTTCGCATCACTGTTGCTGGTTATTGCGGCGGCAACGCTTTTTCAGGGCGTTTGGCACGAA
>JBMOKV010000168.1:0-2806 GCA_049325495.1 Candidatus Rifleibacteriota bacterium | reverse complement strand
CAACGTCGCCGCCTCCATGTGCGTCAAACACGGTCTCGACGAAGAAAGAGCCATTAAAGCCATTACCGAAAACCCTGCCATCATCATGGGTCTCGATAAACGCCTCGGCAAACTCGAAGTCGGATATGACGCCGATGTCGTTATCTGGAACGGCCATCCGCTCGATTCAAGATCAAAAACCGAAGCCGTTTATATCGATGGCAACAAGGTTCTTTGATTCAAACCTCAGTTAGGGGTGCTTTAAATGTCTATTATCTTCAATAACGTTCGAATTTACATGAGCGGGGCATTCTTCCCCGGCCAGAAAGTTCTGGTCGAAAAAGGGAAAATCGCATCCGTCGGCTCAAAAATTCTCAAGAACGTTGAAAAAGTCATTGAATGCGACCAGAAATACCTGGTGCCAGGCCTGATCGATGCCCATACCCATCTCGGTCTCTTCGAAAACGGAGTGCCCTCAAACGACATGGCCGAAACTCACCCTGAAGTCACTCCCCACCTCAGACCCCTCGACGGCATCAAAATGCGCGATAAAGGTGTGGAAGATGCCCGCCGCGCCGGCATTTCTACCTGCATGGTCTGCCCCGCATCCGAATTGCCCATCGCCGGCATCTGCTCGATTCTCAAAACCAATGGCAACTCCGCCGACGTAGGACTGATCGTTGAACAGGCCGGAGTTCTCGCAACCTTTGGCGAAGTTCCCAAAAATAACGCCAAACAGGATAAAAAACCCCATTCAACCAGAATGGGAATGGCGGCCCTGATCCGCGAAACCCTCATGAAAGCCCAGGATTACTACGCCCTGAAACAAAGCAAAAAAATGACCAAAGATCGGGAAATCGATATGGAAGCCCTGATCCCCCTGGTCAAAGGCGATGTTCCAATGCGCGCCTGTGCACACCGGGCCGAAGATATCATGGCCGCAATCAGAATCGCCCAGGAATTCAACCTTAAACTGGTAATCGAATACGGAACCGAAGCCCATCTGCTGGCTGACCGCCTCGCTGAAATGAAAGTGCCGGTCGTGCTCGGCCCGACTCTCATGCCCCGATTCCGCCATGAAATGAATGAAAAAACCTTCGAAAGCGCAAGAATCCTAATGGATGCCGGAGTGGATGTGGCCTTTACCTGCGATTACCCCGGCCTGCCCATCGAAACCCTGAGAGTTGCCGCCGCCATGGCAATTCAATACGGACTCGACGAAAGACGCGCTCTCATGGCAATTTCTGAAAACCCCGCCAGAATTCTCGGAGTTGAAGAAAGAATCGGAAAAATCAAAAAAGGTTATGACGCAGATCTTGCCCTGTTCTCGGGACATCCGCTCGATATCAGGTCAAAACTCGAAGCCCTGGTGGTCGATGGCGATCTGTTCGTCTTCGATAAAAACCTGGTTATCGAAAATGGCTGATTGAACCAAAGCTGAAAAGGCTGTTTCACCCGATGGTGAAACAGCCTTTTTTTATCTGGAAATGAAACGAATCAAACCACTGCTTAAATCAAAAGTTTAATTAAAATTAACGCTGGGTTGGATTCAATACAAAGCGGATCTTGATCTCTTTAACCTGAGCCGGCATAAACAGCCTGCGACCAGTGGAAAAAACCATTCTTCGGGCCTTGGGAAGCTCAGGGATACTTTCCTGCAGCAGAGCAGCTACTTCTTCTTCCGAAGAAAGAGGCTCTTCTATCGGTTCCGGTTCAGGGTCGGGACCGCGATATCGGGCAAAAACCTGAAGCAATCTCTGGTTATTAACCGGGGTGAATTTTACTCTTTTCATAGATCAAGAATAACACAGCCATCAAGTCAATTCAAGCCTATTCAGTTTTTCAGCCTTTTGTGATATTCTTTCCAACAACAATAAACAAGGTGAAAAAATGAAAACAAATGAAATCGCAAGCCAGAACAAAATCTTCGTAAACCGCACCCTCAACCTCAATTCCATCAAGCTGATCGGCTTCGACATGGATTACACCCTGGCAACCTATGACGTGCCCGCTTTTGAAGAAAAAGCCTACCAGATCGTTCAGGAAAAGCTGGTAAAAGAATATGGCTACCCCCAGGAAATCAAAACCCTGAAATTCGATAAAGAATTCATTATCCGCGGTCTGGTCATCGATACCGAAACCGGCAATTTTCTCAAAGTTAACCGCTATGGTTTCGTGAGAATCGCCTCACATGGAACCCGATTCTTCTCGTTCGAAGAACAGAAAGACCTGTACGGCAACCATGGCATCGACCTGACCGACCCGCGATACTACATCGTTCATACCCTCTTTTCACTGGCAGAAGGAAATCTCTATGCGCAGCTGATCGACTTCTTCGAAGAAAGAAAAACCCCGATTAACTTCCGCAAACTTTTCAATGAAGTGCGCAAATCACTTAACGACTCACATCAGGAAGAAGAATTAAAGGGCGACGTCACCCGGAACCCCAAAAAATACCTGATCCAGGACCGAAGAATCGTTGACGCCCTTCTTAAACTGCGCAAATTCGGGAAAAAGCTGGCATTGATTACCAACTCCGACTATGCCTACAGCCGAAAAGTCATGGAGTACTGCTTCGAGCCTTTTCTCGACTGCAAGTGGCAGGAATTATTCGATCTGATCATCGTTGTCGCCAATAAACCCGACTTCTTTCTGCAGCGTCACCACTTTCTCAGAGTTGACCCGGAAAACGGCATGCTTTCGAACTTTTATGGAAAAATTGAATGGAACGGGGTTTACCAGGGCGGCAACGCATCGATCATCGAAAAACACCTCGACCTGTCACCCCAGGAAATCCTTTACCTCGGCGACCACATCCTCGGCGACG
>JBMOKV010000167.1:0-2809 GCA_049325495.1 Candidatus Rifleibacteriota bacterium | reverse complement strand
AAGACTGGCGCTGAACATTGAGCCGGCCGAGGGAGTCTTGCGTTTTGCCGGCTGTGCGACTTCTTCTACCAGGGTGTTCCATTCTTCGCAACCACCGCACTGCCCCTGCCACTTGGTAAATGACTGGCCGCAGTTCTGGCAGATAAAAACCGAGCGAACTTTCGCCATTATTTTTTTGCTCCGCGTTTTGTTTTTTTCGTTTCAGCGGAAACCTGAACCAGGTTCCATGAGCGGGCAAATTCTTCATTAAGAAAATGGCCGGTAAGAGATTTCTGATTATCGGCCACCTGTTCAGGCGTACCTTCTGCAATAATGTAGCCGCCACGGTCGCCACCTTCAGGGCCAAGATCGATGATGTAATCGGCACATTTGATGACATCGAGGTTGTGTTCAACCACAACAACAGTGTTGCCCTTGTCAACCAGGCGGTCAAGCACCGAAAGCAGGCAGCGCACATCCTGAAAATGCAGGCCGGTGGTCGGTTCATCGAGCAGGTAGAAAGTTGAGCCGGTCGCCACTTTTGAAAGTTCGGTGGCCAGTTTGATTCGCTGAGCTTCGCCGCCAGACAGGGTAGTTGATGCCTGGCCCAGGGTTATATAACCCAATCCAACGTCTTTGAGGGTCTGCAGACGTCGGCGAATGGTAGTAAATGCTTCAAAAAATTCGTGGGCTTCGTTGACGCTCATGTCGAGAACTTCGGCAATATTTTTGCCCTTGAATCGAACTTTCAGGGTTTCATCGTTGAATCTTGAACCTTTACACTGTTCACAGGTAACGAAAACATCGGGCAGAAAGTGCATTTCGATCTGAATCTGCCCGGACCCTTCGCAGGTTTCGCAGCGTCCGCCCTTGACGTTGAAGCTGAAGCGGCCGGGTGTGTAGCCACGGGTTTTGGCTTCGACGGTCTGGGCAAAAAGGTCTCTGATCGGGGTAAAGATGCCAGTATAAGTCGACGGATTCGACCTGGGTGTACGCCCAATCGGATTCTGATCAATGTTAACCACCTTGTCGATAAAGTCGAGCCCATCGAGTGAACGGTGTTTACCAACATCGAGATGTGAGCGATTGATGATGTTGTTAAGCAGTGGAAAAAGGGTGTCGGTCACCAGGCTTGATTTTCCGGAACCGGAAACGCCGGTTACCACCACAAGTTTACCGAGCGGCACTTTTACGTCGACGTTCTTGAGGTTATTATGGGTCGCGCCTTTGAGGGTGATAAAGCGCCCATTGCCTTCGCGACGCTTTGGCGGCACGGGAATGAATTCGCGGCCCGTAAGAAAGCGTCCGGTCATGCTGTTTTCATCGGCCATTACCCGGGCAGGAGTTCCGTCAACCACCAGTTGTCCGCCTTCGTAGCCGGCACCTGGGCCAAGATCGATCAGGTGGTCGGCTTCTTCCATGATTTCGCGGTCGTGTTCAACTACCAGAACCGTGTTTCCGATATCACGCAGTTGTTTCAGGGTATCGATCAAGCGCCGGTTATCGCGGGGGTGCAGACCGATACTGGGTTCATCAAGAACGTAGGTAATGCCGACCAGGGCAGAACCGATCTGGGTCGCGAGCCTGATACGCTGGGCCTCGCCACCGGAGAGAGTATGCGCGGCCCGCGAAAGATCGAGATAATCGAGGCCCACATCCTTGAGGAATTTCAGGCGGTTACGAATCTGTTCAAGAACTTTCTTGCAGATAAAAGCCTCGCGGTCGTTCAGTTCAAGTCTGGCGAAAAAGTTAACCAGATCGCCCACTGAATGTTGCGACAATTCATGAATGTTTTCGCTTTCGATTCGCACTGAGAGGGCAATCGGGTTCAATCGGCGACCCTGGCACTCACTGCAAGTCAGCGAACGCATGAAGCGCTCGTAGTAATGACGGGCGCCTTCCGACCTGGTTTCGCGGAATCGGCGTTCGATGGTGGGAATAACGCCTTCGAAAGGCCTGGTCAAAGAGCCCTTCATGGTTCGGCCCTCATACTGCACGTTCAAAGCCTTGCTGCCTGAGCCGTAGAGAATCACCTGCTTGATTTTATCGGTCAGATCTTTATAGGGGGTATTGAGTGAGAATTTGAAATGCTGAGCCAATCCTTCCATCCATTGTCGGGAAAAGGTGGCGTCGGCAAAGTTTTCTGAGGCAATGGCGCCCTGGGCAATCGAAAGTTCGGGGTCGGGAATGACCAGTTCAGGGTCAACTACCAGTTGAATTCCAAGGCCAGAGCAGGCGGGGCATGAGCCATAGGGAGCGTTGAAAGAAAAAAGTCTGGGCTTGATTTCGGGCAACGAGATGTCGCAGGTGGGGCAATGAAGGTTTTCGCTGAAAAGCTTTTCGATCGATTTTTCCGCGCCCGGCTCATCGACAACGATCATCAATTGGCCATCGGCGAGTTTAAAACAAAGTTCGACCCCTTCCACCAGACGGGCGGTAATCGATTCGGCCTCGCTGCGACTGATTTTAATTCGGTCTACTGCAACTTCGATATTGTGTTTGCGGTTGCGGTCGAGTTCGGGAATCTCGTCATCGAGAGACCACATATTGCCGTCGATTCGAACCCTCGACAGACCTTCGCGTCTGAGTTCATCAAAAACTTTGGCATACTCGCCCTTGCGGTCACGAACAATGGGGGCGAGCAGGGTAAGCCTGGTCTGGTCGGGCAGTTTAAACAGGCCATCGACGATCTGCCCGGGACTGGAGCTTTCGACTTTATGCCCGCAGCCTGGGCAATGGGGTCGGCCAATTGCGGCGAAAAGCAATCGAAAATAATCGTAAAGCTCGGTTATCGTTCCAACCGTCGATCTTGGGTTGCGCGAAGTGGATT
>JBMOKV010000166.1:0-21014 GCA_049325495.1 Candidatus Rifleibacteriota bacterium | reverse complement strand
TTTGAAATTACCTGACAAATACGCTTCGTTTTGACATGCTGTTATAGGCCGAAGGACCAATGTCGGAAATGAATTTGCCTGAAATGCTTCAAAAAATCGCTAAAAAACGACCGCCATTGCTGGCGGTCTATTTTTTTACTTAAATGGTTGCTTAAAACTTAATCGACCCGGGCTGAAATAATTTCAACTTTATCAAGCATTGGCAAACCGTTTTCATCAGAAGCAACTATGCCCCTGACATGAAGAATTGTGCCCCGGGGATAAAGTTTCGGAAGGCGCCCGAGTTTCAGGGCTCCGGTTGGGTCAGCAATCAGGTATACTCTTTCGCCTTTAACTCCATATCCCTTGGCTAGAACGCCCATCAGGCTGACATTGCGGTTCTGGGAGTCAATTGGATCGAAAAGAATCTGCGCTACCGAAACCATCTCTTCAACCTGAAAATTAATCGTCTTGATTTCCTGAACTTCAAGATAAGGTTGGAAATCTTTACATCTTACAATCGCCAATACGGTTATTGGCTGTCCAAGAGAACTTTCTGATGCCGGAGCAAAGGTTTGCGGCAGTTTGCCGGTACAGTAAACCGAGTTGTCGAATTCATCGGCAATTACCCAGTCAGATCTTGTAATCGGAGGATAACCAGGAGCTTTTGACCAGCCGTAATATTCACCTTTTACTGTAACAAATTTTCCTTCAAAGCTTTCAGGTCGGGTGACAATGTCGACAAGAGGAGTAAAAAGACCTGCTCTTACGGGAGAAACGAAACAGATAACAGCTAGAAATACAATAAACAGGCGTTTATTTATCATCTTCAAAATCTCCAAAATCTTTGTATTTTAACTTTATTTCTTTGGCAAGACCTGGCAATTCATTAATGTATTTTTTGCCAAGTTTTCTTATGACGTCAATTGAGAAATGCTGGTCACCAAACATCAAACCCGCATGCTTTTCGATGAACTGCAAATCTTCAAGCACTTCTTCCGGGTTGCAAACGCCGGTTACAGGCGCTCCCGTCGAAATGAAATGTTTCGATGCTTCAACGAAAACCATCAGGTCGTCGAGATAGCCAATATTGGGCACATCATCGGGAATCATGTCGTGATCTTCCTTCAGGTAAGCAAAGGTTCCGGCCACGATCTCTTTTCTTTCCGGGCTAAGATGAGAAAAACCCGAATATCTTATGAACCGGGTTATATAAAGCTTTAACTTGCTTTCAATCTGTTCTTTCAGGCTAGAGCGATTCACTTTCTTCTCCTTGAATTGAGAATACTGAAAGTTACCACATTTTACCTGTATGGGTAAATCACTTTCATTGAATTAGGCCTGAAATTATTCGTGGAAGTAATAGGCGAAAATATGTTAAATTACCGGGGATTTTAATGCGAATACTGGAAGGATTTTAATGACGACCCCTCAATTGCCACTTCAGGACCAGCTTCGCGGCTTTTCCAGAGCACTTTTTTCAACCTGGATCTATCACCGAAGGTTCAATATTCTTTTTGATGCGGGCGAAGGAGTAGCAACAACTCTTTTCAACCGGGTATTTGGAATAAGAAGAATTTTTCTTTCGCATGGACATGCTGATCATATAGCTGGTCTGGTTAATCTTATCAACATCAGAAATCTTGGCGCCGGTGACCAGACTGCCGGTTTGAAAATTTATTTTCCGAAAAACAATCGTTTGATTGACCTTCTTCGCGAATATCTTGCCAGAACCCAGAATGGCTTATCTTTTGATCTTGAATGGATCGGAGTCGATGAAAACGAAGAAATCTGGCTGGAAGATCAGAAGAGTCGAATTTTTATCAGAACATTTCGGACCAGGCATTCAAATAAGCAATTGAGTCTTGGTTACAATGTGATTGAAATCAGACGGCGGCTAAAAGACAAGTATCATGGCCTCAGTCAGCGACAGCTTAATGAAATAATCTGGGCGCATGGTAAGGATGAAATTGCCGAAGATATTGAAAAAATAATTTTTTCATATGGTGGAGATTCAAGACCAATAGAACCTGACTCGATCCGCCAGAGCATGTTTTTGTGCCATGAATGTACCTATCTTAATGTAGAAGATGACGAGAGGAATTTTCAACAGCATTCGCATCTTAAAGAAGTTTTGGAAATGGCTGCCCAGGCCGAAGTTGAGACTCTTTTGCTTTTTCACACCTCATTGAGATACAGTCTTGAGGTTTTGAAAGAGCAGATCTGCCTTGGTATACAGAAAACAAAAGCAAAATTCAGGGTTCTGGTTTTGTATGGGGATCATATTATCGACCCATTGGTAGATGACTTCCCGAAAAATTCCAGAAAAAAAACCAGGGAAAAGGAATTTGAAGAGGCGACCGTAGAAGGAGATCTGTAAAATGGCTGGAAATGCAAAAATCCTGGTTGTAGATGATGAACACAGTGTAAGATGGGCTTTTGAAAAAGCTCTTCAGAAAGCGGGCTATGAAGTCATGCTTGCTGAAAATGGAATCAAAGGGCTTAGTCTCTTTGAGAGTTTCAAACCTGATATTACTCTGGTTGACATACGCATGCCTGAAATGGATGGTTTGCAGATGTTGAAAAGAGTTCGCGAGCTTGATCCTGAAGCTCAGGTAATCGTTATGACCGCCTACACAGACATGGAAACAACAATAACCGCCATGAAACTGGGGGCTTACGATTTTTTGAGCAAGCCTTTCAATATTGATGAGTGTCTGCTGCTTATTTCCAGAGGTCTTAATTCAAAAAAATCAAGAGTCGAGGCCGAAATTGCAACTCAGGCACCAAAATCAAGTGCATTGAAGGGAAACAGTCCCGCAATGCAGGAAGTTTACAAGCTGATCGGTAAAGTCTCTGAAGAAGATGTAACCGTGCTGATTACCGGTGAATCAGGCTCGGGAAAAGAACTGGTTGCCCAGGCCATTCATTATAATTCCAAAAGGGCATCTCAGCCTTTTTGGGCTATAAACTGCACCGCTATCAATGAAAGCCTTATGGAATCAGAACTCTTCGGCTATGAAAAGGGAGCTTTTACCGGCGCCAATGCTTCAAAACCTGGCATGTTCGAACTGGCACAAGGTGGAACCATTTTTCTCGATGAAATTGGTGACATGAACCTTGAAATGCAGGCAAAACTTCTTCGTGTTCTTGAAGAAAGAGAGATCGTAAGGGTGGGGGGCAACAAGCGAATAAAAGTTGATGTCAGACTGGTTGCAGCCACCAACAAAGATTTGCGTCGATCAATTGTCGAAAACCGTTTTCGTGAAGATCTCTATCACCGTATAAAAGTTATCGAGATCAAACTGCCCCCTTTGCGGGAAAGGCCTGAAGATATTCCTCTTCTTTCAAGGTATTTTTGCTCGATTCTCGCTGCTCAAAGGAAAGGAGTTCCCAAAAGCCTTTCTGATGAAGCAATTGCTGTTCTTTCCGCCTACACCTGGCCGGGCAATGTCAGAGAACTGCGAAACGCCATCGAGCAATCTTATACACTCAGTCGTGATCAGGTAATCCTGCCTGAGCATCTGCCGGTAGAAGTGCGTCTCAAGGGTGCCCCCGTTTCGGAAGCACAAAAAGAGAACGCCCCTGATTCTATCAACGAAACGGGACTGCCGGTTTCGTCTGAATCTTCAATGCCCTCTCATGCTCAGAAAGATAGCGTTGTTGAAGATGAAAAGAATGAGCAATCGCAAACAAGAATAGTTGCAACCTCAAATGCGGATTTCAATCTTGCAGAAGCAATTCAAAAGATTGTTTCAATTTCACTTGCCAACTCAACTGCAGGAAATGCCTATTCTGAAGTAATGGAAAAAGTTGAGCAGGAACTTCTGCATCAATGCCTGGAAAAACATCGGTGGAATCAGGTTCAAACGGCATCCTGGCTGGGCATAACGAGAAACACCCTAAGGGCAAAAATCGAAAAATATGGTTTGTAACTTGTTAAAACAAGTTTGACTGAAAGCATTGCCTATGATAGGATTCTCAAACAGCTCGAATTGATCTTGGTTTTGCAGAAAACCTTCTTCAGTAAGGCAATTCTGGAGGTCAAAATGCCGATTTATGAATTTCAATGCCGCGCTTGTGGCAAAAATTTTGAAAAACTGTGTTCGATAAAAGACAATCTTGCCGATGTTGAATGTGTTCATTGTTCAGCTAAAAATGTAGTCAAAAAAATGTCATCATTTGCAACTTCAGGCCAGAGAACCAGTTTTGATTTCAATGACAGCAGCTCCAGTTCTTCATGCTCAAGCTGTTCGTCAGGTTCTTGTTCAACCTGCAATCATTAAGACAATAACCCGATCGTTAAAGGTCGGGAAATTTATTTCGGAAAGGATGTTGTATGGCAATTAAAACCATCATCATGGGCGCTGCCGGGCGCGATTTTCACAATTTTAACATGGTATACAGGAACAACCCCGCTTACGAAGTAGTAGCTTTTACCGCTACTCAGATTCCTGATATCGAAGGCCGGGTTTATCCAAAAGAACTGGCTGGTAAAGGCTACCCCAAAGGAATCCCGATAGAACCCGAAGAAAAACTGCTTGATCTTATTAAAAAACATGCGGTTGATGAAGTGGTTTTTTCCTATAGCGACGTCCCCCACGAATATATCATGCATCATGCCAGCAAAATTATCGCTGCTGGTGCCTCTTTTAAGCTGCTTGGCTATCACCAGACCGCCATTAAGTGCTCAAAACCGGTCGTCTCGATTTGTGCCGTAAGAACCGGTTGCGGTAAATCTCAAACCACCCGCGCCGTGGTCAAAGCGCTCAAAGCCCAGGGGCTCAAAGTCGTTTCGATCAGACATCCAATGCCCTACGGCGACCTTAAAAAACAGGTATGTCAGAGATTTGCCACCTATAAAGATCTTGACAAGCATCAGTGCACTATCGAAGAACGAGAAGAATACGAACCGCACATCGATATGGGCGCCGTAATTTACTCTGGTGTCGATTATGAAGAAATTGCCCGTCAGGCTTCTGCAGAAGCAGATGTGATCGTTTGGGACGGCGGCAACAACGATTTGCCGTTTTTCCTCTCAGATTTCAAAATAGTGGTTGCCGACCCACATCGCCCAGGGCATGAAAGATCTTACCATCCCGGTGAAGCCAATATTTACACCGCAGATGTGGTTATAATCAACAAGATTGACAGTGCTTATCCAGATGACGTCAATTTCATCCGCGAAAGCGTTATGTCAATGAATCCCAACGCACTGATCATCGATGCTGCCAGCCCGATATTCGTCGAAGGTGGCGAAAAAATCCGTGGGAAAAATGTTGTGGTTATTGAAGACGGCCCAACCCTTACTCATGGCGAAATGACCATTGGTGCAGGTATTGTGGCTGCACAAAAATATGGAGCTGGTCAAATAATTGATCCAAAACCTTTCTTTAAAGGTACCATTCTCGCAGCTCTTAATAAATACCCCCACATCGGCGATTTGATTCCCGCCCTCGGATACGGCAAGAAGCAGACTGCCGATCTCGAAGCAACGATCAATGGCTGCAAATGCGATCTGGTGATTTCTGCTACTCCGATTGATATTACGCGAGTGGTGAAAGTTAAAAAACCGGTATTGCGTGTCGGCTATGAATTGCAGGAAATCGGCAAACCAACCGTTGCTGACCTTATTGCTGAATTCGTAAAAAAAGTTGGGAAGAAAAGCTCAAAAAAAGTTGCTGATGCAAAACCTGCAGCGGGAGCCAAGCGCGGACGAAAAAGCAAAAAATGATTTGAATTAAAAGAGGCTTTATCACAGGCCCATTGAAGTAAATGTCATCGCCCGATTTGATCGGGCGATTTCTTTTTAGTGAGGTTTTTCAGTTGCAGAGCCAATTCAACCGGTGATCTATGTGTTTGTTCCCAAAAAGGAAGCGAACAAGACAATCGAAAAAATCAACGAAATTTTGAATAGAAATTTGAAAACTGTCAGCCGGTTTAAAGAGGCCGACCGCAGGCTGAACAATAATATTCTTTTATTGAATTTGCGGCCTGACAGTTTGGACATATTTTACAGGGTCCCGAAATTGAAGGTGCCGATGCTGGTTCAACCTTAACCGGCTGAGTTGGTTCGTTTCCGATATTTTCATAGTTGAGTCCACCATCACCAGGGCTTCCGATATTTTCATAATCAGGAAAACCGCCTGAGGCCGCAGGGGTTCCAATATTTTCATAGTCCGGAAATCCTCCGGTATTGGCCGCTGGTTGGCCAATGTTTTCGTAATCAGGAAATCCTCCGGCTGGTGAAGATGGTTTAAGTCCAATTTTTCCCGCAATTCCCGGTGCTGGTCTGGAATCGAGAAACTCGGCCGCATCGGGAAATTTTGATCTGGCAATTTCAGCAATCTTGCGGGCTTCATCATGATTGTCCAATTTGCGAAAATTGGTTATCAAAGCGGCATAATAGTCCGGGACATCTGGAGCAATTTTAATTATTCGTTCAAAAACTTTGATTGATTGTTGTGAATAGGCCTGTCGCTTGATTATTGTGTCTGCAAGGAAGGCAAGTGCATCAGAGTCACTGGGATTAAGAGCAATGTATTTAACGATAAAATCCTGGGCCAGTTTGTGATCAGATTGTTGGCGGATAAAAGTCTTAGCGAGAAAATCGATAACATCTTTTCTGGTTTCATCAAGCTTGAACAAATTCTGAATGTGATCCATGCCTGTGGGGGAACTGTCTTCAAGTTTAAGACAAGCCTCGCCAGCCAGTCGCTTGGCATGTAGATTTTTAACGTCTTTTTTAAGAACGCCTGAAACGATTTCATAGCAGCGTTGCGCATTGCCTTTACGTAAAAGGGCTTCAGCAAGCATTACCGCTATCTGTTTCGGGTTTGGCACATCGTCTTTGGCAAAGCGTTCTTCAAGAAAATCAATATTGGCCTCGTATGCCCCTGATTCTCTTATGCTTTCAATTCGTCGCAACATTGAGCTGCGCCTCATATTCGCCAGCGATTCCTTGATGAAGCGTATCAGCGGGAAAAGAATTATCAGGCCAACAATGTATAAACCCACCTGATATTTGTATAAATATATGCTTCGAATAGTTCCGCTTATATTTGATCTAAAATTGTCAGTCTCAATTTTTTTCAGATATTCCATGGCCTGATCATTATTGCCCTGCTGGTAGGCCACCATTCCAAGAATATAGTTATAAAGATCTTTTTGCTCAGAATCATTCTCGAAAACAATGGCAAACTCTTTGGCTTCATCAAGCTTTTCAAGTTTAAGGCAGACTTCGGCCATGATTGGGGCTATTTCGGCTTTGCCTTCTTCATAATCTGCTTCGATCTGTTTTCCCTTTTCATAGGCATCCCCAAGCTTTTCAGTAGTAAAAAGAGCTTCAAAATCGCCACGGGCCAGGGCGAAAGCATTTTGTCTCGCTTTAAAATTTTCTGCTTCAACTTTTAAAGAAGCGATCTTCTTTTTTAAATCCTCTGATGCCGGATTGATGGCCAATGCTTTCTCGAAATTGATTATTGCCATGTCGAACTGTTTGTTTTTTTCGCTGGCCTGACCTTCTTTGACAAAGAACCGGTACTGCTGAGCCTGCTCAAGTTTCTTTCGTTTCTGGGCGATGAGCTGGGCATTTTTTTCAGCCTGTTCATTATGGATTTTTTCAACAGACTTGCTGACTACTGCGAGCAAATTGGCAATTCTCTCGTCTTCGGGAAACTGCATCGAAGCTTCTTCAAGTTTTTCGAGTGCTTCTTCTTGCTTATTGGCTTTTCTGAGCTCGTCGGCGGCGGTTAAAAATTTCTGGACACCCGCTTCTTTCTGAATCTTGTCGATCATGTCCTGAATGTCAGATGCAGAAGAGGTTTTTTCGGCCTGGGCTAGAATCTCGAGAGCCTTATCAAAATTCCCGGCATCGGCTTCTTTTTGCGCCGTATCAATCAGTGATTTTGCATTTTCTTCCGATTTGGCTTTGATTTCCCGTTGCATTTCGTAGAGCTCATCATTCGTTTGCCTGATCATTCTGGCCAGTTTCAAATACTTGTCAGCCGATGGAAAATCACCTTTTTGAAAATAAGTTTTGGCAACGATGACCAGAGCCTGTTGCAGGTTTTTATCGTCTCCCTGTTCAAGCAAACGTTTGTTTTCCTTGGCGAGAAAATCGCCTTCTGCGGCTATCTTGTCGTATTGTCCGGCTTTCCACCAGTTTTCAAACAAAGTCTGCCAGATTTTTGTTCCCCCGGGATAAGCTCGACAGGCTTTATGCAATAATTCCGTCATCTCATCAGGTTTCCCGTTGGCCTGGGCCGTCTTTGCCAGATTGATGTAAACCGCTCCCAATGCCTTCTGGCAGTCCAGCTCACTTGAATTTAAACTGTGGGCTTTGCTGAGGTATTTTTCAGCCTCAACGTCATTTTTCTGTTTGATGAAAGACCGACCGATCAGAAAATATGCTTCCCAGTTTTCCGGGTCCATTTGAATGGCTTGTTTGAGCATGGATCTGGCCTGATCATAATGAAAAAGGTTAAGATGATCTTTGGCCTTTTTTACCAGGGGGGCAGCCTGTTCTGATTGAGCATGCAAAGAAACTAGCCCGATCAGCCATAGAAAAAACAAATACACCAGTCTTTTGCGGTTGAGTTTATTCATTCGATTGTGTTCAAATATTGGTCTGGTAGAGACAGAATAACTTCTTTCACAGAATGTGTAAATAAAAAAAGATTAAATTCATTTGGAAAAGTTAAACAAATATTCATTGACTTGCCACAACGGCTTGAATATAATGCCTATCTACTTTGGTCGACCTTAGCAAGGGAGTGTCATGTAAATGAAGAATAAGCATAGTGTTAAAATCATTGTAGTATTGGCAGTATTGATCTTTACTGTTCTTTATTCGCTACCATCTACAACGATGTGGGAGAACGCTTTTGGCGTTCTGACGCCGGATGAACAGTCTGCGGTGCCTGAGCGACTTCTGGAAATCAGTTCCGTTGAAAACGCGGCAGTAATTAAGTTCCAGGTTGATAAAATGGCTCCAGTTCTTACTGCAGGAAAAAATCCGGTTAAGGCTGAAGACATTCTCAACAGTGTTGCCGATACCGCTCGCAAGCTTCTGGTAAACCAGGGCATGCAGGCTATGGTAATCAATCCTGATTACGAAAATGGCAACGCCAGCATCAGAGTCCTTGAAAAAACTCCTGATCAGCTTAAGGCTATTCTTAAAGAGATCAGCCTGTATGCCAAATTTCCTCTTGTACTTACCAGGTTTTTCCCCAGATCAAAAATTACTTTTGGCCTTGACCTTAAGGGCGGTATCGATCTGGTTTATCAGGTTGACGTAAACTCAATTGAAAAGGATGACAGTATTACCGATGCGGTTCAAAGATCGGTTGAAATCATCCGCAATCGTATCGATATTTTTGGTATTGCCGAACCCAGCATCAAAGCCCAGGAAGGCAACCGCATCAGAATTCAGCTTCCCGGCGTAAAAGATCCTGAAAGAGTTAAAAAACTTATTCAGAATACCGCCATGCTGCAGTTTCACCTGGTTATCGATCAGGCAATAACCGCAGCCCAGCTTGAACCAATCAATCCTGAAACTGAAATAGTTCTCATGAAGCCGGCTGCTCCGAATCAGCAGGCAATGTGGTTTAAACTGCAAAAGCGTGCCGAAGTTACCGGTCGCGACCTCAAAATCGCCAAACCGATTTTTGATGATATGGGCGCTCCCATTGTTCATCTAGAATTCAATGCCGAAGGCGCTGCCAAATTTGCCCAGCTGACCGGTGCCCACGTTGGTGATCAGCTCGCAATCGTTCTCGACAATAAAGTTCACAGTGCACCCGTTATTCAGACCAGAATTACCGGTGGCATGGCAACGATCACCGGCAGATTTTCTCTTGAAGAAGCACAGAACCTTGCTATCGTGCTTCGCGCCGGCGCTCTGCCCGCAAGCCTGATTGCCCTTGAAAGCCGTGTGGTTGGCCCAACTCTCGGCCGTGAGTCGGTTGAAGCCGGTAAAAAAGCCGGAGTTCTGGGTGCAATTCTCGTTCTTATCTTTATGGCCGTCTTTTACAAGCTTTGCGGAATAATCGCCGATCTGGCGGTCATTTTAAACACTGCCATCATTTTTTCAGTTCTTGTATTCTTCGGTGGAACTCTTACTCTGCCTGGTATCGCAGGTCTGATTCTGACAATTGGTATGGCGGTCGATGCAAACATTATCATCTTTGAAAGAATTCGCGAAGAATTTCGTTCGGGAAAAACCGTTAAGGCTTCTATCAATGCCGGGTTTGATCGAGCTCTTTCATGTATTGTTGACTCAAACGTCACCACCTTGTTGACCGTGGCAATTCTCTATGCTTTTGGTTCCGGCCCGATCCGTGGTTTTGCAACTACTCTCGGTATCGGTCTGATTGCCAATATCTTTACCGCTATTGTCTGTGTAAAACTTGCTCTCGACCTGATTTACAGTGGTAGCAGAGCCAAGACGCTCAGCATTTGAATAACAGGGAAGGAAATATTATGAATTTTCAGTTCATGAAACATAGATTTACATTCTTCGGTATTTCGATCGCTTTGATAATCGTTTCCATTTTACTGCTGGTGGTCAAGGGTCTGAATTATGGTATCGATTTCAAAGGCGGAAGTATTATTCACGTACGTTTTGACAACGAAATCAATGAAGGAAAAATCCGGGAAATTTTCAAAGGTATTGAAAAAGCCCGCAGTCTTTATTTTACTTCAGACCAGCTGATCATTCAGTCGGTTGCAACTGGTCAGGGCCGTGAATACATCATTCAATATCCCTCAGCTCCAGTTGACAGTCAGAAAACTGCCGATGTTCACGACATGATTCTGTCAGATCTGAAGGTCGCCGCACCATTTTCTGATGAAGCTCTTGAAGTTTCAAATGTTGGACCCACGGTTGGTGAAGAAATGAAAATTCAGGGTATTCAGGCGGCAATCTTTTCGATTATCGGTATCCTTCTGTATATCGCTTATCGTTTCGAATTTCAGTCTGCTTCAAGTTCAATTGTCGCAATTATTCATGACCTCATGATTACTCTTGGGTTTATCGCTATAGTCGGTATTGAATTTGACATTACCGTTCTTGCTGCGATTCTGACTATGCTTGGTTATTCGGTAAACGACTCTATCGTTGTTCTTGACCGAATCAGAGAGAACCGCAAATTTGCCAAAGAAAACAGTTTTTCTCAACTGATTGATGATTCGGTTAATCAGACCCTTGGAAGAACAATGAACACCTCTATTACCACTCTGCTTGCCCTCATTTCTCTTCTCTGGCTCGGTGGTGTATCAATTTACGGTTTCGCCCTTACCCTTACCTTTGGCGTAACCATTGGTACTTATTCTTCAATCTTTGTAGTCAGCCCCCTGTTGCTTGAAATGACCGGCGAAAAGCTGAATAAAGCCAAATAACTTTTAGACATTCTTAAAGGCTGTTTCAAAATAAAATTTGAAACAGCCTTTTTGCTTTCCTGGAGGAAAAACAATGAAAGCTGTTATTCAAAGAGTAAAAAATGCAAGCTTGAGTGTGGGGGAAGAAAACATTTCAGAAATTCAATGTGGGTTGGTCTGCTATCTGGGAATTGGGAAAGGCGATGGGGATAATGAACTTGCATGGCTAAGCCGAAAAGTTGCCGGTTTAAGAATTTTTCCGGATGCTCAGGGAAAGATGAATCTTTCTGCTGTTGATACGCAGGCGGAAATTCTTGTAGTTTCGCAGTTCACCCTGTATGGTGACATAAGAAATGGCTATCGGCCGGGCTTTTCATCTGCCGAAATTCCAGGTCTGGCCGAGCCAATGTATGAAAGGTTCTGTATTGAGCTGGAAAAGCTTGGAGTTAAAAAGGTGGCCCGAGGAGTCTTCGGGGCCGACATGACGATTAACCAGACAAACCAGGGGCCGGTAACCATAATTCTGGAAATGGAGCCCAAAGTAGCAGGATGAGTTCGGTCAGATTCTTTAAAAACACTAAAATAGCTTTAATTTCAATTTTCTCAGATATCTGATTCTTTTGTTGCTATCAGACATCTCACCTTTTTCAGTCAGTTTTTCAATCTGAACTGATTCTATTTTTTCAAAAATCTGTTTATCAATAAAAATCTGATACACCGGCTTTATGGAATTTTCAAAGGAAAGCTGCATTAGAAAATCACGATCAAATTCTTCAAGGCCTTTTTGCAGGCGAACCATTTCAATAAAATCCAGATCCTTATCAGAAACCTTTTCCATTTCTGCCTGAACAGTTGCTTCACGCTTCTGCAGAATTAGAAACAAAATGATTGTAATGGCCGGAAAAAGAAGCACCAGAAGAATTTCAAAATCATAGGCCCCGCTTTTGAAATAGCGGTTAACATGCTTGATGTTATCCTGGGCTGATTGGAGAGTGATTTTTTCGGGATCATCGATCGGGGGTTTGATGTCGTTCTTATCAAAATATTCGCCGACCTGATGAAGGGTTTTCTGCCCGCGATTCTCTTCTGCCATGGTTATAGAACCTTATAACTTAACGAAGTTACCAGCTTTCGAATCTTGTTTGATGGATCTTTGCGGAGGTTTGGCAGGTAGGGTTGCAGGAATTCTGGTTTTATGCGGCTTATGGTGCGAATAGCATTGAATCGTAACATTTCATCGCGATGGTTAAGAAAAGGAAAAACAAAATTCAGCAGGTTTTCATTGTTGATTTCACCAATTGCCCAGATTGCGCTTGCCTGCATATTGGCATTCTTGTCCGCCAGCATCTTTTGAAGAACAGGCACATAATTTACCTGCCCAATCCGGCTGATTCCAACAATTGCATTAGCTCTGATTCTATTGTTAGAGTCCTCAAGAAATGGCAGCAGAATTTGAATTGCCTGGCGGTCACCCAAAGACGATATGGCTTCAATGGTATTTGCACGAACTCTTGGGTCAGGGTCATTGAAAAAACCAATCAATTGTTTAATTAGATTTGCATCAGCAAGGACTCCAAGGGTTTTTACCACTGCGGCTCTTACTAGCTTTGAAGGATCTTTCATGGCAGCCAGCAGGGCATTTTTTCCCCGCGAATCAACCTGAATATTTTCGAGCAGTCTTGCTGCCTGCAGCCTTACCTGCGGGTCCAGGGAAGAAAGGTCTTTTATGATCTGGTCAGAAAAATTCTGGTCGATTTTCTGAATAACTTTTGCCGCAAGTTTTCTTACTTCGGGGTTCAGACTGTTAAAATTCTCTTTGTATCGTTTTTTTGTAATTTCTGCTATCTCGATGAGAGCAAAATCGCGGATTTTATCGACCGGACTGTTGATGAATCGGGCAAGATAAGGAGCAATTTTTGCCGAACCAAGGGTCTCTTTCAGGTGAGTTAAGGCAAAGTAGGCCACTTCTTCATCGGGGTCAGAAAGAGCTTCAACCAGAACCGTTTTGGTCTGCGGATAGTTCTGGGCACAGAGACACTCGATTGCTTTGAGCCTTACTTCTGGGGATGGATCTTTGCTTGCCTTCTTCAAAAGATCCACAAGTCCGTTGATCTTTAGTTCAGTTGCAAATTCAATGGCAGAAGATCTCACTATATTGTCACTGTCCTTAAGAAATGGTTCAATGGAAATGGAGCGGTTGCGACTGAGAAGATTTCGCCTGAAAGCCTGCTTGTCTTCTGGATCAAGAGTAGGCATCAGTTTTAAAATGATTCGCCACAGAGTTTCTTCGTTATTATTCTGGGTAAGGGTAAGTAGAAGGGTGGCAAAAGACGGATCTGCTTTCACCAGTTCTGATAGAAGTGAAAACTGTTCTTCAAATTTCCAGTCTTTGATAAAAAAGTAGGTTTCCTGAAAGTTGTTCTCGAAAAATTCACGAAGGTAAGGCTTAATCAGAGCATGTTTATTGTTTGCCAGGGAATAAAACATGCGACGGGCAGTTTTTCGACGATCTTCAGAAACATCTTTGTCCCGCAGCTGGCTGGTTATTTGCTTTTCCCATTGATCATACAATTTCAGCAGGGCAGGGCGGTTGGGGTCATTTTTGTCATGCAGGCGTTTCCAGGTTGAAGCAACAAGGGCGGTTAAAGCATTGAATGCACTCGCTTTTATTTCTGAAACAGGGTCAAAAAGAAGTTCATACGCCTTGAAAAACAAAAACGGATCAATGTGTCGGCAAAGGGGTACGACAATTTTGCTGCGATATCGGTTGTCGTTGATTCCTATAGCAAAATCAAGTATTTCTTCTCCGGCCGTCGAGAATTTTGAAAAAATTAGATGGTCGGCCAGTTGATAAAGAGAGTCATTGACGCCCTTGTTAAACAATTGTTTGAAATATGGAAGCAGTTCAATTGCAGAATAATCTTCGAGAATATCGATAATCTGGTCTTTTCTCGCCTTTGATGCCTGATTGTAAAAGTCCAGAAAAAGGGGAATAAAATCAGGTCGATGAAATTTAACCAGGTTGTCAAAATTAAAATCTTTAACCCGGTAATCCGGATGATCGAAGTTTTCTTTAAGTTTGGAAAAGAGATCCAGGTCTTCCATCAGTGCAACGATTTCAAAATAAAGAGGATGTTTTTTATCAGTGGGGACTGCTCTTATCAAAGCACCGAGAGAGTCCCTGCCAAAAACTTCGCTGATGAGATTGTAAGTCATCTGTTTGATTGGCGGATCATCCGAAGCAAGCATTGGAACAAGAATGTCCAGGCTCTCCTGGGTTGGAATTGCGGCCAGTGCCTGTATGGCAGATTCTTTTACATTTATATTGCTGGTTTTTAAAATATTTTTTAAAACCGGAAGAGCCTCTTCAAGCTGCCTCGAACCCGCAATGTCAATAAGAGGAAGAAGAAGGTCAGGATGAATTTGATCATAGGCCTCAATCGCCGCCAGAACTATTCGGTCTGCTTCTGGCTCCGTATGGTTCTTTAATTCTTTAAAGGCTTTTTCCCTGATCGATGGATCAGGGTTTTCGAGCTCCTTAATCAGAATCTCCGGGTCTCTATGGTTGTTAAATGGCCAGATCATATCATTTGGGGGCCGGAGGCTTGGCAGAAAGCACTGCCATTACCTCTTTTCTTACACCTTCATCAGGATCAAAACGCAAAGGTCGTATATAGGGGGCGATACTGTAAGCAGGAGCAATTTTTGAAAGAGCTTTTACCACGTTTCTTCTTACGTCTGGCTCTGGATCACGGATAACCTGAAGAAGAATGGGGAAAAATCTGGAGTCTTTAAGTTCGCCCAGAGCAAATGCGGCCGATGCCCGCATCCATTTATCCGGATGGCGCATCATTTCAATAATTGCTTCATAAATCTGGTAATAACCGAGCCTCCACAAGGTGGTAATGGTGTTGGCCCGAACTCGGTTGTTGTCATCATAAAGACAGGGTAGAATCTCTTCTGCAAGAGAAATATCACCTACTTCGGCCATTGCTTCCACAGCATTGGCTCTTACTCTGTCGTCCTGATCCTTGAGGAAGGCAACCAGCATACCCGCAACCGATGGCCCACCAATCTTGCCAAGGCCCATAATTACGACAGCCCTGACGTGGGGATCAGGATCCTGGATCGCGACAATCAAATGAGTTTTTAATTCTGGTGGAATATGGTCGCATAGAACTTCAAGGATTTTTGCCGAAAGAACGCGCGTTCGCTGATCTGATGCTGAAAGATCTCTGGTGATGTCTTCCATGAAATTCGCATCCATTTTTATCAGCGATTCGCCGATTGACTTTTTTGTTTCTTCTGACATTTTGTCGAAGCCCTGCATGTATTTTCGCCGGGTCACAAAAGCAATCGCTTTATGGGCTGATTGTTTTATGTCGATAACATTTGAGGTTAAAAGGCGGGTTAATGCCCCGATGATCTTGGCGTGATCACGTTCTTTGAGCTTTTCGATGGTTTGTAAAACGATGCTGGTATCAGTATCCTTTAGAAAATTCATCAGCAGTTCAGTGCCCGCAGCATTTTGAAAGTGCTTCATGTCGAGAATTTTCAATATCGTTTCACGAACCGAATAATCCGGGTCACGCAGTTTGGTTTCGAGAATGGTCAGGGCATTTTGTGAACCAGATTCTCCAAGAATCCACAGAATTCTTGATCGTAACGCGGGATCCTGGTGATAAAGCACCTCAGTCACGAATCTCTGCAACCTGGGATCCATCATCAGATTGATTATTTCTGATTGGATTTCCTGTGGAACTTCCATGAAATGCTCAAGCAAAAGAGTGTTGAGCGTTTCAATGATGTAATTTTCCGTCGGGTTGCCCAGAATTTTCAACGCGGTGCGGCCCGTTTCGGTGTCTTTGTAGCAGCAGGCCTTGATAAGAAGACCTTTTCGGTAGTTGGGTTCCAGACCCTTCAAAAAACTCTTTAAATATGCTTCATTATATTTGAAGATTTTGGCAAAATTCCGCAGAATAACATCCTGATCCTGTTTGCCAAGGCGAAGCAGACATTCGGTAAAGAGCTTGATGCTATGAAAAAAACGATCGTTTAAATTGGCTTCCAGCGGCCCGGTAAAAAATTTAATTTTATCCTGGTTTTCAACTTTTGCAATTTCTTCAGGACTCAAAGCTTCGAGCTCATCGCAGAAGTTTTTGACAATGTTACCAATTGTATCTCGAACCGAAGGTGGGATGCTTTTGTATGTGTCCAGTAAAAACGGGAACAAATAGGGGTAGGAAAGGGGGTCTGACAACTGCTCCATTAACTTGATGGTGTGTTGGCGAAATCCCTCACTTTTTTTGCCCAGCCCGTCAAAAACCTTTTCAAAAAACAGCTTTCCATGCATCTGTAAGCATTTAAAAACTGGATAACGCATATTTGGTGCAATAGCCGGAAGTTCTCTGATGCACAAATCAAGAAATTCAGGGCTTTTTATTTTGTCTACATGCTTTGAAAATTCAACCTGAATGATTCTTTTTTCTTCTTTTTTGGCTTCAACCGTTTCTTCTTTTAAAATATCCAGAAAAATCGGGAAAGTTTTGGGATTCTGCAGTCGAACAATTTCATCGAGAAAAAGAATCTGTTCCTTGAGTGTGTAATTATTCCATTTCTCAAGAATTCGCGCCAGAATTCCACTTTTCTCTATGCCATATTGAATTGTTTTATGGACACCTTCGTCACGCGAATTGTCGAGAACTTCGGTAACCGCTTTGAGGTTTTCCTCGGTTATTCCGGTTAGAATCTCTTTGAAGGTTTCACGCAACAGGGTGTCAGGGTATTTAATTAAAACCAGAATTGTTCGAAGATCATCGACACTCAGCTTGTCTCTGGCTGCGGCGAAAATTTCAAGAATGGTAATTCTTGTTTCAAGAGTTTCAATCTGTTCGAATTTTTCACATAGAAATTCAACGAAACCCGGATTTAAGTTATTTACGAAATCCTGTTTTGCTTTATCTGATTCTCTTTTATCTTTTGATAAAAGGTTCGCAAAGGTTTCTTCAGGATCTGAAATCTTTCTTGAAAACCAACCCATTAAAGTTCAAGCCTCGATGCAATTAAGATATAGCCTATTCTCGACTAAATTCTAAAATTATTGAAGTTTAAATTGCACCTCATAGTATAAACTATTATGAAGATGTACACACTCAGAAAATTCAAAATTAATGTTATTTACATTTTAGCTTTTACTCTGGTATAGTTTGATCATCAAAATAAATCAAGCGAGGGACTTTATCGTGTGGTTTCTTAGAAAAATCTTCTGGATGGTTACACTCCCGTTTATAGCATTGACCGGTGTTCTTATGTTTGCGTTTCCCGAGGAAATGAAAGAATTTAAAAAAGACCTGGTAGACATGATGGAAAATTCATGGCTTCGTTGGGTGGGTTTTGTTTTCTTTGTCGGTGCAATGGCTCACCTGGCAAGAATTTTCGATGGCCAGCACACATTGGTTCGCCTGGTTGACCCAAACGACTGATTATTCAAAATCAGTTACTTCTACACGGAAAATCTTTGCCCCAGCCGGGGGATTTTTAAAAGGGATTTCAAAAAGAGAACTCTCGTTCGGTGACAGTCCGCGTTTAGCTAGATTCAGCTCGCCCGACTGACGACGGAGTTCTTTTTTGTCTTCGTCAAAAATTTTGGCGGTAACTTTGATTTTCTGTTTTAATTTATCGGAAAGATTTTTCAAGGAACCTACCACAAAAAGCGTGTCAAGCTGAATGTAGGTGTCGACACGATTAATCTCGAACAAAGGTGAAACATCTTTTTCGATTACCGGTTCAAGTTTTTCCCGCCGCCGCATTTCAACATATTCTGCTATTAGAGCCTCATCATATAATGCCCATGCCTCTGGATTCATCGGGTCGATTCTAATGGCGGTCTTAAGAGCTTCCTTGGCCTGAGCGTATTTCCCGTCTGCCATGAACTTCCTTGCCATTTCAATAAATTGCTGAGCCTGCATGGCAGGATTCAAAGTGGTCATTTTTTCACTGGTAACTTCTGAAAGCCGGTTGTCAAAATTTGTCGATCGGGCAACTGAGCCGCGGCCTTCCTGAGAGAAAACGGGAAGGGGAGCCGAAGCAAGCATCCAGAACAGTAAAAGCTTTGTTTTCATTGTAAATTAATCACTCTAAGAAGAAAGTTTGCGGGCAAAGGCTTCCAGCACCAGGCGATAAAAATTTTCATAGCCAAAAAGAACTATTCCTTCATGGAGCATTGAATAAGCCGCAAGGCCAGCCTCATTTTCGTTTTCGGTTAACATTCCCAGTAAAGTTTCACGGTCAACGGACATGCTGGTAACGCGAATGCTGGAATGGGGAGGGATTAAAGTGGAAATCATTGATTCAATTCGATCTTCGGGAAATTCTCTGGAATTTTTCAAATAGAAAAAATCAAGGGAAATTTCACCGGGAGAATTTGCCGCCAATTCCGGGTCATAAACATTTTTCAAAGGCTCGGGGGTCAACAGAATTGCTGATTCAAGGCATTCCTTGCCTGATTCGTATATGGTCTTGATTATTTTATTAAGAACAGACCCGGCTGCTGGAAATTTTTTCAGGAAAAGGTCGGTTTTTTGTGCTGAGCCCAGGGCAAGAAGACTTGCAGTCATGGGATTTTCAGGATTCAAAGCACAAAGCTTGGCCTTGCCCTGGGGAAGAATCTGGACAATTCCCAGTTGATTAAGGTTATGGATTCGGTTATAAGCAGTTCCATACGGTAAAGCCAGTTTTTTTGAGATCTGGTGTATTGACAGTACCCCGTCGGGTGTCTCAATAAATGCTTTGGTAATATCAATGTTGGTTTGCATTTAATTATTATAGCGCAAAATTGCGTTGTTATCAATAATTTGTTAATGATGTGCCAGATTACAAAATTTGGCAAAAAAAAATTTCTAAAAAGTTGACCAGCGCCATTCAGAGTGTTATAATTCAAAACCATTTCGCGAATGGGCATATAAATTGCTATGGTTTTCGGAGTAACGCCGGCATTGTTAAATTTAACTGACAAAACTTATATCTATTCCAGAAAACTCTTTATTTCAAATTTTCATTTTATGTACAAAAATCGGGTTATCTGCGTCAGCAGAGGCCCTTTCTCTGTTTAGCCGTCTGTGCAAACAACGGTTTGATTCGAATTAATTTAAGGAGCAAGGCAGAATTATGGTGACAAAGCAACAGCCTGTAACCAAGAAGTTCCTGATGGCAAGAGATCGGATATTCGACAATATTCCGAACCTCATCGACATCCAGCTGAAATCTTTTGAATGGTTTCTCCAGGCCGGCAGGGATCCCGGCAAACGTGATAAACAAGGGCTGGAAGAAGTTTTCAGAGAAGTATTTCCCATCCAGGATTATGTTGGAAATCTCTGCCTTGATTACAATGATTATAGCCTGGGCTTGCCGATGTGCAAGAATTGTCCTCAGGTAAAATTGAGAAAAAAATGTTTGTTTGACGATTGCAGTTTCATTGAAAAAGAGTGTGAAATTGCCTTTATCGGAGACACTCCCTTCCGCGTTAAGCACAGCCCTGACCAGTGCAGAAAAAGAGATCTCACCTACTCGATTCCTTTGAACCTCAGGGTTCAGTTGATCATGCAACAGACTGGTGAAGTTAAAGAACAGGAAATTTTTCTGGTAAATCTTCCCTGCATGACCGAACGCGGAACATTTATTATCAATGGTGCTGAACGTGTTGTGGTAAGTCAGTTGCATCGATCCCCCGGAGTTTACTACAGCTTCAATCGCGCCAAGAAAATGTACTCTGCAAAGATCGTTCCTTATCGCGGTGCCTGGATGGAATTTGAGCTGGACCTGATGAAAGATGCGGTTTTTGTCAGACTTGATCGCAAAAGAAAAATTCCCATAACCTCTTTCCTGCGCTCCCTTGGTTATTCCGACGATGAAAGCATTCTTGAACTTTTTGACAATAACGAAACTATTGCCAGTTCACTTAAATTTGACAAGCAGTCGGTAAGCCGATCAGATGGCCCGGATAAAGTATCGCGGGCGGTAACTGATTCTCTTAAAACCATTTTCAGCAAGCTTCGCCAGGGTGATCTGTTCGTAGAAGAGAATGCCCGGGCGCTGATCAGAAGCCTTTTCTTCGATTCGAAGAAATATGACCTTGGCGATGTGGGCCGCTACAAGATCGATAAAAAATTGCGTCTTGTCGATCGCCTCTCTGAACAGGTCGCTTTCAAAGATATCGTTAATCCTGCCACTAAGGAACTCATGGTCGAGGGCGGCAAGCGCATTCGCAAGGCGATTGCCGATCAGCTGGAAACCATGCGAATTCCCGCCTTCATTCGAATTGGCGAAGAAAACCGCGGCTATCGCATCATGTATAACTCAGGTTATGCTGAAATCCGACTTGCAGACGTTGAAAAGGGTATCGTTGATCTGGTCGGGCGTTTTGCCTTCGATTCAGTTGCAGATCCCAAAACCGGTGAAATCATCGTTGAACAGGGCGAAGCAATCAGCGAAGATATTTTCAATCGCATCAAGGAACAGGGCATTGAAGTCATTAAAACCCAGAAAGACCGTGTTCTCTGCATCGAAGATATCGTAGGCGTAATCAGATATCTGATTGACCTCTCAAACGGCATCGGCCGCGTTGACGATATCGATCATCTTTCTAACCGCCGTATCAG